>JAJEAO010000011.1 GCA_022822745.1 Acidobacteriota bacterium
GGTTCCGGAGGCGGGGACGCACAACCTGTGGGTGGAGGACGACATCCTCTACATCGCGTACTACAACGCGGGACTGCGGGTCGTGGACATCTCGGGCGAGCTGCGGGGGGATCTCTACCGGCAGGGCCGGGAGATCGCGGCGTTCCTTCCCGAGGATCCCGAGAGTTTCATCCCGAACGCCCCGATGGCCTGGGGCCCCCAGCCCTGGAAGGGGCACATCTTCCTCGCCGACCACCACTCCGGGCTCTGGGCTCTGAAGCTGGTGGATCCGGAGCCGGTGTTCCTCGGCGAACCCCAGTAACCCGGCATTCGGCGGCGAACCCCAGTAACCCGGCGCTCGGCGACGATCCGCCGCCCGTGTCCGACAGGGAGAACCATCAATCATGATCGTGACGCACCGTTTCCTGACCGCTACCGTCTTCGCCGCGGCGCTCGCCGCCGTCTCCTGCGGGGGCGGCGAGACCATGCCCCCGTCCACGGCCGTGGCGTACACCGGCGCCGATCTCATCGTCGGCGACGGGACCGGACCGGTCGCCGACTCGGTGATCGTGGTGGACGGCGGCCGCATCATCGCCGCCGGGCCGGCGTCGGCGGTCGAGATCCCGGCCGGCGCGGAGCGTGTGGATCTGTCGGGCCGCTTCGTGATCCCGGCGCTCGTGGACACGCATGTCCACTTCCGGGCGCCTCGGGAAGAACTCGTGGACGACCTCCATCGCCGCGCGTTCTACGGCGTCGGACTCGCCCTGAGTCTGGGCCTCGAGGGGGAAGGCGGCGCGGTCTTCGAGATTCGCGAGCTGACGATTCCGGGGGCCGCCCGCGCCATGACCGCCGGGCCCGGCATCACCCGGCCGGAGCCGGGGCGCTCCGAGGTTCCGTACTGGATCAACGCTCCGGAGGAAGGCCGCGCCGCGGTCCGCGAACTCGCCGCGATGGGGGTGGACATCGTGAAGATCTGGGTGGACGACCGCAACGACCAGTACGAGAAGCTGACCCCCGAACTCTACGGGGCGGTGATTGACGAAGCCCACCAGCACGGCCTGCGAGTGGCCGCCCACATCTTCGATCTCGAGGACGCCAAGGGGCTGCTCGAAGCCGGCGTGGACGCCTTCGCCCACAGCGTCCGGGACATGGATGTGGACGACGAGTTCCTGGCCATGATCGAGGAACGACCCGATGTCGTCCTGATGGCCAACCTCGGGAGCCGGGGCGCCTTCGAAGACGTGTCGTGGCTGGCCGATACGGTCCCGGCCGATGAACTGGAGGCGCTCCAGGAGCAGTACCGCGAACGCCCCGAGATCCACGACGCCTTCGCCATCCAGGCGCGGAACCTGGTGCGCCTGAACGAGGCGGGGATGAAGATCGTCATGGGAACCGACGGCAACGGCGGCTACCGTCCCCACATCGAGATGCGCGACATGGTGGAGGCGGGGATGAGTCCCCACGAAGTCCTCGTGGCCTCCACCAGCGCGGCCGCCGAGTTTCTCGAGCGCGGCGATGAGGTCGGAACGATCACCGCCGGGAAGTCCGCCGACTTCGTCGTCCTCGAGGCGAATCCGCTCGAGGACATCATGAACACGCGACGGATCGAATCCGTCATCCTGCGCGGCGAGCGCGTGGATCGCGAGGGCCTGAGCGCGGGCTGGGTCGGCTCGTAGCCCGTCCCCGGTCCGCCGCGGCGACGGCGGAGAACGGCTGAGAACCTGCTCCCCTCTCGGTTCTGCGGGGAGGCGGCGCCCGGCGGCGAACGGCCCTACGGCGCCGCCTCGGGGGCCTGCGCGCCGGCAACGGGGCGAGCGGCGCCGCCCGGATCTTCGGGCAGTCCGAGGATGCCCCGCATCCGGGCCACTTCCTGCTCCAGCGATCCGACTCGGTCTTCCAGCTCCCGCAACCGGATCTCGACATCCCGCATGCGAGCCTCCAGATCCTGCATGCGAACCTCCAGATCCTGCATGCGAACCTCCAGAGCGAGCAACCGATCCTCGATCTTCGCGAGGCGCCGGTCCATCCGGTCCTCCAGCCGGTCCATCCGGGCGCTGAGCCGGTCCATCCGGGCGCCGAGCCGGTCCATCCGGGCGCCGAGCCGGTCCTCGGTTCGCGCGAGTCGAATGTCGGTGAACGTGAGAATGGCGACGACCGCCATCACCATGGGCGCCCATTGCCCCACCCACGACGGGACGCGGCGCGGTTCGGTGGGCGTGCGGGAGGCGGAAGGGTCCATATCCGGCGCAGCACGGGCTGGCTGCGCGTCGGCATCGTAGCAGTCGGTCTCCGGAGGTCGGGGCGCCCCCGAGCCGTGTGCGCCGCGGGTCGCGGTCATTCCGGGATCCACCGGCCGCCGACGCGCCGCTCGACCCGGATCCGCGAGTTCGCGCCGTGGATCACGACCGAGTAGGCGACGCCCTCGCCGCTCACGGTGATCCGGCCCGACCCGGATTCTCCGAGCGGGGAGAAGGACACCATGCGGGCCGCCCCCACCGCGATCCCCGGAATCTCCTGACCGAGGGGCCCATCCGCGGGCGCGCCCCACCGGACTCCGGGAAACCGGTCCTCCAGCCGCCACGGGTTCTCGAGCAGTCGCTCGGTCCCGGCAGCGATCTCGGGCCGGCGGACGCCGTTGTGGTTCGCGTCCTGGTACAGGGCCACTTGCGGCGAACCGCCGGAGAAGTCACGGCCGAGGAGCCTTCCCGGTCCACCGGCGGGGGGGTCGAACACGACCGCCACGTTCGCGGCCCGGTTGGCGGCGGTCGTGCGGGCGCGATAGAGCAGCGTGCGCATCGCGAAGGCCGCGCTCCGGACCTGGTGGACCCGAAGCTGTCCAGCCACCCACGGCGCCGCCATCGCGCCCAGGACCGAGGCGAGCGCGGCGACGATGAGGAGCTCCGTCAGAGAGAACCCTCTGGCGCCGGGACGCGCCGCCCGCCGGGGAGAACGGGCGACGGTCTTCGTCGGGAGCGGGTCGGGTCGCGAACGCCGGACCGGGGACACTTCAGCCTTGGAGGCCACGGTCCGGCCCGGCGAGAGGCGCTGCGGCGGCGAGCCGCGGAGGCGTGGTCTGTCCACGACGGGGCTTCTCCGGCTTGCCCACGGTCACATGCGGCCGAACCCGCTCGAACGTCCGCTCGCCGATGCCCTGAACGTTCAGCAGCTCCTCGATCTCGGCGAACGGGCCGTTCTCCTCGCGCCACGCCACGATGCGGGCGGCCGTGACCTTGCCGATCCGGGGGAGCTCGGTGAGTTCCTCGGCGGTTGCGGTGTTGATGTTGATGGGCTCCTCCGGCTGAGCGGTGGTCGCTGCGGCGGAGAAGAACCAGAAAGCGGCGACGACGGCCGCGGCGAGACTGGTGAGGGCGGACCGGCGACGGCGCGGTCCGGAATGGCGGAACGGATGCATGGATGCCTCCTCGAAGCACGGAAACCGAAACGGGTGGCAAGGTCGCCGGGGCGGGCGGACCGGAGTCGGCTCGCGGCGGCATCCGGGAAGAGGCAAGCGTCGGGCCACGGCGGGGCTTCCGGTTCGAGCCATGCCCAACGTGTTGACCCGGCGCGACTTGAGAGACGGGAGCATCCCGGCCGCGGGGCCGTCCCGGAGGGAACGGCCCGAGCCTTTCGCCAACGGGAGTTGACGCGGCCGCAACGTCCGTTGTCAGCGGACCGGCTTCAGGTGGCGTCCGTCCGGATGTGAGCGGGCATCGAGGCGACCACGACCTCGCTGGAGGACGAGTCCCAGAAGTAGTAGATCCGCAGGCAGCGAGTGGGGTCGTGCGTCGAGCCGCCGCTCTTGATGTGCCAGTCCACCCGCCAGCTTCGGCCGCGCCACTTGACCGTGAAGGCGTCGCCTCCGCACGGCTGGTTGTGAACGCCGTTTTCGAGGGTTTCCTTCAGCCCCCGTCCGGAGGCCTCCAGTCGGAGCCGGCGGTACGTCCCGCCAAGCCACAACAGGCAGCGCGCCGCCAGCTCCACATCGCCGAATCGCGCCTTCTTGACTTCGCGGCGAGCCCGCGGCAGGAGCCGGACCCGGCCGGTGAGTTCCGCTTCGCACCAGGGCGTGAACTCCGACCAGTCACTCGGCAGCGGGCGGGGCGCGGACGGCCTGCCCCCGAGCGCGACCACCTGGTCCCGAAGGCGCTGCAACTCGGCCACGGCCAGGTCGCGCTCCCGAACCGCCTCGTCAACCCGCTGTTCCGCCTCGTCCCAATAGCGTTCGTACTCGGTGCGGTCGCTCCGAGCTCTCGCGAGCCGATCCTTCGCCTTCGCCTCCTGCTCCCGCCGGAGCTCGTCCGATTCCCTCAGCCGGCGCTTCGCCGCGGCCACCTCGAGGCGCAGCGATTCCCGGGCCCGCTCCACCTCCGGATCGGGGATCCCGCGAAGCGCGCGCCAGGCGGCTCCGCCGCGGGAAAGGAGATCGCCCCACCACCCGGGCTGCGGAGCGGCGGGCGGCGCGACATCCGCTTCGGTTTCCCGGGCCTCCGGTTTCGGCGCGGCCCCTTCCGGAGCTTCGGGATCTGCCGCCGCGGCCGGCGGCTCCGCCTGCGGTGGCGGCGCCGGAGGGGACGCCGGCTGGACCGACGGGCGATCCGCCGGTTCGGGGCGCGCCGGGGGCGCCTGGTCGGCCGCGGCCGAGGGCGGCGCCGGTGGGATCTCCGTCTGCGAGGCCAGCTCCCGGAACTGGGCGAAGGACCACGCCCCCGGCCCGGTGAGGCTGTGTTCGGCGATGCGTCGCAGCAGCTCGTCCCGGTGGGGCGTCAGCCCTCCCGGCCGGTTCATCCAGTCGAAAAGGATGAGCCGATGCTCCCTCGGGTCGGCCTCCGAGCTGAACCCCGGCAGGTACAGGCGAACCGCGCCGAGGTACACCGACCGCTGCTTGTCGAACGTGCGCGTCACCGTCCAGGTGAAGTCGGCCCGGAGCACGACGACGACCGCCAGCCCGGCCGTGGCTCGGGCCATCGCCACCGGGTCGAGGAGCGGCCGGTCGGGATCCCCGGCGTCTTCCGGCACCGAGAGCACGAGCCACGGGAGCTGGCGTTCGGGCGATGCGAGCTCCTGGCAAAGCCGGTGCGCCGCGGAATCGGAGTCCACGAGCCACGGGTCGGTCGTGATTGCCCGGCCGCCGCGCCGGAGATCGAGAACGGAAGCGAGCTTCGCCACCAGGTCCGGGACGCGGGGCCCGTCGTCCGGAACCGGGGGGCGGCGCTCCCGCAGGAGCCGCAGTCGGAACTCGGGAAAGCGCCCGACCTGGGCGCGGACTCCCACCTCCGTGACCCACGCTCCCTCGGGTCCGGATCCGGACGGGTGGACCCGGCGCGCCGCCCAGACGTCGTCGCCGTCCGTTCGTATGCGGGCGCCTTCGATGGCGTGGCTGCCTGACTGGAGCGCAAAGGTCTCGAAGCGCGAGGCCTCCGGAGGAAGCGCGTCGGGGAACCGGGAAACCATCCATTCCAGCGCCATCGTCCGACAGGTCTGGGCTGCGGTGGTCGCGTCGTCGGCGTGGATGTCGGCGGTGACGCGCAGCACCTCGGAGGCTTCGGCCCCGGGCGTCGGCGCGCTCAGTTCGTGGCGCAGGGCGTCGAAGGACGAGAACGAGCGGAGGGTCATGGCTCCGACCCCCGCGAGACGACACAACCGGATGCTGGCATGACCCAATTGTTGCGCGAACCGCGCGGCGCGCGCCGGCGGGGCCGGGAACGGTCCGAGGGCCGATATCCTCGCCCGCTCATGGTCGAACTCGCAAGGGACATCGCGTCACGGATCGAAGGCGCCGTCCGGTTCGACCGCGCCACGCGCCTGCTGTATTCGACCGACGCGAGCATCTACCAGATCGAGCCGCTCGCCGTCGTGATGCCGAAACACGCCGGGGATGTCGTCGAGACGGTGCGCGCGGCGGCCGCCGCCGGGGCTCCGGTGCTGCCGCGGGGAGGCGGGACGTCGCTCGCCGGACAGGCCGTCGGGGAGGCGGTCGTGCTTGATCTCTCGGTCCACATGCGGCGGGTTCTCGAGGTCAACCGGGAAGAACTCTGGGCTCGAGTCCAGCCCGGCCTCGTTCAGGACGCGTTCGCGGCCGAGCTTGCTCCCATGGGCCTCCGCTTCGGACCGGAGACCTCCACGTCGAACCGCGCGAATCTCGGCGGGATGATCGGGAACAACTCCGCCGGTTCCCGGTCGCTGGTGTACGGCAAGACGGTGGACAACGTCATTGACGCCCTGGTCGTCCTGGCGGACGGGAGCGTGGAGCGGGTCGGGTGGATGCAGTGGGATGACGTGCGCCGGCGCGCCCGACAGCCCGGGCCCCTGTCTCGGATCCTCCGCGAGGTCCTGGCGCTGCGCGAGGAGTACTCCGACGACATCCGGGCCCGCTTCCCCCGCATCCCCCGCCGCGTTTCCGGCTACAACCTCGACGCCCTGCTCGATCCCGCGGGGGTGAATCTGGCGCGGCTCGTCGTCGGGTCGGAGGGCACGCTCGCGACCGTGGTCGAGGCGCGGGTGCAGCTCCACCGGCTCCCGCGCGTCACCGGGCTCGCCGTCCTTCACTTCGACGGGATGCTCCCGGCGCTCGAGGCGGGCGTGGAAGTCCTGGAGCTCCGTCCGAACTGCGTGGAGCTGGTGGACCGCATGATCCTGCGGCTGGCCCGCGAGTCCCTCGCCTACTCGCGCCGTCTGCACTTCGTGGAGGGCGAGCCGGAAGCGCTGATCCTCGTCGAGTTCTCGGGAGACAGCCGGGGCGAGGTCAAGTCCCGGTTCGATCGGCTCGAGGCGCTGCTGGGGGGTCGCGGCCAGCCCATGCTTCGGATCTTCGATCCGGCGGAGCAGCACAACGTCTGGGCGGTCCGCAAGTCGGCGCTTCCGCTGCTCCTCAGCCTCCCCGGCGACCACAAGCCCATCGCGTTCGTCGAGGACACCGCCGTCGCGCCGGACCGCCTCCCCGAGTTCATCCGGCGCTTCGAGGAGATCCTCGACCGCAGCCACACCGAGAGCTTCTTCTACGCCCACGCCGGCGCAGGCTGCATGCACATCCTCCCGATGATCAATCTGAAGGATCCGGCGGAAGTCCGGAAGATGGAGAGTCTCGCCCGGGAGGTCTGCGATCTCGTCCTCGACTTCGGCGGGGCCATGAGCGGGGAACATGGCGACGGCCTGGCCCGCAGCCACTTCAACGAGGAAGTGTTCGGGCCGCGGGTGTACGAAGCGTTCCAGCGGCTGAAGAAGGCCTTCGACCCGCACGGGCTGATGAACCCCGGCAAGGTCGTGAACGCCCCCGCGATGACCGGCAACCTGCGCGCCCGGCCGGATGCTCGGCCCGTGGAGCTGCCGGTCGTGTTTCCGTATCCGAGGGAGGGCGGGTTCCAGGGGGCGGTGGAGCTTTGCAACGGCGCCGGCGTGTGCCGGAAGGAGCTCACCGGCACGATGTGCCCCTCGTACATGGTGACCCGGGACGAGGAGCACTCCACCCGCGGGCGGGCCAACCTCCTGCGGGCGCTGCTCGACGGACGGCTCGAACCCGGCAGCGCATCCGAAGACCGGATCCTGAAGGCGCTCGACCTCTGCCTGGGGTGCAAGGCGTGCAAGGCCGAGTGTCCGTCGGGCGTGGACATGGCGCGGCTTCGCAGCGACTTCCTGCACCACTACTACCGCACCCGTCGCAGACCCCTCGCGGACGCCGTCTTCGGGGCGCCGGACCGGCTGGCGCGCTGGGGCCGCCGCCTCGGCCCGCTGTCCCGTTTCGCCGAGCGACGCGGCTGGACGGATGCGATCCTCGCCCGGGTCGCCGACCTCGATCCCCGCCGAAGTCTGCCGAAGCTCGCCCCGACCCGTTTCGTCCGATGGTTCCGTCGGGAAGCGTCGAGCCGACAGCCCGTTCGACCCCGGGGCGCGGTGGCGCTGTTCCCGGACACCTTCACGAACCACTTCGAGCCGGGAACGGGAATCGCTGCATGTCGGGTGCTGTGGGCGCTCGGCTACGAGATCCGCCTCGCCCCGGCGGTCTGCTGCGGCCGTCCCGCGATCTCGCGCGGGCTGCTGGACCGGGCCCGGCGCCTCGCGCGCCGCAGCGTGGCGGCGCTCTCGGGGTTCGCCCGGGAGGGCCTCCCCATCGTCGGACTCGAGCCTTCCTGCCTGCTGACGTTCCGGGACGAGATCCCCGAACTTGCGCCCGAGGCGCACCGCGCCGACGCCGACCGCATCCGCGACGCCGCGCTCCTCTTCGACGAGTTCGTGGCGCGGGACGCCGGCGAACTGGCCCGGGCCACCGGCGGCCGGGGTTCCGCGGACGAGGCGCTTGCGCACGGCCACTGCCACCAGAAGACCTTCTGCGGCGTCGAGCCCCTCGCCACCGCGCTGGGCGCCGCGGGAGGTCGTGTCACGGTGGCGGACGCAGGTTGCTGCGGGATGGCCGGCAGTTTCGGCTACACAGCGGACCACTACGAAGTGTCCGTGGCCATCGGCGAGCGCCGGCTGCTGCCCGCCGTCCGGGATCTGGCGGCGGAACAGCCGGTCATCGCCACCGGGACCTCGTGCCGCCACCAGATCCTCGATCTCACCGGGCGGCAGGCGCTCCACCCGGCGGAGTACCTGGAGCAGTTCCTCGATCCCTGAGCCGCTTGCTCCGGCGCGCTTGGGGCGTGGTGGATCCGAGGGATCCGGAGTCATGGCGGCGCGCGTCACTTGCCGGCGCGCCGGGCTGGTTCTCGCGGTAGCGGCCCTGCCCGGCACGCGTACGCGGGCGCCACCCGCCATCGCACCGATTGCCGGGCGCCGCCTCCCCCGCAGAACCAGGACTCAGGCGATAGACTGGCGCGGATGAGCCCTGAAGTCATTGCCATCCTCGGCGTCGGTGTCAGTCTCGGAGTCGGCCTCGGCGGCCTCATCGTCTCCGGTCAGCGGTCGCTGCGCGCCGGACTCGAGGCGGCGAGCGCCGAACGGGCCTCCATCCGCCAGGATCTGCACCTCCTGGCCGAGCGAGTCGCCCGGATCGAGGGCGCCCTCCCGTTCCTCGTGAACCGGCCGAAGGCGACCGAGCCCACGCGGTAGGCGCTCGGCCCGCGCGACCCGGGCTAGGCTGTTGGGGATGAGCCCTGAAGTCATTGCCATCCTCCGCGTCGGTGTCAGTCTCGGAGTTGGCCTCGGCGGCCTCATCGTCTCCGGTCAGCGAGCGCTGCGCGCCGAGCTCGACATCGCGCGCGAGGAGCGGGCCGCGATCCGCTCCGATGTCGCCGGCATCCGGCAGGATCTCCACGCGGTGGACAAGCGAGTCGCCCGGATCGAAGGGGTTCTCCCCTTCCTCGTCGAGCGCGCGAAAGCGGCCGAGTCCGCGTCGTAGGCGACCGGCCGACGCCAAATCCTATTCGGAGCCCACGAGGGGACTGGCGCGTGACCGGCTTTAGTTAGGGCCTCAGCTCTTCTTCCGCACGAATCACGAGACACGGGGCGTGGAGAAGCCGGAGATTCGTGGACCAGCCAGACCACAGCAGTGCCCCGCCGATCAGGGAACGAGTTCCGCCGTGTGGCTCGACGGCGTTTCGCTGCTGTGGGTCAGGCAGCGCTGACTCAAACTCTTGGGCTGCGATTTTCGCATCGCCTGTGTGCGAATCGGCCTTGGCACCGGCGGTAACGAAGGCCTCCCAAAGGAACAGGCCCTTCTGCGCATGTTGAAAGCGGTTCCAGTCAAGGAAAGCCTCCGTGTAGGGAGATATCCGCCGAATCCGGCTCAGGATCCATGCAACTTCCGAAAGGCCAGTGGAGAGCGCACCAGATCCGGCACCAGCAGACCACGGGCGATTCCCTTCCCCGTGGCGCGCCGAGGTCAGGTGCTCCGGCTCATCAGTGACGGGAATCCACAATGGACACTCGAACCCAAGCGCAACCTTCCTGCCTTGCGCGAGGTGACGAGCAACATGCTCTACGAGCGCCACAATGTCAGTTCCCGACTGATCCGGTTCCTTCGACGCGCCGGAGCGGCAGAACCATCCGAACTTCTTGTTCTTGATCGACCCGATGTCGGCGCAGAAGATTGAAATGTCGTCCACTGTTTCCTCCCGCGTCCCATGACGCGCGGGGATTGTAAGGGGTGACGATCCGAAGTCCGTTACGCGTGCTCCGCCAGGGTGCGGCGGACTTCCCGCTCGGCCTCTCGCCGCCGGATCGTCTCCCGGCGGTCGCGGTGGCTCCTGCCCTTGGCGAGCGCAAGCTGAACCTTGATCCAGCCGCCTCGGAGGTGGATGCGCAGCGGCACGAGCGTCAGTCCGGTCGTGCTCAGCTTGCCGGCGATCCGGCGAACCTCGTCGGCGTGGAGCAGCAGCTTCCGCGCCCGGTCCGGGTTGCCCTGGGTGGCGGCGGGGGCGAACGCGTACGGTGCGATGTGGCAGTTCACCAGGTAGAGCTCGCCTCTCTCTTCCCGTCCGTAGGAGTCCTTCAGGTTGGCGCCGCCGTTCCGGCAGGACTTGACCTCCGGACCGGTGAGGGCGATGCCGGCCTCGAACTGGTCGAGCAGGACATAGTCGCGGCGGGCGCGACGATTCTGGGCGAGCACCTGACCGGGGGCCCCCGTCCGCCCCAGGGCCTTCGCGCCCCGGCGTCGGCGTTTCCGGCGGGCGGTCCTTCTTCGGCTCATCGGCGCTCGTCCTCTCGTTTCCCGCAGTCTAACCAGCGCGGGTTTCTCCTGGTGACCTCCAGCGGAACGGGCGGACGCGAGGCGCGGGTCTGCGCCCGAGCGAGTCGGGCGCGCTTCCGGTTCGGCGCGGCGCATCGGGAATTCGGGCAGCCCCGCGGGGCGCGCTCCAGCCGCCCGGCTCGTTATCCTGAGGCGGCCGTGGCCGAGTACCTGTGTCAGGTCGGAGAACCGGCGGGAGATCTGCGCCGCCTCCGGATCGCCGCGCCGAACCCCGAGGCGGCGCGTCGCCAGCTCGAGCGCGACGGGTTCCACGTGTTCGGCGTGCGAAGGGCGTCCGGCGTGGCGTCCTGGTTCGCGCGGGGCGCGGGGAGGGCGCGAGGGTCGCGAGTCGGCGCCCGGCGGAGCCTCTTCGGACGCCGTCCCGCGGTTCGCAGCCGGGACGTGCTCCTCTTCAACCAGGAGCTCGCCGCGCTGCTCCGCGCCGGGTTGCCGCTCGCCGAGTCCCTCGACATCATGGTCGAGCGGATGGAGAACCGCACGCTGCGCGAGGCGGTCTCCGGGATCCTCCGCGAAGTGCGCGACGGAACCCCGATGAGCCGCGCCGTCTCGCGCCATTCCTTTTTCCCTCCGGTGTATGCGGCGTGTCTCCAGGCCGGCGAGACGAGCGGCGATCTCGCCGGGATGCTGGCCCGGTTCACCGACGCCTTCCGGGTCGCGGTGCGGGCGAAGGCGCAGCTCGTCGCCGCCCTCGTCTATCCGGCGTTCCTCCTCGCGGCGCTCCTCGGCACCGCCGCGTTCCTCCTGCTCGCCGTCGTGCCCGAGTTCATCCCGTTCTTCGCGGGGTTCGGGCAGGAACTCCCGCTGCTCACGACCGTGCTGCTCGCCGTCGCCGACGGCGTCCGGAGCCACATGGGCTGGGTGCTGGCGGCTGCCGGCGCGGCGGCGGTCGCCGTCGCGGCGTGGTCGCGTCGTCCCGGCTCGGGCCGGATCCGCGACCGGTGGCTGATCCGGCTCCCGGCGATCGGCGAGGTGCTGCGGCTCTACGCCGTCTCGCAGTTCTGCCGGGCGCTCGGCACCCTGCTCGCGGGCGGGATGCCCCTGGCGCGCGCGATCCCGGTGGCCGCCGGCGCCGTGGGGAACCGACATCTGCGAGCCGTCCTGGGTCCGACGGCCCGCGAAGTGACCGAGGGCCGGGCCTTCGTGGACGCTCTGGCGGCGAGCGGCGAGGTCCCGGCGTTCGCCCTCTCCATGGTGCGGGTGGGCGAGGGCGCCGGCGATCTCGCCCGCATGGTCTCGAGCGTGAGCGACTTCAACGACGAAGTGATCGAGAATCGGGTGGCGATGCTCCTGAGTCTGCTCACCCCCGTCGTCCTCCTCCTGCTCGGCGGATTCGTGGCCCTCGTGCTGCTCGCCATCTACCTGCCGCTGTTCAGTCTGGCGTCGGTGCCGAATTTCTGATGCGGCAGGCTTCGCCCCGGCGCCGCCAGCGCGGGTTCACCCTGATCGAGCTGGTCGTCGCCTCCGGCATCCTCGCAGTGCTGGCCCTCGCCGTGATCCCGGTGGCCAAGGTCGCGTCGGTCCGGGCGAAGGAGATCGAGCTGAGACAGCACCTGCGCACCGTCCGTCTTGCGATCGATGCCTACCACGAAGCAGCGGAGGCGGGGGAGATCGCTCCCGAGGTCCTCGAGCCGGACCACGAGAACTATCCGCCCGACCTGGAGGCGCTGGTCGAGGGCGTTCCCGGACCGCCGGACCCCGAAGGCCGCGTACCGGTGCTGCGGTTTCTCCGCCGCCTGCCCGTGGATCCGTTCACCGGACGGACCGACTGGCTGCTTCGCTCCTGGCAGGACGACCCGGACACGCTGCGATGGGGCGGCGAGAACGTGTACGACCTTCGCTCCGCGTCTCCCCGGCGCGGGCTCGATGGAACCCTCTACCGGTCATGGTGAGTTCGGGCGGGCGCGCCTCCCTGCGCCGCCGGCCTCCGCGGGTCGGCGACGGGGACGCCGGGTTCAGCTTCATCGAGATGGTCCTCGTGCTGCTGGTGCTCGGGATCCTGTTCGCGATCGCCGCGCCCCGCTACCAGGCCCAGGTCGTCAAGGCGAAGGAGGCGGTGCTGAGCCACAACCTCGCCGTGATCCGGGAACGCCTCGATCAGTACCGCGCCGATCGGGAGGAGTACCCGTCGGGTCTCGGGGATCTGGTCGTGGGCGGCTACCTTCGCGAGATTCCGGCGGATCCGATGACCGATTCCATCCTGTGGGAGGAGGTCCGGGACGGGTACGACCCGCTGTTTCCCGATGCCCCGGCGGGCGTCTCGGATGTCCGAAGCCGGTCGGAGGAGGTCGGAAGCGACGGACGGCCCTACCGTGAGTGGTGACGCGACCCGGCGGGACGGCGGCTACATCCTCTTCGGCGTGCTCATGGGAGCGTCGCTGCTGGGGGTCGGGCTGCTGGCGGCGGTGACGCTGTGGAGTCGGGTGCTCCAGCGGGAGCGGGAAGCGGAACTCGTGTTTCGGGGGGAGGCGGTGGTGCGGGCCATCGAACGCTTCCAGGCGGACCGGCCGGGGGCCTTCCCCGAGACCCTCGAAGATCTGGTCGAGGGGCGCTACCTGCGCCGGGCGTGGCTGGATCCGATGACCGGAAACCCCTTCGTGCTGCTCCGCGCCGCGCCGGCCGCCGGACCGGCAACGGGGCCGGCAACAGGGCCGGCCGGCGCGATGGACGAGGAGATCCCCCCGGAAACCGAACGCGCGGACTCCGACGCCACGCCGGGCATCGTCGGCGTCGTGAGCGCCAGCGACGAGCTGAGTTTCCGTCTCTACAACGGCGCCCGCCGGTACAGCGAATGGCGGTTCGAGGCGCAGCCGGCGGCGCCGGCCGGGTCGGACCGGGAAGCCGGACCGGAGGACGCCCCCTCCCCGAATCGCTCCCCCGATCCCCGTTGACCGAAGATCCCGCCGGATCGTCGGCGGGGCGCCGGAATCGCCCGGGAGCCGCGTTCCGCGCTTTCCGTCGGTTCGGCCGGGCTACCTCCGGCGGGTGCCGGAGGGGAAGGAAATGACGCTTTCGTTGCCGTCGGCGGACACCGAAGCCACTCCGAACAGGAAGTTGTCGATGACCAGACCTTCGAAGGTGTATTCGGTCGCGCGGCCCACGAACCGGGAATGGGTCCACTGCGGCGCCGTGGTCTCGCGCCAGTACACCTTGTAGCCGGCGAGGCGATCCGACTCCACCGGATCCCAGAAGAGCGTCGCCGCCGGCCGCACCGCGCCCGCGATCTCGACGTTCGCGGGCGGCGCCGGCGCCCACGCGAGCGCGGCGAGCGTGATCACGTTCACACCGGTCAGCCGGGCCGCATAGTCGAAGTTGACGCCCTCGATCACGTCGCCGTAGGCGATCCCGTCCTCGACCCGCAGCGTCTGGTGCTGCCGGGTGTAGTTCTCGTGCGTCTCCATGATGCGCACGCCGGGGAACCCGGCGTCGTTGAACGGCCGGTGGTGGCCGCCGCGCCCGAAGCGGTCGAGGCGATAGATCAGGATCGCGTCCAGGTTCGGGACGTAGAGGTCGGTCATCCGCGCCACGTAGCGGGCGACCTGCCTCGAGACGCCGTCCACTTCCCCGCCGGTGACCCGCCGCCGGCGCCGCGCCTCCTCCGTCTCGGTGACCGGGGTCGGTTCGGAGAACACCCGGAAGGAGTTGTTCGCGATGACTCCGTCCACCCCTTCGATGTTCCCGATCATGTCGTTGTTCAGAACGGCCTCGATGTTCCAGCCTTCCTCGACCGCGACTTCGGCCATGTGGCGGCCGCCGAAGAGCCCCTGCTCCTCCCCGGAGAGCCCGGCGAGGATGATCGTGGCCGCGAACGAACCCGCGCGCCGGCTCAGGATCCGGGCCGCCTCGATCGCCCCGGCCATCCCGCTCGCGTTGTCGTTCGCCCCCGGCGAGTCGCTCTCGAAGTCGTTCGCGTCCGAGACCCGGCTGTCGATGTCGCCCGACATGATGACGATCCGGTCCGGGTCGGTCGCGCCCCGGAGGGTCGCGAGGACATTGACGACCTCGGTGTCCACCGGGATGCGGCTGCCCTCTCGTCCGGGGACGATGGTCCGCTGGAACGAGACCTCCAGGCAGTTGCCGCACGCTTCGGAGATCCGGGTGAACTCGGCGTGGATCCAGCGCCGCGCCGCCCCGATGCCCCGGGTCTCGCTCTCCGTCTCGGACAGCGTGTGCCGGGTTCCGAAGCCCGCCAGCGTCCGGATGTCCGCCTCGATGCGTTCGGCGGACACGGCTTCGAGGAGGTCGTAGTGCCTCGGGTCGCGGCCGGGCTCGGCGGGCTGCGCCGCGGATGCGGCGGGGGCGAGGAGGATGCCGAGAGCGAGGAGCCGGGGAAGCGTCGTCATGGAGCCTTTGTATCACCGCCGCGCCCGACGACGACCAGCGACCAGTTGCGTCCCGCGCCGGGCCCCTCGCGCCGGTACGAGTGAAACGCGGGCTCGCAGCGGGTGCAGAGGCTCGCGGTCCGGATGTTCGCGGGATCGAGGCCGGCGGCCACGAGCTGGAGCCGGTTCTCCAGCGGGAGGTCGAGCCGGGGTCGGCCGCGGCGGCTCGGCGCCGGCGCGGTGAACCGGGCGGGGTCGCGCCCGGCGGCGGCGAACGCCTCGGGAACCTCCGGCCCCACCTCGAAGCAGCACGCCCCGATGGCGGGCCCGATCACGGCGTGGAGGCCGCCCGGATCGCCGCCGGTTCGCCGGACGAGCGCGCGGACGGCGGCGCCGACCACGCCGAGGCAGGTTCCCCGCCAGCCGGCGTGCGCTCCGGCGACCGCGCCGCCGTCCGGGTCGGCGAGCAGGACCGGGACGCAGTCGGCGGTCTTGATGGCGGCGCCGCGGCCCGGGGCGCTCACCACGACGCCGTCCGCCTCGGGCGTCGCCGGCGCTCCCCCGGGTTCGTGGATCCGCCGCCCGTGGACCTGGCGGAGCGAATGGAACCCCCTCGATCCAAAGGCGGCGGCGAACCGCTCGAGGTCCGCCGCCGCCTCGTCCCGTCGGCCCAGGTCCGTCTCCCGCGCCGTCCCAGTCGCGCCCCCCGTTGCGCCGCCGGAAGCGCTGCGCCACCGGCAGGAGAACCCGTGCGGCGCCGGGAAGCCGTCGGCGGCGAGCAGCCGCATGGCGCCGAAGCGGCGCCACGCGAATCCCGGTGGGGGCGTGGCGGCCGCCGGCGACGGGGGCGACGTGGCGTCAGCCGCGGGTGCGGCCCCCGCGGGTCAGGAAGGGAGGCGTGTCCAGGTCGCCCCAGCGACTCTCCCCCTGCTGCCGGGGATCGAACGCGGGAGGGGTGTCCGGAGTCGGCTCCGGCGTGGACGGCGGCGCTGCGGGCTCGCTTCGTCGCGCTCCGGACACGCCGCTCCCGACGACCCGGATCGGGCTGCCCCCTTCCGGCGAGCCCGCCGATGCTCCGGTGGAGGCCGGAGTCGAGGAACTCCGCCCGTCGGTTCCGGTGGCGCGGTTCCGGTAGTCGAGGAAGTCCCGCGGCGTGGCGCCCCGGCGGCTCCGGTCGGGGAACCCGGTCGCGACCACCGTGACCTGGATGTTCCCGCCATCCTCGTCGTTCAGATTGGGATCCACGGCGGTGCCGAGGAAGATGTTCTCGCCGGGCTGCTGCTGTTCGAGGCCGTAGCCGGCCTTGAGCTCCGGCGCCACCGCCTCGCGCACGATCTCCATGACCCGGTGGACCTCGTTCAGCGTGAGGTTCTCCCCGCCGGTGACGTTGACGAGGATGCTCGTCGCGCCCCGGATGGAGGTGTCCTCGAGCAGCGGCGACTCGATCGCCGCGTGCGTGGCCCGCTGGACCCGATCCTCGCCGGAAGCCACGCCGATCCCCATCACCGCGTCGCCGCGAGCGCGCATGGCGGTGCGGACATCGGCGAAGTCGAGGTTGATCTCGCCGGGGACCTGGATCAGATCGGAGATCCCCTGGACCGCCTGGCGGACGACGTCGTCGGCGTTGGCGAACGCGGCGCGGATGGACTGCCCCCCGTACACCTCGAGCACGCGGTCGTTCGGCACGCAGATCAGCGTGTCCACGTACTCGCGCAGTTCCCGGATCCCGTCGTTGGCGACTTCCTGCCGCCGACGCCCTTCCACGCCGAGAGGCTTGGTGGCCACCGCGACGCAGAGAGCCCCGAGCTCCTGCGCGGCGCAGGCGACGATCGGCGCCGCGCCGGTTCCGGTGCCGCCCCCCTCGCCGACGGTGATGAACACCATGTCGGCGCCTTCCACCGCCTCGATGAGGCTGTCCATGTCGTCGCGGGCGGCGAGTCGCCCCTGCTCGGGATCGCCTCCGCAGCCGAGTCCCCCGGTCCGGCTCCGGCCGATCTGGATGCGGATCGGAGCGAGCGACTTGCCGAGAACCTGGGCGTCGGTGTTCACCGCGATGAACTCGACTCCGCTCACGTCGGCTTCGATCATCCGGTTCACCGAATTCCCGCCGCCGCCGCCGACACCGATGACCTTGATGACGGCCCGATCCACGGCGAGGGCGGGCGGGGCGGCCGCGGGGGCGGGACGGGTGGCGGGTGGCGCCGGAACGGGCGCGGGCGCGGCGGGGGGACCGGGCCCGGCATCTTCGGCGAAGAGGATCTTGGGCATGGAGTGCCTCCTTGGAGGGGGAAACCGGGTGTCTATTGCGCCTTGCGGAGCCGCACCGCGAATCGGCGGAACCGGCCGCGGACGGTGGACAGCATCGGCCGGATGCGGAGCGGCCGCCGTTGGGAAGCCGCGAGATGAAGCTGTCGCGCGCCGTAGCGGGCGAGCCCCACGGCGCTCGCGAACTGGAGCTGGGACGCGATGTCGCGCTGGCCGGTGACGTCGGCGGGACCGCGGCTCTCGGCCTCGCGGCCGAACACGACGCGGGCGATCTCGCTCAGTCCCTCCAGTCGGGCGCCGCCGCCGGTGAGGACGACCTGTCGGGGAAGCCCCGACGACAGGGCCCGCTGGAGTTCGTCGCGGATCTTCAGGAAATCGCTCAGCGCGCGCTGCTGGAGGATCTCGGCGACGATGCGTCGAGGCAGGAAGGAGGACGCCGGACCTCCGGCCGTCTCGAACTCGATGAGTTCGTCGGCGGTGACCGATTCCACGAGCGCGGTGCCGTAGCGACGCTTGGTGCGCTCGGCGACGCCCTGGGAGATGCGAAGACCGCGGACGAGATCGTTCGTGTAGGCGCGGCCGCCGCTCGGCATCACGTCGGAGTGCCAGAGCACGCCGCGGCGGAACACGGCGATGTCCGTCGTCATCGCCCCGATGTCGAGCAGCAGGACGTCCCCGCCGCGCTCGTCGCGCCGCAGGACGCCGTACCCGGAAGCGAGCGGAGAGGCGACCGGCCCGCCGCGCGCGCTCCCGGCGACGGCGACCCCCGCGCCGTTCACCGCCTTCTCCACGCTCTCGAGAACCGACCGGGGGCAGGCGATCAGGTGGACGAAGGACTGGATCGCGTCGCCCGACCACCCGACCGGATCGTCGGTGGCGTCCAGATCGTCCACCCAGAACTCCTGGGGCAGGGCGTGGAGCAGCTCGTAGGGAGGACGCAGCCACCCGCCGTCCCGGGGGATCGCCGACCGCACCGCCCGGCGGACATCCGGCGCCGTGATGGGCTTGTCGTCCGGGATGCTCACGCTGCCGGAGGAATTGATGCTGCGCCGGCTGCGGCTGCCGGCCGTGACCCACGCGGAGTTGACCTCGACCCCCGCGGTCTGCTCCATCTCCTCGACGGCGTGGCGCACCGCTTCGGCGGCGCCCGCCTCGCGCACGACTTCGCCGTACTGGATCGAGTTCTGGCTCGAGGCCTGACCCATGGCGAGGACTTCGATCTCCTGGGGTGGCCCCTGCCTCTCGGCGTCTTCCGGGACCCGGATGAGAACCGTCCGCACCGACTCCGATCCCAGATCGATCGCCGCCACCAGATCCGCCCTGTTCTTCACGGCTCGCTCCCTCCCGCGGGGGCTCGCCCCGCCGCAACGTCCCCTTCCGATGTCCCGCCCGCGTCGAGGAACAGCCGGTCGGGCAGGCGGGCGTCGATCCTCCGGAGCGCGGGCCAGCGGGTGAGGAGCGTGGGCAGGACTTCGTCCACGACCTCGAGCCCGGCGAGGAACCGCTCCCGGGTCAGGAGCACTTCCACCCCCGATGGCCGCAGGACGGCCGCCAGTCGGAGCGGCCCGCGATCCACCCGGATCTCGGACACCAGTCGGTCCAGACGGGGGCGCCCTTCGAGTCCCGCCGTCAGCGCGCCCGCGAGGCGGGCCCGCGCCTCGTCCGACGCCCCCCGCACGACGGGGAGATCGGGTCGCCCCGCCCAGTCGAGATCCGCCGCCGTCGCCGTTCCCAGCACCGTTCCGTCGGCGGCGAGGGTGCGCGGCGGATCCCCGTCGAGGAGAGCGACGGCGCGCTTCTCGACCGCCATCACCCGATACCCGCCGAAGGGATCGCGCTCGGCGACCACCTCCCGGAACATCCCGGTGGCGAGCAGCTCGAGCCGGATCGCGGCGCCCTCGCCGGCTCCGGCCGCGCCGAACCGACTCCCGATCGCCTCCGCGCCGAGGCGTCCGGGTCCTTCGAGCACCACGTCGGGCGGGGGAGTCTGCAAGTCGCCGTTCAGCGCCAGACCGAGGGCGATGCCCACGAGCAGCGTGAGCCCGAGCGAGCCCGCCGCGACCCGGGCGAACAGGGCGGCCCCGCGGGACTGCGGCGCCCGCGGCACCTGAAGGCGGGTGTCTCCGCCGGGCCGACGGCCGTCCTCGGCCATGACCAGGTGGCGCAGCTCGGGAGGCGCCGCCGGAGCTGGCCCCCACTCGCGGTCAGCGGGCACGAAGCGCCTCCAGGAGCCGGTCGGGAAGGGTCGTGATGGTTCCGGCGCCGAGCGTGAGCACGAGGTCCCCGTCCTTCAGCGTCGGGGGCACCCGCGCCGACGCTTCCTCCAGGGAGCCCACGAACCGGACGTCGGGATGTCCGGCCGCCGCGACGCCCGACGCGAGACTCCGGCCGTCCACGCCCGGGAGCGGCTCCTCCCCGGCCGGGTAGATGGACGTGATCGCGACCGAGTCCGCGTCGCCGAACGCCTCGCAGAACTCGGGGAACAGGGATCGGACCCGCGTGTACCGGTGCGGCTGGAACACGGCCACCGTGCGGGTGGCGTAGGCGGCCTTCGCCGCTGCCAGCGTCGCCCGGATCTCGCTCGGGTGGTGGGCGTAGTCGTCCACGATCCGCACTCCGGCGGCCGAGCCGCGGTGCTGGAAGCGCCGCTCCACCCCGGCGTAGGTCGAGACGCCCGCCGCGGCGGCGCGGGCCCCGAGGCCGAACTCGAGTCCCACGGCGACGGCCGCGAGGCTGTTCACCACGGCGGTGAGCCCGGGCTGGCAGAGCTGGACTTCTCCCGCCATCGCCCCCTTGACCCGGAGCCGGTAGCGCGAACCGGAGGCGTCGATCGAGATCCCGGTGGCGGACAGGTCGGCCTCCGGGTCGAGGCCGTAGGTGACGACCCGGCGGCGAACCCGGGGGAGCAGCGCCCGGAGGTGCGCGTCGTCGAGACAGAGGATCGCCGCGCCGTAGAACGGCGTCATGTTGATGAACCGCAGGAACGACTCGCACAGATCCTCCATCCCGGCGTAGGCCTCGAGGTGCTCCCGATCGATGCCGGTCACG
Organism: Acidobacteriota bacterium; assembly: GCA_022822745.1. Classification (GTDB taxonomy): domain Bacteria; phylum Acidobacteriota; class Vicinamibacteria; order Marinacidobacterales; family Marinacidobacteraceae; genus JAJEAO01. The sequence continues at coordinate 20,293 of JAJEAO010000011.1, forward strand.
ACCGCCACGACCGGGAGCAGGCGGAGGAAGGTGCGATCCGACTCGTCCGCCTCGGCGACGAGGATGTCGGAGGCGCCGAGCCTGGCGCCGCTGCCGATCGCGGCGACGCGACCCCCGACGACCATGGTCGGATCGAGGTCGGCGTGATCCAGGAGGACCGAGATCATCGTGGTCGTCGTGGTCTTGCCGTGCGAGCCCGCCACCGCCACCGCGAACTTCATGCGCATCAGCTCGGCCAGCATCTCCGCGCGCGGGATGATCGGGAGCTGGAGCTCGTGCGCCCGGCGGATCTCCGGGTTGCCCCGCGGGATGGCCGACGAGATGACCACGACGTCGCAGTGCTCGACATGCTCGGGGGCGTGCCCCTCGAACACGAGCGCCCCCAGGTCGGCGAGGCGCTTCGCGACGGCGCCGAAGCGCAGGTCGGAGCCGCTGACCGGATAGCCGAGGTTCACGAGCACCTCGGCGATCCCGCTCATGCCGGTCCCGCCGATCCCGACGAAGTGCACCCGGGTTCCGGTCGAGAACAGCAGCCCGTTCTTCACCTTGAGGTTCGGGACGGTGCGGGGGTCTCGGGTCACCGGGCGCGCTCCTCCGCGAGGCGCCGGAGCTCCTCCGCCAGTCGTCCGGCCGGGGATTCGCGCGCGAGGCTCGCCGCCGCCCGCGCCATCGCGGTCCGGCGGTTGCGGCTTCCGATGAGCGAATCGAGGGCGGCGGCGAAGGCCGACGGGGCCGCGGTCTCCTCGAAGACCATCGCCGCTCCGGCGGCGGCCAGCGCGCCGGCGTTGCCGCGCTGGTGGCCCCCCGCGACCAGCGCCGGGACGAGCACGGCGGGGCGTCCGGCGGTGGCGATCTCGGCGCAGGTGATCGCGCCCGCCCGCCCCACGACGATGTCGCTTCCGGCCATCGCCGCCGGCATGTCCTCGATGTACGGGGTCACCTCGGCCCGGATGCCGGCGTTCCCGTAGGCGGCCCGCACCGCGGCGGCTTCCGCCCGACCGGTCTGATGGACGAACCGGACCCCGTCCGGATTCGCGGGGAGGTGCGGGAGGGACCGGGTCACGAGCCGGTTGAGCCGCGACGCTCCCTGGCTGCCCCCGGTCACGAGGACCCGCACTTCGCCTCCGTCCGCGCCCGGCGCCGGCCCGAGTCGGGAGAAGGCGTCGCGAACCGGGATCCCCGAGACGAGGGCGCCGGGGAAGCGGCGTTTCGCCGTCGCCTCCCACGCCACCGCAACCCGGGTGGCGAACGGAGCGCTCCACCGCGTGGCGAGTCCGGGCTCGGCGTTCGGCTCGAGGATCAGGGATCTGACCCCCGAGAGCCGGGCCGCGAGAGTGGCCACTCCGGAGACGGATCCGCCGGTGCCGAAGACGACATCGGGCCGGAACCGCCGGATCAGGCGCCGCATCCGTTCCACCGCCGGGAGGAGCCCGAGGAGCGACGCGCCGAGTCCGGCGAGCGAGAGCCCCCGCAGACGGGGCACCGGGAGCAGCTCGAGACGGAATCCGTGCGCCGGGACGATCCGCGACTCGAGGCCGGCGGGCGTTCCCACGAAGAGGACTTCGGCGGAGCTCCGCTCCGCGAGCGCCGCGGAGACGGCGAGCCCGGGGTAGATGTGGCCCCCGCTGCCGGCGGCGGCGACGAGGAGGCGGACGCCGCTCATGGCGCTCGCTGCGAAACCGACAGCAGCACCCCGGCCGCCGCCATCGAGGTCACGAGGGAGGACCCTCCCGCCGAGATGAACGGGAGCGGGATCCCGGTCGTCGGCAGCAGGCCGGTGGCGACGCTCGCGTTCAGGAGTCCCTGGATCGCGATCGTGAGCGTCGCGCCCATGCCGAGCAGCATCCCGAAGCGGTCCGGCGCCCGGAGGGAGACGTGGATGCCGCGCAGGGCGAAGAACAGGAACGCGAGGACGACCAGGCCGGCGCCGATCCAGCCGAGCTCCTCACCGATCACGGAAAACACGAAGTCGGAGTGCGGCTCGGGCAGGTACAGGAGCTTCTGGCGGCTCGCGGTGAAGCCGACGCCGGTGAGCCCGCCGCTTCCGAGGGCGATGAGCGACTGGCTGAGCTGGAACCCGTGTCCCAGCGGATCGGCGAACGGATCCAGGAAGCTGAGGATGCGGGCGACGCGGTACTCGGCGGTGACGACCGCCGCCGTGAACAGCGCGGCGAACCCGGCGCCGAGGGCCGCCAGGTGGAGGCGCCGGGCGCCGCCGAGGAAGACGAGGGCCACGGCCAGCAGGCCGACGAAGGTGGCGGTTCCGAGGTCGGGCTGGACGAAGATCAGCGCCGCGAGCAGCCCGGCCGCGGTGAGCGGCGTGACCAGGCCTCGCACCGTGTCCGCGCTGCGCTCCGACAGCAGGTGCGCCAGCAGCGCGACAACCGCCAGCTTGGCCGGTTCCGAGGGCTGGAACGTCCACGCGCCGAGCCGGATCCAGCGCTGGGAGTTGTTGATCGGCTCGGAGAGGAGCGCCCACACGAGACCGACCAGGACGGCGCCGAACAGGAACCAGGCCACCACCGGCCGGTTCAGCCGCCGGTAGTCGAAGCGCATCAGGGCCACCAGCGCGACGCCCCCGCACGCCGCCCACGCCGCCTGCCGGACGAGGAACCAGCTCGGCGAGCGGGATGTGGCCTCGGCGACGAACACGGAGGCGCTGTAGAGCACGACCAGCCCGAACCCGATCAGCAGCATCGTGGCGGCGAACAGCAGGCCGTCCGGCGCCATCCGTCGCCCGCTCACTCTCCCAGCCCCCGCGCGCCGAGTCGCCGCGCGATCGCGGCGAAGCGCCGGCCCCGCTCGGCGTAGCTCGCGAACTGGTCGAAGCTGGAGCAGCCGGGCGACAGGAGCACGATCCCGCCCCGTCCCTCTCCCGCCGGCCGCACCGCCGCGAACGCTCCCCGGACCGCATCCTCGAGGCTCCGGCAGCGAGCCACCGGCGCGCTCCGGATCGCCGCCTCGATCCGGTCCCCGGACTCCCCGATCGCCCAGACCCCGACGGCGCCGCCGAGGCGCTCGTTCAGATCGCGGAACCGGCCGCCCTTGTGGATGCCGCCGAGGATGAGCCCGACGGGACGCCCCGGCGCGCTCTCTCCGAGGGCGTCGAGAGCGGCGAGGGTCGCGGCGATCGTCGTGGCTCGGGAGTCGTCCACGAACCGCACGCCGTCGGCGACGCCGACCTCTTCGAGAGCGTGGGGCATGCCCGGGAACGACTGCGCCGCCGCGTCCATCGCCTCTCGACTCACGCCGAGGCGGCTCCCCGCCGCCGCCGCCGCGGTCAGGTTGCGGCGGGCGTGGGCGCCCGGGATCCGCAGGGATCCGAAGCCGGCGAGCGGCGTCAGCGGGCCGTCCCCGGCGAGGAGAACCCTTCCGCGGGGCCCGCTCTCGGCGACGACCTGGACGCCGGGATCCGCCGAGGCGCGTCCGAACGGGAGCGGCAGCGCCCCGGTGCAGCGGGTCGCGGCCCGGACGATCCGGGTGGCGGTTTCGTCCCCGCGGTCGTACACCGCCCAGTCGCCCGGCCGCTGGCTGGCGAACAGCCGCGCCTTCGACCGGTGGTAGTGGTCGAGGTCGGGGTGCCAGTCGAGATGGTCCTCGGAGACGGCGAGGAGCACCGCGACGCGGGCGCGGAACCGGGAGATCCGGGCGAGCTGGAAGCTGGAGGCCTCGACGACGAAGAGGGTCCGGTCGGAGATCTCGCCGGAATCGGGAGGCGCCGCGAATTCGGTCAGCGGGACGCCGAAGTTGCCGCCCGCGACGGCGGGGATCCCCTCGCGCCGGAGCGCTTCGGAGAGGAGCGCCACGACCGTGGACTTCCCCTTCGTGCCGGTCACGGCGACGATCCGCTCCGCCGGTTCGCCGAGCGCCCGGTAGCCCAGCTCCAGTTCGCCCCAGACCGGGATGCCGGCGCGGTCGGCGGCGGCGAACACCGGCGCCGAGGGCGGGACGCCGGGGCTCGCGACGACGAGCGCGACGCCTTCCAGGAGCTCCGGCGGATGGCCGCCGGCATGGAGCCGGGCCCCGGTCGCGCGCAGCGCCCCGGCCCGCTGGATCCGGTCCTCCGGACGCGCGTCGGCGACCAGCACGGCGCCCCGGTCGTGGAGGGCGAGCAGACGGGCGGCGGCCAGGCCGCTGGCGCCGCCCCCGAGGACCAGGACGTTCCCGGCCGGAATCCCGATCGCGGGTCGGCGCGCCACCGTCATCGCAGCTTGAGGGTGGTGAACGCGGCCAGCCCGCACAGGACGGCGAGGATCCAGAACCGCACGCTCACCTGCGATTCCTTCCACCCGGCGAGCTCGAAGTGGTGGTGGATGGGCGCCATCCGGAACAGGCGGCGACCGGTCAGCTTGAAGTGCCCGACCTGGAGGATCACGGACAGCGCCTCGAACACGAAGACGCCGCCGACGACCACGAGGAGCATCTCCTGGCGGATCAGGATCGCCTGCATCCCGATCGCGGCGCCGAGCGCGAGGGAGCCCACATCCCCCATGAAGACCCGCGCCGGGTGCGCGTTGAACCACAGGAATCCGAGGGCGGCGCCGACGATCGAGGCCCCGAAGATCGCGACCTCGGAAGCCCCGGGGACATGGCTGATGTCGAGGTAGGCCGAGAACTCGGCGTGCCCGGCGAGGTAGGTGAAGGCGGTATAGACGCTGGCCGCGACCAGCACGCAGCCGGCGGCGAGCCCGTCGAGCCCGTCGGTGAGGTTCACCGCGTTCGAGGAGGCCACCAGGACCAGGACCACGATCGGGACGATCAGCACCCCCAGCTCGGGCTGGAACTCCTTGATGAAGGGAACGACGAGCCGGGTCGTGAATCCGCCGCCGCTCGCGTACCAGAGCAGGAAGACGCCGGTGGCGAGGCCGAGCAGGATCTGGATCGCCAGCTTCACCGGAACGGAGACGCCCCGCCGCCGGCGCAGCTTGCGCCAGTCGTCGGCGAAGCCGAGGGCCGCGAAGCCGAGCGTGCTGAGCACCGCGGCCCAGACCAGCGCGCTCCCGGAGTCGGCCCAGAGCGCGGTGGAGACGACAACCGCTCCGACGAGAAGAACCCCGCCCATCGTGGGGGTTCCCGCCTTCGAGTGGTGCTGCGGAGGCCCGTCGTCGCGGATCGTCTCCCCGATCCGCAGGCGGGTGAGCCACCGGATGAGAGCCGGCCCGGCGACGAGCGACGCGACGATGGCGGTGGCCGCCGCCGCCGCCGCGCGGACCGAGACGTAGCGGAACACGTTGAACACGGTCCACTCGTCCGCGAGTCGGTAGAGCAGTTCGCCGAGCATCGGTTCTGTCCTCAGTTCCCGCCGGCGAGCTGCCGGACGGCGGCGTCGAGACCCACGGCGCGCGACGCCTTGAAGAGAGCCACGTCGCCGCGGCGGAGCTCGGCCTCGAGGAGGGCGGGGACGCCGTCCACCGAATCCGCTTCCAGGATGCGCGGCCCCCTCCCGCCGCCGGGATCCCCCGCCGCGGCGGCGAGGATCCGGCCGAGCGGTCCCACCCCCACGACCACATCGAGTCCGGCGGCCCGCGCCGCCGCGCCGCAGGCGGCGTGGAGGTCGGCGGCCCGGTCTCCGAGTTCCCGCATGTCGCCGGCGATCAGGATCCGGCGCCGCGCCGGAGTCGCCGCGAGTTCGGCGATGAGAGCCCGGACCGCGGCGGGGGAGGCGTTGTAGGTGTCGTCCCAGAGCACCGCGCCCCCCGGGTGGCGAATGCGGCGCCCGCGCCCGGGGAGGGGTCCGAGTTCCCGCACCGCGGTCGCGGCGGCCTCGAACGGGGCCCCCATCGCCGCCGCCGCGGCCAGCCCGCCGAGCACGTTGGAGGCGTTGTGGCGGCCGGTGAGCCGACAGGAGACGCCGGTCCACGCGCCCGAGAACGCCCGCGCCTCGAACGCGAGGCCCTCGTCGAGACGACGGTAGCGGCGGCCCTCAACATCGGCCCCGTCCCCGAAGCCGTAGGAGACCTGCGGCGCTCCGGGCGCCTCCTCCCGGCGTCGCCGTCCCAGGGCCCGCACCCGATCGTCGTCGCGATTCACCACGGAGGCGGCGTCGGGATCCAGGCCGTCGAACAGCTCCCCCTTGGCGGCGGCGATCCCCTCCACCGAGTCGAAGGACTCGAGATGCGCCTCCGCCACCCGGGTGATCAGCCCGCAGTCCGGCGCGGCGATCCGGGTCAGGGCGGCGATCTCGCCCGGCGCCGACATGCCGAGCTCCACGACGCCGACTTCCTCGTCGGTCCGCGACAGGAGCGACAGGGGCAGGCCCCAGTGGTTGTTCCAGTTGCCGCGCGACTGGAAAACCGTCCAGGTGGCGCCGATCGCCGCCGCCGCCGCCTCCCGGGTCGTCGTCTTGCCGACGCTGCCGGTGATCGCGACGATCCGGACCCGGCTGACGGCGCGGTCCCACGCCGCCAGTTCGCCGAGCGCCCCGGTCGTGTCGGCGACCCGGATCAGGAAGGCCGGAGCGGGCGGGGCCGAAGCCTCGAAACCGCGAGCGACGACCGCCCCCGCCGCGCCCGCCGCGAGGGCCTCGGAGACGAAGCGGTGGCCGTCGTGGCGCTCTCCGCGGATCGCGAAGAAGAGATCTCCGGGCCGCACCTCGCGGCTGTCGAGGGTCACTCCCGTCAGGTCGCGCGCTCCGGCGCCGGGCGGGCCGGTCAGCTCGCCCCGCATCGCCCGGGCAGCGGCCGCGGCGGTCGTCTTCATCGCGGACTCCACGCGGCGAGCGCCTCGCGGGCGAGCACCCGGTCGTCGAGCGGGATCCGGGCGCCGGCGATCTCCTGGGTCGTTTCGTGACCCTTCCCGGCGATCAGCACCAGGTCGCCGGGCGCGGCCTCCGAAACCGCCGACGCGATGGCGGCGGCGCGGTCGGGCTCCTCGACGACCTCCGCCGCGAGGGCGGGGTTGTCGGCGCCCAGTCGGATCGCCGCCACGATCGAGGCCGGATCCTCGCTCCTCGGGTTGTCCGAGGTGAGCACGACCCGGTCGGCGAGCCGGGCGGCGGCGTCCCCCATCAGCGGACGTTTCTCGCGGTCGCGGTCTCCGCCGGCGCCGAAGACGACGCTCAGCCGGCCGGCCCCGACGAGCCGGCGCGCGGCGGCGAGCGCGCGGGCGAGGGCGTCGGGAGTGTGCGCGTAGTCCACGAACACCGCCGGCGCGGCCTCCACCGGGCGCTCCGGCGCCTCGATCCGCTCCATCCGGCCCGGCGGCGGCTTCGCTTCGGCGAGCCCGCGGACGAGCTCCGGGTCCGGGATGCCGAGCGCCGCCCCGGCCGCCCACGCCGCCGCCAGGTTGCTCGCGTGGAAGTCGCCGGTCAGGCGGCTTTCCAGGCGCCACCGGCCGCTCTCCGTCTCGAGAACGAGATCCAGTCCATCGAGCCGGGGACGCGCCGAGACGATCCGGACGCCGCCGCCGTTCGCGCGGACGCCGAAACGGATGACGCGGGCGTCGGGCCGGGTCTCCTCGATCTCCGCCGCGAGCCGGACGCCCCAGGCGTCGTCGGTTCCGACGACGGCGGCGCCGCCAGTTCGCAGGAGCCGGGTGAACAGGGTCCGTTTCGCCGCGAAGTAGTCCTCGAAGTCGTCGTGGAAATCGAGGTGGTCCCGGGTCAGGTTCGTGAAGACCGCGACTTCGAACGAGGACCCCTCGAGTCGTCCGAGGGCGAGCCCGTGCGACGAGCACTCGACCGCCCCGAACCGGCACCCGCGGGCGCGGGCGCGGGCCAGGAAGGCCTGGAAGTCCGGCGCCTCGCGCGTCGTGAGTCCGGTCGCGGTCTCGGCCTCGCGCCCTTCGATCCGAAGCCGGTGGGCGACGGTTCCCGCGAACAGGCTGCCGCCGAAGGTCCGCGAGCCGATCGCGTCCAGCAGCCACGCCACCGTCGTCTTGCCGTTCGTTCCGGTGACGCCGACGAGGCGCATCTCGCGCGACGGGTGGGCGTGGAACGCCGCCGCCACCGGCCCGGCGGCGCGGCGCGGATCCTCGACCCGCACCCAGGGCAGGTCCGGCGGCGCTCCCGGATGGGCGACGAGCGCGGCCGCCGCCCCGGCGCCCTGCGCCGCGCCCAGGAAGTCGTGGCCGTCGAAGCGGTCCCCCCGGATCGCCACGAACAGATCGCCGGGGGCGACGAGCCGCGAGTCGCTCGCGACGCCGGTCACGAAGGCGCCGTCCGCGCCGCCCGACTGCTCGAGGGCGAGCGGCGGGCGCCGCGGGTCGGATGCCTCCCGCAGCAGCGCGCCGAGAACCCGGCCGCCGGAACGCGCCGAGGGGACCGGCGTCGGCGTGGGCGGGACCGCGGCGGCGGCCACGGCGATCATCGCCTCGCCCCCCCGGGATCGGCGGGCGCCAGGTCGGCGACCCGCACCGCCCCCTCGCTCGACTCGCGCTCGCGCCGCAGGCGCTCGGCGAGCTCTTCCCGCCGCGGTCGGGGCCCGGCGGCTCCGCTCTGCGCCGGCCGTTCCCGATCGCTCGCGACGATCGTCTCGACGCCGTCCCCCACGAGCCGGTAGTGGCGGAGCAGTCGCGAGGCAATCCGGCCGAACACCCGGGCGGCGTTCGCTCCGCTGTGGTTCGGCCGGGTGGTGTCGAGGATCACGACCCCGGTGAACCGGGGAGCATGCGCCGGGACGAATCCCGCGAACGAGGCGATGAAGTCGTCCGGGTGGTAGCCGCCCGGAACGGCCTTCTGCGCCGTCCCGGTCTTGCCGGCGACTTCGAAGCCGGGGACGGTCGCCGCTCCGCCCGTCCCGTCCTCGACCGCGCCCGCGAGGATGGCCTTCACCCGCTCCGCGGTCTGATGCGAGACCACCCGTCGGGGCGCGCCCGGGGGCGGGATCTCGTCGCCGATGCGCCGAACCAGCCGCAGCGGTTCGAGGATTCCGCCGTTCGCGATCGCGTTCACGCCCTGCGCCACCTGCGCCGCGGTGGCCGCGATCCCGTGGCCGAACGAGACGGTCGCCAGCCGGATCAGACGCCACGGCCCCGCCGAGGGCACGATGCCCCGGCTCTCGCCGCCGAGCCGGAGCCCGGTGGGCGCGCCGAACCCGAACGCCCGCAGGTACCGTTCGAGCCGGTCGGCGCCGAGCCGCACGCCCACCTGCAGCGTGCCGATGTTCGACGAGCGCTGGACCACGCCCGCGAAGCTGAGCAGCCCGAGCGGCTTCCAGTCCCGCACCGTGCGCGAGCCGACCCGGTAGCGACCGTCGAAGGTGTCGAAGACCTCGTTCTCGTGGGTCACGCCTTCGTTCAGCGCGGCGGCGGCGGTGAAGACCTTGAAAACCGAGCCCGGCTCGTACGGGTCGGTGATCGCGCGGTTCACCCGGGTCGAAGGCGGCGCCTCTCCGGCCCGGTTCGGATCGAACGAGGGCGCGCTCGCCATCGCGAGCACCTCTCCGGTTCCGCTCTCCACGATGAGGACCGCGCCGGCGCGGGCGTTCGTCTCCGAGATCCCGCGGGCCAGCTCCTGCTCGGCGATCGCCTGGATCCGGCGGTCGAGGGTCAGCTCCAGGTTCGCGCCCGGCTGAGCCTCCCGCACCACCCGGCTCCCGTGCCCGGTCTGGCGGCCGTCGGTCCAGACCATCCGGGCGCCGGGCTCGCCGCGGATCACGGCGTCGAGCGAGTACTCGACGCCGCCGAGGCCGTCGCCGTCCACGCCGACGTGCCCGATCACCTGCGCCGCCGTGCGTCCCGCCGGGTAGAACCGGCCGTACTCCTCGATCGTCCCCAGGGGCAGGCCGGTGTCCCGGGCGCAGGCGACCTCCGCATCGGCCGCCTTCCGCTTGAGCCACGAGAACTGCGAGTCGCGCCCGAGTCGCCGCCGGACCAGTTCGCGGGAGATGTCGAGGCAGCGGGCCAGGCGCGCGGCGGCCTCCTCCAGATCCCGTCCCTCGTAATCCGGCGGGGCCACATAGACCGAGTCCACCGCGAGCGATACCGCGAGCGGCTGGCCGGCGCGGTCGGTGATCTCCCCCCGCAGCGGCAGGACGTCGAGCTGGTACCGGTGCTGGGACGCCGCGCGGGTCACCGAGGCCTCGTGTCGCAGGATCTGGACGTCGTACAGGCGCCCGAGGAGGACAGCGCCCCACAGCCCGAGCACGGCGGCGACGACCAGGGCCCGGTGGCGGAGGGCCGTCCGATCCGCCGCGGGCGGCGGGGGAGGGGCCGCCGCGGCCGGACGAAGCGGGATCGGCGTCTCGGGGTTCGGGCGGCGGGGGCGCGCGGCGGGTCGGCGACGGCGCGTCCGTCGCCCTCGCTTGCGCCGGGCGGGCGCAGCCAGATCCGGAAACAGGGTCAGCGGTCGTCCCGATCCGCCGGGGTCGCGTCGGGAGGAGCGGGGGCCTCGCCCGGATCCGGGACCCTTCATCGCGTCGGCTCCGGCGCGACCCGCTCGATCACGACCTCCGTGGTGGGCGTCACCAGGCCTCGCTCCCGCGCCAGGCGCCGGACCCGCATCGGGTCGGTGAGTTCGGCGATGCGAAGCCGCGACTTCCGGACCTCCTCGAGCAGCCGCTCGTGGGTGGCGCGCAGTTCTTCCACCTGGTAGCCGAGCCGCGCCGCCTCCAGGCGCGGCCACGCGGCCCCGACCACGGTGAGCAGGCAGAAGATCGCCGCGACCGCCACGCGGACCATCTGTCGGTAACGGGCCGGGTCGGGCATGCGGCTGAGCCAGCGGTTCCGGGGTCGGTAGCCCACGGCGAAGCGCTCCCGATTCACGATCCCTCGCCTCCCGCCCGGCGCAGGACCCGGAGTCGGGCGCTGCGCGATCTCGGATTCGCCTTCCTCTCCCGTTCGTCCGGGCGCACCGGCCGCCGGGTCTCGACGACGAAATCGGCGGTTCGGCCGAGTTCGCGGAACCGCCGCTTCACCGGTCCGTCCTCGCCGGAGTGGTAGGCGATCACGACCATCGCCCCCCCGGGGCGGAGGCGGCCCGGCCCCGCTGCGAGGACGGCGGCCAGCGCCTCGTCCTCGCGGTTCACCGCCCGGCGCACGGCGAGGAAGGTCCGGGTGGCCGGGTCGATCCGCCCCCGGCGCGGACCGGTGACGGCGATGACGGCGCCCCGGAGCTCCCGGGTGGTTCGGAGCGGGCGTCGCGCCGCGATCCGACGGGCGATCGCGCGGGAGCGCCTCTCTCCCGATCGGTGGAGGAGGCTCGCGATCTCGCGCTCGTCGAGGTGGTCGAGGAGTTCGGAAGCCGGCTCTCCCCGTCTCGGGTCCATCCGCATGTCGAGGGGACCGTTCCGCCGGAGGGAGAACCCCCGCGCGGCGTCATCGAGCTGCGGGCTGGCGACGCCGAGGTCGAGGAGAAGTCCGTCCACCCGGTCCCACCCGGCGCGGTCGAGCACTCCCGGCAGGTCGGCGAAATCGCCGGCGAGAAAGCGGAAACCGGGATGGACGGCGGTGAGCGCGGCGGCGGCCGCCTCCGCCTCCGGATCCCGATCGAGGCCGATCACTTCCGAGCCGGGAGCGGCGGCGAGGATTGCCCGGGCGTGGCCGCCGCGACCGAAGGTCCCGTCCAGGTAGCGGCCTCCCGCCCGCGGCGCGAGCCGGCGCAGGGTCTCCGCGACGAGGACCGGGCGATGGATCTCGTCCGACATCAGGGGGCGGGCCCGGAGCCGCCGGGTCGAAGCGCCGGAGGGGAGCGGGGCGGAGAGGGCGAGCGCCACGGCGAGCGAGTCAGACTCCGAGCTCCCCGAGCAGGGCGTGGTCGGCGTCGGATGGGGGGTCGTTCTCGATCCGGTTCAGGAGCTTGTCGTGGTCCCAGGCTTCGAGGCTCCGTCCCTTCCCGAGCACGTCCACCGGTCCCTCGACGCCCGCCTGGGCGCGCAGACGCAGCGGAATGAGCACCCGCCCGTAGGCGGCGATCTCGGTCTCCTGCCCGAAGTAGTTCACGCGCAGCAGGAACTTCCGCTTGGCCGGGTCGAGATCTCCGCGGGCGGCGAGACGGTTCTCGATTTCCTCCCAGACCGGCAGCGGGTAGATGGAGACGCTCTCCCCGTCGAGGCTGGTGACGAACAGCTTGCGGCCGTGGCGGGCGATCAACGGGGCGAGGAAGGCGCGCGGCAGCTTCAGCCGTCCCTTCGGATCAACGGTGGCGGGGTGGTTGCCGCGGAACAAGATGGGAGGGTCTGGAGTGCTGGAGAGTGCAAGCGCCGCCGTGACGCAGGGGAATCGGCCGGAACCGGGCCCGAGCGCACGGGTGGAACTGCGTTGTTTACCACTTTTCTCCACTTTTGTCCACTTTTATCCCATCCCAACCACAAACTCGGCCTCCTGCGGCCGGGCTGCCGCCACCCGGAAGGGTCAGCCCGCATGGCTCATCCCCCGCCTCGAGCGCGTTCCGGCAGGCGGCGTCGGGAAGCGTCCCGATCGCGGGAGCGCGGGCCCGCACCGCCCCCGCGGCGCCGCTCAGCGGTGCCGGAGGGACCAGAGGCTCACCGGCAGGAATCCCGGTTTAGGATGGGCGGATCGCGCCCCGCGCCCGACTGCCCCCCCGACGATCCCCTTGTCACTCCCGCTCCGCCTGGCCAGCCCCGTCGAGAAGCGCCCCGGATCAGAGTCGCCGCCCTCCGGCGGGCGCGATCCGGACCTGCCGCTCGGGACCGTCGCGCTCTTCCGCGGAGACGCCCTGATGGCGTATGGCGACTGGCCGGTTCCCTCGATGATCCTGTCCGACGGCGCCTATGGAGTCGGCGGATTCCCGGGCGACCCACGGAGTCCCGAAGAGCTCGTGGAGTGGTACCGGCCCCATGTCGCCGCGTGGGCCGAACGCGCCCATCCAGCCACGACCCTGTGGTTCTGGAATACCGAGATCGGGTGGGCCCACGTGCATCCGCTGCTCTCGGATCACGGTTTCGAGTACGTCCAGACCGTCGTCTGGGACAAGGGCGTCGCTCACATCGCCGGGAACGTGAACGGCAAGACGATCCGTCAATTCCCGGTTGTCACGGAAGTTGCGGTTCTCTACCGACGGCGACCGCAGTTTCCGACGCCCGACGGCGTGCTGTCCGCGCAGCGGTGGATCCGCTACGAGTGGCGACGCGCCGGGCTGGCGTTGCACCTGGCCAATCGGGCTTGCGGCGTCAGGAACGCGGCGAGCCGGAAGTACCTCGCGCAGGACTGGCGCTGGTACTGGCCGCCGCCGGAGGCGATGGAGCGTCTCGCAGCCTACGCCAATGCCCGCGGCCGGCCGGAAGGCGCTCCCTACTTCTCGCTCGATGGCGTGACCGCACTCACGGCCGATACCTGGGCATCGCTCCGCGACCGCTGGAATCACCTCCACGGGCTGACCAACGTCTGGTCGCACCCGCCCCTGCACGGATCCGAGCGCTTCAAGGGAAGCCGGATGCGTTCGGCGCCTCGAGTCCACCGAGTCGGTCCGTCCGCGTCGGTTCACCTCAACCAGAAGCCGCTCGAGTTCATGCGTCGCATGCTCCTCGCGACGACGGAGCCGGGAGACGTCGTGTGGGAGCCTTTCGGCGGTCTCTGCTCCGCCTCGGTGGCCGCCGTGGAGCTGGGACGTCACGCCTGCGCCGCCGAGACGGTGGAGCGCTTCGCCGATCTGGCAGCCCAGCGACTGGAGGAAGTCCGGATGCGGTCCGATCAGGATCTTTTCCGGGTTTCCTCGGCGTAGAGCGGTGTCTGCTCCGCCACCCCCCGAGGCGCCCCGCCTGGACCCGGCGCAGCCGGAGACCCGCCTGGTGGGCCGCGTCCACCGGGCTCTCCTGGCGCTGCCCGGGCACTTCTCGTCGCGAACCAGCATCGAAGGACTGGCGGCGACGGATCTCTTCGCGCTGAACACGGTCCTGGCGATGGCGATCGAGATCCAGGTGGTCGAGACGCTGAACCGGATGCGGAGCATCTGGGATCCGAACGGCGAATGGCCACTGTTCCATTTCCTGCGCCAGGCCCAGACTTTTCCGGACGTGCTCCTTCAACGTCCCACTCGTGACGGCGGTCGGGAAGTTCTCCTGGGGATCGAGCTCAAGGGGTGGTACCTGCTCTCCAAGGAAGGTGTTCCGAGCTTCCGGTACACCGCGACGCCCGCCGCATGCTCTCCGCGCGACCTGCTCGCCGTCGTTCCGTGGCATCTGGGGAACGTGATGTCCGGAACACCGACGGTGCGCACACCGGGAGTCTGGTCGGCTGTTCACGCGGCGACGTACCGGAACTACTGGTGGAGGCACCGGAGGCGCGCCCGGTCCAGCCCCGACATCGTCGCTCCGGAAAACACGCGGCCCTACAGCGGCCGGGAGCGGACATCGGATCGCCCGGTCTCCGATCACGGCGGGAACTTCGGTCGTATCGCTCGCATCGGCATCATGAAGGACTGGATCCGGGAACAGCGGGAGCTCTCCATCGCGGGAATTCCGACTCGGAACTGGATCGCTTTCCTGCGCCAGCACGCCGAGGGAGGCGATCCGGATGTGGTGTTCCGGAAACTGCAAGGAGAGATCGAGAGAGTCCACTCCGGGAGCGCCGGGGATCGGGCGCGTCGGATTCTGGACGCGTTGAAGGGGCTGCGTGAGGACCTGCCCGCTGCGGATTAGCGCCAGCTCCATCCCGGCCGGTCGGCGTCGTCGGGCCGCGGTCTTCGCGCCAGGGGTCTTCCTCCGGTGACCGGGTTCCGGACCTTCGCCGCGCCGCATCTCGTCGCGATCGCGCTGACCCTGGTGGTTCCGGCGGCGCTCGCGTGGTGGGCTCGGCGGCGGGGACCGTCCGCTGCGCGGGCGATCTCGATCGGGTGGGCGGGGGTCATGGCGGCGAACGAGGTTCTCTACTGGTCGGTCCGCTGGATCGAACTCGGCCCGTGGGGGTTCCTCGCGAACCACCTGCCGCTCAACCTGTGCGGCGCCGCGGTGCTCCTGACCATCGCCACTCTGGTTTCGCCGCGACGATGGGCCTACGGCATCCTCTATTTCTGGGGCCTGGTGGGCGCCGGCAACGCCGTGCTGACGCCGGGCGCGCTCGCCGTGGACTTCCCCGAGTACCGGTTCTTCCAGTACTTCGTCGCCCATTCGGGGATCGTGGGCGCGGTCCTGTTCATGACCTGGGGGCTCGGACAGCGCCCCGGGGTTCGCGACCTGGTGCGCGCCTTCGTCGCCCTGAACGGCCTCGCGCTCCTCGCCGCGGCGGCGAACCTGCTGCTCGGCGCGAACTACCTCTACCTCAGCGCCCCGCCGCCGGGGACGGTCTCCCCGTTCTTCTTCGCCCCGTGGCCCTGGTACCTCCTCTTGCTGGAGTTCCTCGGCGCGGCCATGTTCCTCCTCGTGCTGGCGCCCTTCCTGGGGCGGCGGAACCGTCCCTCCCGCGCCTCGCCCGGCTGACCCCGACCGGGAACCGACCGCTCCCCCGTCGTCGCCAAACCGTCCGGTATTCTGGTCGGTAACCGCTAATTCCGGGTCGAATACGGAACACGATGATGAAACGCCGCCACGCCACGCTCCCGCTGCCCGTCTTCCCGCTGCTCCGGAAGCTGGGTTCGGATCTGCGCGACGCCCGCCGCCGTCGCCGGATCCCCACCGCCCTGATGGCGGAGCGCGCGATGTTCTCCCGCACCACGCTCCATCGGATCGAACGCGGCGATCCGGGGGTCTCCCTCGGGAACTACGCGCGCGTCCTGTGGGTCCTCGGCCTCCACCGGGGTCTCGGGGATCTGGCGGACCCGGCCCGGGATCCGGTCGGACTCGAACTCGAGCGGGAACGGCTTCCCCGGAGAATTCGCCTGCCGACGCGGGATCCCGGGGACAGCGCCTCGTGACGGAGCCTCGGGCCGTCGTCTTCCTCGGCCACGGGGGCTTCGACCAGCCGGTGGGAACGCTCTGGCTGCGCCGTCGGGGCGGCCGCGAGACCGCCTCGTTCCGCTACGCGCGCGAGTGGCTTCTCCATCCCGGCTGCTTCGCCCTTGATCCGGCCCTGCCGCTCGGTCCGGGCGCATCGGCATCCCGGCGCGCGAGCAGTACCGCATGGAATCGGCCTTCGTCCCGAGCGCGGCCTGAGCCTGCAGCCGCCCCGCGGCGGCGGGAGTAGCATTCGCCGCCGTGCGCGCCGGGATTGTGGGATTCGCCGCCGCCGGGAAGAAGACCCTCTTCTCGCTGCTCACCCGCGCCGCGGCGGTGGGCTACTCCCGGGAGGCCCGTCGGGGCGTCCTCGCGGTTCCCGACGCGCGGCTCGAGACGCTGGCCCGGCTCCACGGATCCCGGAAGACCACCCCGGCCACTCTCGAGCTGGTGCTTCTCCCGGCGCTGCGGCCGGGCGCCTCGGGCGTCACCGAAAACCTGGCCGCGATCCGCGATGTGGACGTCGTCGTCCACGTGGCGCGCGCCTTCGAGGATCCGTCGGTCCCCTCGCCGTTCGACTCGGTGGATCCCGTCCGCGACGCGACGAACCTCGAGCTGGAGTTCCTGCTCGCCGACCTCGCGGTGCTGGAGAAGCGCCTCGGGCGCCTTCGCTACGACCGCGCGCGGGGCAAGCCGGAGGCAATCCGCGGTGAGGCGGATCGGCTGGAGCGCGCGCGGCGGTTCGTGGAGGCGGAGCGGCCCCTGCGCGATGTCCTGTCCCGCGACGAGCGGAAGGCGCTCGCGGGCTACGGGCTGATGAGCGCCAAGCCGCAGTTGATCGTCGTCAACATGGGGGAGGAGGACATCAGCGCCCGTCCGGAGGATCAACCCGGGTTCGGGGCTCTCGCCGCTCTCGGTGAAACCCGGCTGGCGTCGGTCTCGGCGCGGATCGAGGCCGAGATCGCCGACCTCGAAGACGAGGACGCCGCCGAGTTCCGCGCCGATCTCGGAGTGGAATCGGGCGCCGCCGAGCGGATCGTGCGCGCCGTCTTCGAGCTGATGGACCGGGCCACGTTCTATACCGCGGGCGAGACCGAAGCCCGCGCCTGGCTGGTGCGGCGGAACACGCGCGCTCAGGAGGCGGCCGGATCCATCCATTCCGACATGGAGCGGGGGTTCATCCGCGCCGAGGTCGTCGCTTTCGAGACGCTCGTCGAGTGCGGCTCGTGGGACGGGGCCCGCGCCCGGGGCGCGCTGCGCCTGGAAGGGAAGGACTACCCGGTCCAGGACGGCGATGTCCTCGTGATCCGGTTCGCCGTGGGCTGACCCCCGTTCTCAGCCATCCGGCGCCGGATCCGTCCCGTGGGGATCGCGCCGCACCGCCAGCATGTCCGGCGTCGCGATCTCGACTCCGGCGGCGTCGAACACGTCCATGACCTTCTCCCGGAGGGCCGCCTCGAGCGCCACCATCGAGTCGGCTTCCCGGATGTTGGCGTGGAGTTCGTAGTCCACGCCGAAGTTGCCGAAGCCGCGGGGGAGAACCCGGGGCGCGGGATCGTCGAGGATCCCGGGCGTGCGCGCCGCCGCCTCCAGCAGCAGATCGCGCGCCTTCCGCCACGGCAGGTCGTAGCCGAGCCCGGCGACGACCACGACCGCGAGTTCCCCGCGCGTCGCCGCCTCGCTGAAGTTGACGACCTGATCGCGCAGCACGACCCCGTTCGGGATCGTGACCTCCTCGTTCCGCAGGGTGCGAATCCGGGTCACGATCAGGGTCCGGGCGAAGACCTTGCCCTCCGTGTCCCCGATCTTCACCCGGTCGCCCACCCGGAACGCGCTGGTGTAGGTGAGGACGAGGCCGGAGACGAGGTTCCCGATCGCCGAGCCCGATCCGAGCGTCACCATGGCGCCGAGGAACAGCGAGAATCCGTCGAAGAAGCGGGATCCCGAGCCGGGCAGGTACGGGAACGCGAACATGAGCGCGAAGAAGATCGTGAGCAGCCGGAGCACCGAGTAGGTGGCGTCGGCCCAGTCCGGGTCGAAGCCGCCGATCGTCAGGTCGCCCCGTCCCACGGCGAACCGCAGGATGCGCAGCAGCCGGAGGAACAGGAACGCGGTGACGACGATCACCGCGATCGTGAACAGGTTCGGGAGCCAGCGGATGATGCCGAGGGCGACCTCCGCCGCCGGAGCGCCGACGAACCGGAGGATCCGGTCTCCCCAGGCCGCCGTGGCCGGGAAGAAGGTCAGGACCAGCGGGACATAGAGATAGAGGAGGAGCAGGACCAGCAGCGCCCGCGCGATCCGCACCACGGCGAGCACGGTTTCCGCGATCCGGTCGCGGCGCACCAGGTCCACGCCCCGGAACTGCACCTGCTCGCCAGCCTCCCGCCACGCGGAGACCCGCGTCCGCGCGACTCCGGTCGCCCGTCGGAGGAAGCGCAGCAGCACGACCAGGAGGGCGGTGGAGACGACGGTGAAGACGCCGCCGCGAACCAGCCCGCGGATGCGCTCGGCCTCGGCGCGGCCGAGCTCGGCGAAGAACCGCGTCCCCTCCTCCAGACCGCTCCACCACGTGTACCCGAGCAGCAGGAAACCCAGACCCGCCGAGGACCACCGGGCCCAGCGCAGCAGCGTCTGCCGCAGGGGAGGTTCGGCCACGCGCCGCAGCAGAACCCCGATCGTTCCCGCGAGCGCCCACGCCGCGAAGGCCGCGAACAGCGGAAAGAGGACGAGATGCTGGGTCAGATCCCCGACGCCGGCGTCGGTGAGCCACTGACGGAGGACTTCCACGAACGACGGCTCCTGCTGCGGGCCGATGATACGGCCGCACGGCTCCTCCGGGGTTGCCTCGCCGGGGCGGCTCCTACGAGGCCAGCCGCACCGCCCGGAAACGCTCGAACCGGGTCTCGAGGAATCGGTGGTCCGGTCGGGCGACCCGGCTTCGCGGCTGATGGATGCGCTTGCCGTGCAGGAGCTTCAGTCCGTGCTCGAGCATGGGGCCGTCCTCCTCCTCGCGAATCCGGCGCTGGACCTCGATGACCCGGCGATCGGGATGGACTCCGATGAACAATCCGTCAAAGGCGGCGTGGTGCAGTTTGCAGAGCGAGAGACCATTCGGAACGACCGGCTCGCCCCCTTCCGAGTCGGGCACGATGTGCGCCGCGTCGAGGAGCTCCCGGTGCCCCAGCCGGCAGAACGCGCACTGTTCCCGGTAGGCGGCCAGAACCCGCTCGCGGAAAGCGCGCTGGTGGAGGCGCGCGTACCGCTTCGCGGAGACGTACCGCCGGACGGCGGAATCCTCGCCGAGGGCCTCCCGCCGCGGCAGTTCGAGCCCGCGCAGCAGTTGGACCTCGAAGGTCAGGGCGCCGGGGTGGTCCCCGACGATCGCGACCGGCCACTCGGCGAGGTAAATCCCCGGGCGGACGCCAACCAGCCAGACGAGCGGCTTTCCCCGGGTCATCGCTTCCCGCAGCCGCCGGTTGTCCCAGGCTTCGGGGTCGGCGCCCCGGTACCGGTAGCGCAGCAACCCTGCGCCCTCGTCGAACGAGTCCTCGTAGGGCGGCGGCTGATTCGGTTTCGGGGCAGCGGTCCGGATGGACAGCGCCGCGTCGCACACCTTGGGACACCAGATGCCCATCTGGCTCACGAGAGGGAGACGACGACCGTCCGGGAGTCGAAAGCCGCCGTGGAGGCCCGCCCACGAGAAGAGCCCGTCGTTCCTCCCGGACTCCCGTTCCAGCCAGGCGAAGACAGCGGCGCGGATCTCCTCGTCCCCCGGCGTCACGGTTTCCCAGGCTACCAGGCGATGGCGCGGGCCACCGGCGCTCGCCGGTGCGCCGGGCTGGTTCTCGCGGTAGCGGCCCTGCCCGGCAGGGAGTACGCCGGCGCCGGGGTTGCCGGCGCGCCGGGCCGGTTCTCGCGGTAGCGGCCCCGCCCGGCGGGAAATACGCCGGCGCCGGCATTGCCGGCGCGCCGGGCCGGTTCTCGCGGTGCCGGCCCCGCCCCGCACGGAGGGACGCGAACGCCACGCGCTTCGCGGGGAATTGCCACTCTGGAGTGTGGCGCTCCATACGAGTGGCGCCGGCATTGCCGGCGCGCCGGGCTCCGCCCGGCAGGAAGTACGCCGGCGCCCGCGAACGGGCCGGCGCAGTAGCCCTACACGTCGAGGCGCGTGGGATCGGGGGCGCCACCGCGAATCAGCTTGCGGCGCGCGGCCGGATCCCGTCCCATGAGCTTCCGGATGAACGCCCGTCCCGAAGCGACATCCCCGAGGCGCACCCGCAGCAGCGTGCGCCTGGCCGGGTCGAGCGTCGTCTCCCACAGGATCCGCGGAGGCATTTCTCCGAGACCCTTGAACCGGGTGATCGCGGGCGCCTTCCGGCCGGCGGGAGCCGACCCGAGGATGCGGTCCCGCTCGGCCTCGTCGCGGGCCCATTGGACCTTCCCGCCGAAATCGAGCCGGAACAGCGGCGGCTGGGCGACGTGCACCCGGCCGGCGCTGAGCAGCGGCGCGAGGTAGTTCACGAAGTAGGCGAGGAGCAGCGTCGTGATGTGGTGGCCGTCGGCATCCGCGTCGGCGAGCAGGATCACCCGGCGGTATCGCAGGCGATCCGGATCGCAGTCCTTCCCGAAACCGCAGCCGAGGGCGAGAACGATGTCGCGCAGCTCCCGATTGCGGAGGACCCGCTCCTGGGTGGCGCTGGCTGCGTTCAGGATCTTGCCGCGCAGCGGCAGGACGGCCTGCCGGACCCGGTCCCGCCCCTGCTTGGCCGACCCCCCCGCCGAATCCCCCTCCACGAGGAAGATCTCGGTCTCCCGGGCGTCCCGGGAGGCGCAGTCACTGAGCTTCCCGGGCAGGACGTTGCGGGTCCGGGATTCCACCTTGCGCGTCACCGCCGCCGCCGCGGCGCGCGACGCCTCCCGGGCGCGGGCGGC
This sequence comes from Acidobacteriota bacterium, assembly GCA_022822745.1. Taxonomy (GTDB): domain Bacteria; phylum Acidobacteriota; class Vicinamibacteria; order Marinacidobacterales; family Marinacidobacteraceae; genus JAJEAO01. Next base: position 40,992 of record JAJEAO010000011.1, read on the forward strand.
GAGAACGACCCGTCGGGCGATCCGCCCGGCGGCGCTGGGCGTCTGGTGGAGCCACTTCTCGAGCGCGACCCGCACCGCGGCGTCCACCGGCGTCCGGATCTCCGGGTTGTTCAGCCGGTCCTTCGTCTGGCCCTGGAACTGCGGGTCGGGGAGGAAGACGCTGAGCACGGCGAGCACGCCTTCGCGGGCGTCGTCGGCCGTGACCGAGAGGCCCCGCGGCGTGCGCTGACTGGTTCCGAGGTACTGCCGCACCGCCTTCGCGAGCCCTTCCCGGAGCCCCGCCTCGTGGGAGCCGCCGGATCCGGTCGGGATCCCGTTCACGTAGCTTCGGAAGTCCTCCCGGGTGGCCTCGGTCCAGCCGAGCACGACTTCGAGTCGGCCCTCGCCGTCCGCCGTCAGCGGGTCCTTCACGAGATGGAACGGCGCCGCGTGAGACGGCTTCCGCTGCCGTCGCCCGAGCAGGGCATCGAAGTAATCGGCGAGTCCCCGCTGGTGGCGCCATTCCCGGGTTCGCCCGGAGGCCTGGTCCCGAAACGAGATCGAGAGCCCCCGGTGGAGGAAGCTCGTCTCCTCGAGTCGCGCCGCGATCCGGGCCGGGTCCGGCTGCGGGTCGGGGAAGATCTCCGGATCGGGCCGGAACCGGATCTCGGTCCCCGAGCCCCGGGCCGGGCCCCGGTTCTCGAGCCCGGAGACCGGTTTGCCGCGCGCGAACTCCATTCGCCACCGGCGCCGGGCCCGCCAGACCGTGGCCGCGAGCGAAACGCTCAGCGCGTTGACCACCGATGCGCCGACCCCGTGGAGCCCCCCGGCGGCGCGGTACACCCCCCGCTCGAACTTGCCCCCGGCGTGGAGCGTGGTGAGGATGACCTCGAGCGCCGGCCGTCCGGAGGGCTGGTGCGTGTCCACCGGGATCCCTCGCCCGTCGTCGCGCACGCTGACGGAACCGTCGCCGTGGACGGTCACCGAGATCCGCGAGGCGTGTCCGTTCATGGCCTCGTCCACGGCGTTGTCGAGGATCTCCCAGACGAGGTGATGGAGCCCGTCCCGGTCCACTCCGCCGATGTACATGGCCGGGCGTTTCCGAACCGCCGCCAACCCCTCGAGGACGCGGATGTCCTTCGCCGAGTAGGCGGACTCCGCGCTCGATCGGCCAGCGGGGCGGGCAGTGGGGCTCATCGAGGCGACCCCTTCAACCCAGGGGCTCCGGCGGCACGAGCGCCCCCACGACTTCGGCGAAGCCGGCCTTGACGACCCACTTGCCCGCCCGCCCCCTCGTCCCGATGCGGAACTGGCCTTTCTCCTCACCCCTCTGGAGATTCCGGAGCTGTCCGCCGGTGGTCTTCACGGTCAACAGATCCTTGCCGACCGAGATGCTGAAGCCGAGGACGCGATCCCCGACGCCCAGGCGGATCGCGCGGACGCCGAACCCCGGGCCGCGCAGGAGGTTGATCTCCTTCACGTCCACGAGGAGCACGCGCCCCTTCTCGGTGACGAGAGTCAGCGTGTCCTCCCCGTTGGTGAGCGCCACGCCGAGGATCGAGTCGTCTTCGCGCAGCCGGGCGTAGCGTCGGCCGGGGCGCTTCGACGCCGCGCGGAAGCTCGCCAGCCGGAAACGGAGCGCCTGGCCGCTCCGGGTCACCGCCACCGCCTGCTCCGGGGCGCGACCGCGGCCCGCCCGTCCGAGCGCCCTCGGATCGAGGCTCAGGAGCGAGACGATCCGTTCGCCGTCGCGCAACGCGAACAGCGTCTGAACCGGGTCGCCGTAGCCGGTGCTCGCGGGGACATGCGCGATCTGGGTCGTGAACGCGGTCCCGAACGAGGAGAACAGCGCGACCGGGGCTCGGGTGTTGCCGGGTTCGACGGCCACCACCCGGTCCCCGTCGCGAAGGCGCAGCTTCTCCAGCTCCCGCACCTCGCGCTGCCGCCGGATCCATCCGTCCCGGGTGAGCACCACGGTGGCCTCCTCGTCCGGGAGCAGATCCTCTTCGACGAAGTCGTCGGACGCCGGAGCCGACGCGAAGCGCGTCCGGCGCGGCCCCCGGGTCCGGAAGCGGTCGCGGATTTCCACGAGCTCGCGCCGGACCTCGGCGGCGATCCGGCGAGTGCTCCCGAGCAGCTTCTCCACCTCCGCCAGCCGGGCCTTCCGCTTCCTCGCCTCCTCGACGAGAACCTGGATCTCGAGTCGGGCCAGCCGGTACACCCGCAGTTGGAGGATGGCGTCGGTCTGCACGGCGTCCAGCGGCAGCTCCTGCCGAATCCGCCGGGCCGCGTCCGCCTTGCCCGAGGAGGCTCGCACGATCTCGAGGATGCGGTCGAGCGCGTCGAAGACCAGCAGGAAGCCGTCGAGGAGATGAAGCCGCGCCTCGAGTCGCCGGCGCTCGTCGGCGAGCCGCCTCCGGACCACATCGCGCCGGAAGTCGAGGAAGTCGGTGAGGAGCGTCCGGACCCCGACCCGCTCCGGCGCCCCGCCCGGCGACTGGACGAAGCGAAGGCAGGTCAGGTCCACGGGGACCGAGGCGAGCAGCGGCGTCCGCTTCGAGAGCAGCGCCACGATCCGGTCCAACGGAATGTCCTTCCGGGTTTCCAGCCGGATCCTGACATCGTCGGTGGAGAGATCGCTGACCCCGAGGAGTCCCGGGATCGAACTGTCGGCCGCCAGCGCGCCGAGCCGCTCCACCAGTTGCGCCTTGTCCACGCCGTAGGGGACCGATGTGATGTGGATCGTGCGGACCCGTCCGCGCACGCCCTGCTCCTCCACCCGGCCCCGGACGCGGATCGAGCCCCGCCCCCTGCGGTAGATCGCTGCGACTCTCTCGGGAGGATCCAGGATCTCGCCGCCGGTCGGAAAGTCCGGCCCGGGCAGGCGCTCCGCGAGCCCGTCGTCGCCGAGTTCGGGGTCGTCGAGAAGCGCGATGAGGGCGTCGAGCACCTCGACGGGCCTGTGGGGCGGGATCTGGGTGGCGACCCCGACCGCGATCCCGCTGGACCCGTTCACGAGCAGCAGCGGCAGGCGGGTCGGCAGCACGACCGGCTCGGTCCGGGCGCCGTCGTAGGTCGGGCGCTCATCCACGGTGTTCGAGGCGAGATCTCCCAGGATGTCCTCGCTCACGGGCGGGAGCCGGCACTCGGTGTACCGCATCGCCGCCGGGGGGTCACCGTCGAGCGAGCCGAAGTTGCCCGACCCCTCGACGAGCGGCACGCGGGAGGCGAACGGCTGCGCGAGCCGAACGAGCGCTTCGTAGATGGCGGAGTCCCCGTGGGGGTGGTAGGCCCCCATGACGTCCCCGACGACCTTGGCGCACTTCGAGAAGCGGCCGCCCGGACGAAGCCCCTTGCGCCACATCGCCACCAGGATCCGACGCTGGACCGGCTTCAGCCCGTCCCGCACATCGGGCAGAGCCCGGGCGGTGATCACCGAGAGCGCGTAGGTGCGGTACCGGTCCTCGGTGACTTCGGCGAGTTCGACCGGCCGCACCCTCGGCCCCGACCCGGCAGCGGACGCCGCGCCGAGAGGAAGCTTCGCGGCGGCGCGGCGGCGGACGGAAGCTCGGGTCACGCCGCCGCCGGGAGGTAGGCTGGCGCGGTCATGTCCGTCGAGGCGCCCTCTCCCCGCCTGCCGGGAATCTCGCTCCTCGTGCTCGCCACGGTTGCGGTCGCGGCCGCGCCGCAGCTCGACCGGCTCGCGGGGGCCGTCCGGCTGTGCCTCGTCCAGAGGATGGCCGGGATCCCGTGTCCCCTCTGCGGGGGCACTCGCGCCGTTGCCGCCCTCGCGCGGGGCGGGTTCGTTGAAGCGCTCGCCTGGAATCCGCTCGCCGCCGTCGGCGTCACGCTGGCCGTTCCTCTCGGCGCGGCCATGGCCTCGGGGTGGGATCCTCCGGTGTCCTGGGGGAGGAGGCTCCTGTTCCCTGTCGCCGCCGCCGCGGTCATGAACTGGGCCTACCTCCTCGCCGCCGGGCGCTGACCCCGTCGAAGACCCATGGAGCGCCGCTCTCCACCGGTTCTCCCGGTAGGGGTGCGGCGCGGCCCAGGCGCCCGACGATCAGTCATCGCCACCGGAGGATTCCACCATCTTCAGAAACGCCGCCAGGCGCTCGTTCTCGTAGCGAACGACATTCAGGAACAGGCTCTCGATCAGGTACCGACGCCTCTCTTCCTCGGTCATCGCATCGGCGATGTGGGTGATCTCCCCCATCATCGTCTCGTAGGTGTTGCGGAACTCGCTGCGGACCGAGACTTCCTGGTAGAGCGCCTCCAGGATGGCGAGCAGATCCCCGTCCAGCGGGATCCGGCGCCCGCCGCGCATCGTGATGGAGCGCATCATCGCGCTCCCTGCTCGGCGAGCGCTTCGACACCGTTCTCCACGGTGTCGTGGATCGTCATGAACTCGTGCGCGCCGGTCATGCGCAGCATCCGCGCCACCCGGTCTTCGAGCCCGGCGAGCATGATCCGCCCGCCCCGGTCCGTCACTCGGCGATAGAGGTCCATCAGGCAGCCGATGGCCGCCGAGTCCACGTAGTTCACCGCCGAGAAGTCCAGCACCACCCGCGGCGCCTCCTCGGGCAGGCGCTGATGCACCTGCTCGACGAAGGAGTCGAGCACGGCATACACCAGCCGCGGGCCCTCCGGGCGAAACACGGTGACGCCGGAAGCGATGCGCGTCGTGATCGTCATGCTCTTGCCTCCCTGGTCGCCGGCCATCACCGGCGCCTCGGCTTGCCGTCGGCCCCCCGGGCACGGGCGGGCTTTCGGCGGGCCTGGCGGTAGCGTCGCCGCACTTCCGCCCGGCCCCGGTGGATCCGGCTTTTCACCGTGCCCCCGGGGATGCCCAGCCGATGGCTGATCTCCTCGTAGGACAGCTCCTGGAAGAACCGAAGGTGAAGCACCTCCCGCAGCCGGGGCGACAGCGCCTCGAGGGCGTCGGCGAGGTGCCGGCGAGCCTCCCGGAGTTCGACGGTGCGGCCCGGGTCCGGACCGGGATCGGCCGCCCACTGCTCCAGTTCGCCCTCGTGGGGGCGCAACCGCTGCCGTTCACGGACCCGGGAACGGTAACGGTCGATGCAGAAGTTCCGGGCCACCGAGTTGAGCCACACGACGAAGTGAGCTCGGGGGTCGAACCGGTGGAGTTGCTGGTAGAGGTGCACCACGATCTCGTGGGACAACTCCTCGGCCTCCTCGTAGCTCCCGGTGAACCGGTAGGCGACCGAGAAGAGGCGCTTCCGGTGGCGGCCGATGAGATCCCGCCACGCCGCTTCCGCGTCGATGTCCCCCGCGCGCAGCGCACGGATCGTGGCGAGGTCGAGGGCGTTCGGGTCGCCTCCGGCGGGAGTCCCGGTGGCGGCCCCGGGCCCGACGCCGGCGGAACGGCTCAGGTCTCCGGGACCTCGGGACGCCCGGCCGCCACCCACGCCGTGTACCACAGGCTCGCCGCGTCGCCCGCCGCGCCGGACAGCAGGGAGTTCACGAGCGGGCCGAGCTCCCGCCACATGTTGTCCATGTAGAAGCGGTCGTACCCGGCGACGCCGCGGCGGGACATGGAGTCCACGAACGTGATGTTGTCCACCCACACGTGCGCCTTGAGCGGGAGCGAGCGCATGTATTCCTCCGGACGATCCAGATAGAGGCCGGCGGAGTCGTCCACCCGGAGATCATTGGCGAAGGTCTCGAGGAGCTGGGTGTCGAAACGCCGGGCGAGCCCGTCCTGCTCGGTCGGCTGGCCATCCCCCGCGGCCGAGATGTTGGGCGGCGTGCTGATTTCCCCCACGAGCCACGAGACATCGGCCGCCAGACCGAGAACCTCGTCGAAGGCGCCCTCCCGGAACGCCTCCACGAGCTCGGCCCAGGTTTCGAGGAGGCGGTAGAGCGCGTCCCCGTTCGCGGTGATCTCTTCCTCGGAGAACCGCCGCCCGGCGAGCTCGCGGGTGACCGGGACATCCCAGAACGGGAACGCGTCGTAGCTCTCGAGATGGAAGTGCGCCGGGTTGCGCCCGCGCCCGGGATCCTCGAGCTCCTCGAAGAAGTCCTCCTCGCGGTCCTCGAAGAACTCCTTCAGCGGATCCCGCAGCGACTCGATGGCCTTCTCGCCGATGCGTCGGTGCCCCTCGGGCCCCCAGGCCGCCGCCGGCGCCCCCACCGCGACGGCCACCAGCGCAGCCGCCGCCCCTGCGAGTCGCCGATCGGGTCGTGAGAATCGCAAGGCTCGTCCGGCGGCCGGCCACCGACCGCGAAGTTCGGGATTCTAGACGGGCCGGGGTTTCTCCTGTCCGGCGCGGAGGCGCGACGGCCTCCCCGGTACGCTCCGCCCGCCGTGACGAACGCCGCCCCCCTCGCCCCCGGCGCCCGCGTCGTCATCCGGGACGCCGAGTGGATCCTCCGCCGGGTGGATCGCTCCCGCTCCGCAGGAGTCATGCCTTCTCGATCCCGCTCTGGTCGACGTCATGTTGCTTGACCGAGTGCGTCGGCGGATCCCCGCGACGGGCCCGGCGATGAGTCAGGACCCCGACGCTTCCCGGCGCGCGTGGCCGTCATCCCCGCCCCCATCCGCTTCGAGACCCGATCGCGTCGAAGAAGCGGATCGTCGGGATCCAGGGGCCGGATGGCTTCCCGCAGCCCTCGCCGAACTGGACGCGCTCGACGAGGACATCGCGGAGGACGGCCTGCCACCGATCGGTCCGGCGGCTCGGTCGGCGGCCCGCGACCTGCTGCTCGCACTCCGTGAGCACACGGTGGCGTCGGTCGTGTACCCCACCGAGGACGCTGAAATCGCCATCTACTTCAGACCGCCGCGAATTCCGGCTTCGGTGACCGTGCGTATCGAGGACGATGGCGGCGCGTCCTGGTCCGCGCTCGTTCCCGGCCATTATGCCAACGGCCGATGTGAGGATCTGGCCGAACTTCCGCTGGGTGTTCTGAACCGGTCGCTCGAAGCGCTGTCCGGCCTGTCGGAATCGGCCAGTTGACCCGCCTCCGAGACCCGCGCGGTTCGGCCAGCTCGGCCATGGCGTTGTCGCCAGCGCGGCGGCCAGCCGCCCGGCGAACTCCTCCTGCGCGATGTCTTCCTCGAGCGGATCCCGGGCTCCTCGACCGCGGTAGATCAAATGGACCTGGCGCGCTGTGCCGGCCGGGGCGATGCCAGCCCTCGACTACAGGTTGAGGTGTAGTGCCACAGCCGCCCGCGTCGCGTCGTAACTCTCTCGACTACAACGAGTTGCAAATTCGAACTGTCGAAGATGAGCCGGGTGGAGGGGGCATGGCGCGGCGAGGACGCGTCGCGTTTCCCCGGCGTGATGGCGATCAGGCGGGTTCGGCGCGCACTGCGAGGAGGTTGCGTTCCTCGCGGCCGAACACGGCGCCGATCCGGTGGATCGGTTCGCCGCGAGGGCGGTACTTCTCGGCGTAGCCTCGGTCCCGGATCTGCCGCATCGCCCGCGCCAAGGCCGTGTCGGCGTCCTCCCCGTCCTCCGCCATCTTGAATTCGAAGACGAACACCTGCCCTTCGTGGAGCAGGACCATGTCGGCCCGGCCACGATGGGAGGCCTCCTCCACCCGAACCTCCATCCCGATCGCCTGGAAGCAGGCGTAGAGCATCCCGGCGTACCACGCCTCGTAGCGAGCGAGTTCCGGACGGCTCTGCCACTGGTAAGGGACTCCGGCGAAGAAACTCTGCAGCCGGGCGGCGAAACCGTCGAAGTCGTTCTCTGCCAGCATCCGGCACAGCGCCCGGCCATCACTCGACACTTCCGCGCGGCCGGAACTGACGTGTTGAAGAAGACTGCTGTTCAGGCTGTAGCGGACCTCGAGATTCGGATAGTCGAGTGTGAACAGGGTCTGCGGTCCGAACCTCTCCTCGGCAGCGATCGTGAGGTAGCCGGTCTGGAACAGCAGGGCGTCGAGACGCATGTCATCCACATCGAACTTCGAGAGCAGGTTCGCATCGGAGACCCGGTTCTCGAGTTCCAGCGTGTTCACTCGCCTGTCCATCATCAGGGGGAACAGGAAGCTGGGGGAACCGGTCTGGTACCAGTAGGGCTGGAACTCCCGACTGTCGAAGTGGAGAAGGATGTCGAAGGGGTTGTACACCTTCTCTCGACCGCGCCAGTGATAGCCGTTGTACCAGCGCCGGATCCCCTCCCGATCGAGCCCGGTCAACTCCGGCGCGAAAGTCGCATCGAGATCCCCGTCGGTGTAGCCGCAGAGCGTGGCGTAGCGCGGATCGAGGCTGAGATCCTTGAGGTTGTTCAGGCCCGAGAACAGGCTCACCTTGGAGAACATGCTGATCCCGGTCACGAAGACGAACCGGACATGCTCGGCGCTGCCCTTCATGATGCCGTAGAAGCCCCGAAGTATCTCCCGGTTCGCTTTCGCCAGCGCTGGCTTCCGGAGCGCATCCAGGATCGGCTTGTCGTACTCGTCCACGAGCACGACGACCCGTTTGCCCGTTCGGCGATGAAGCCGGTACAGCAGGTCGGTGAGGTGTTCGGGAGCGCGATCCGAGGTCGAACCCGGGTCGAGCCCCGAAGCGCGCTCGGCGATCTCCAGTTGCTTGCGGATGTTGCCCTCGAGGTCTCCCTCCTCCGTGTACCGCCCGTCGAAGCTCAGGCGCAGGACCGGATACGTGTTGTCCCAGTTCCAGTGCTTGTGGATGTCCAGCCCCCGGAAGAGCGGCTCGCTGCCGGCGAACAGCTCGCGGAGCGTGTCGATCAGGAGGCTCTTCCCGAAGCGCCGGGGACGGGAGAGGAAGTAGTAGTCGCCCCGGTCGGTCAGCTCCCGGATGAGGGGCGTCTTGTCAACGTAGTAGCAGTCCGTCTCCCGGAGCCTGCGGAACGACTGGAGGCCGATGGGGAGGCGACGGCGTTTCATGGGCTTTCCGGCAACGCTACCACGCTCTCCCGCTGCCGACGCTCTGGCTGGAAGCCCTTCACACGCCGGGGGTTCCGCCACGCGCGAAGGTGAGAACGGAGACCGGGCCGGCGCCCGCGGCGAGGATCGCCCGGGTCGCGGCCCCGGCGGTGCTGCCGGTCGTCAGCACGTCGTCCACGAGCAGCAGCGGTCGTCCGACGAGGCTCGGCGCCAGTGTGCGCGTGCGGAAGACGCCGCGCACGTTCCGGCGGCGGCGCGCCGGGGTGACGGTGGTCTGCGGCGGGGAGTGGCGCCTTCGCAGGACGGAGGCCTCGATCGGGAGTCGCAACCGTTCCGCGACGCCCTCGGCGATGGACTGCGCCGGGTTGAAGCCGCGGCGGATGCGCCGCCACATCGGCGCCGGCATCGGAATCACGGCCACCGGCGGGCGCTCCGCTTCGGGCGGCAGCCCGGGCTCGGCCACGAGCGCATCTTCGGCGTCGGGCTCGGTAGTCGGATCCTCCGCCGCCGGATTCCGGAAGACCATCTCCCACGTCGTGGCCGCGGCGGCCGCGAGCAGCGCGGCGATCGGCTCCCGCCTCCGGTACTTCAACTCCACGACCGCGCGTCGGACCCGCCCTTCGTAGGGCGCCGCCGCGACCGCCCGGACCCACGGCGGCGGATCGTTCCGGCACCGGCCGCACATCTCGGGCACGCGGAAATCGGCGCACCGCGGACAGGCGGCGAAGCGGGAGGGGACGATCAGTCGGGTCCGGCAATCGGCGCACACCGGCCCCCGCAGCGGATCCCGGAGCGGCTCGTCGCAGATGCAGCAGGGGCCCGGAACCAGGAGCTGCCCGAGGCCCTGTCGGATGCGGGAAACCGGGTCCGACCGAAGCAGAGTCGCCGGTCGCCCGCCGTTCACACGACCGGAGCCGTGGCGGTGGCGACCGGCTCGGCCGCGGCGCGCGGCGGGCCGAGTTCGAGAGCGACGGTCCCGAAAGCCCCGCAACGGTCGCAGGCGTCCTTCCACTCGGCGTGGCGTTCGCCGCACTCCGAACAGGCGAACTCGGCGGCCAGCGACGGCGCGCGGGCGATCACCTGTCGAGCGCGCGCCACCGCGCCGGCGAGGTCGCCGCGGCTCTCGAGGATGCGCGTCAGGCGGGCGCCCACGGCCGGGGAGTCGGCCGCCGACAGTCCGGCGAGCGCGCCGGCGGCCTCGTCGAGCATGAACAGACGGTCGTAGAGCGCGCCGAGCAGGTAGCGCGAATTCCGGGAGGCCCGGCCTCCCGAAGAGCGGGTTTCCGCGATCGCCCGCTTCCAGACGGTGATGGCGTCCTCGGGACAGGTCTGGTCGAGGTAGTAGTCCTGGAGCGCGATGAGCGGGGCCATCGCCCGGGTCTCCGTGAAACCGCGACGCCACGCCTCCACCGCGGCCCGCTCGTTCCCGGCCCCGAGATAGGCCTTGCCCAGCCGGACCCACGCGGGCGCCGCGCCCGGATCCTCGTCGAGGACCGCCCGGAACACCCGCGCGGCCTCGACCGCCTCGCCGCGGTCGAGGAGCTGGACCCCGAGGGCGTGCCGAAGCGCCAACGCCCGCCGCTCCTCCGCGGGTCTCCCGGAGCCGGGCGTGACCGAGAGGAGTCGCTGCTGGACCTGCAGAGCGGCGCGGGCGTCTCCGGCGGCGGTGAGGAGATCGCGAAGCTGACCGAGCGCCGACGCCGGAGGCTCGGCGTCCTCGGCGATCGTCTTCTCGAGCAGGTCGCGGGCGCGCCCCGGCTGCCCGTTCGCCGCCAGCGCTTCGGCCAGCGCGTAGGCGAGGCCGGTGTCTCCCCGGTCGTCTTCGACCGCTTCCTCCAGCGCCGCGACGGCCTCGCTCCAGCGCCCGATCCGCATCAGGCACTCCGCCTTCCGTCGGAGCGTCTCCCGGTCGGCTCCGGCGTACTCCTCCGCCGCCTCCAGGCTCAGCAGCGCCTTCTCGAAACGGCCGGACGCCATCTCCTCCACGCCCTCCCGGAAGAGCCGGTCGCCTTCGTCGAGGTCCCTCTGCCCGCGGCGGAGGCGGCGCTCGCGAACCAGCCGACGGATTCGCCCGGCGCCGTCGAAGGCGAGGGCCACCGCCGCGCCGAGGCCCACGCCGCCCAGCATCACCTTCCAGAGCTCCACCCGGATCGGCAGGAACAGCGGGATCCGCACGGTCACGAGCTGCCCGTTTCCCCCCACGACCAGCAGCCCGAACGCCGCGGTCACCAGGATGCCGACGAAGAACAGCAGGAAGCGCATGGGGCGTCGCGGTCGGGGCCGCTCCCGGATTCTACGCGGGGTCGGGGGCGCGAGTCGGGGGCGGATTCGGAGGCGTCGAGGGGGGTTCCGGAGCCCACCGCGGCGCGTCTCCCCACAACCTCTCGAGCTGGTAGTACTCGCGGTGCTCGGGGGAGAAGATGTGGACGACGAAGTCCACGTAGTCCGCCAGCAGCCAGCCCCCGGCGGGGCTTCCCTCGATGTGCGTGGGCTTCCGACGGGCCTCTTCGAGCAGGCCGCGCCGGATCGCCTCCACGACCGTCTGACGCCTCCGCTCGGACGAAGCGGTCGCGATCACGAAGAAATCCGTGAAGCCGGCGAGTTCGCGGAGGTCGAGGACCAGCACGTTCTCGGCGCGTTCGGCGAGCGCCGTGGCGGCGGCGAAACGGGCTTCGCGCTCGGACCGGGACAGTGCGGATCCCTCGGTGGTCATCGGTAATGTCCCTGTTCGCCGATCCGCGAGAAGACCGGCGGCGGCATCAGCCCCCCGACCGGGAGGCGAGCGTCGAGTCGGGCGCGGATCGCCCGGGAGGACGGGTCTGGCAGCGGGACTTCGAGGGCGAAGATCCGGGGCGGGACGAGAGGGGCGTCGAGGTTCCGCGTGATCCGGTTCCGAAGCGCCTTCGGGACGACTTCGAGCGCCTCGGTCAGGGGGTGGCCGGGACGGGAGACGACGACGACCGGGTGGCGTTCGAGCAGGTCGCGGTAGCGGCGCCAGGTCCGGATCTCCCGGAACGCGTCGCTCCCGACGACGAAGACGACCCGCGCCGCGCCGTCGGGGGTCGGCGGGCGCTCGCCGGCGATCTGGTCGAGCGTGTCAATGGTCCACGATGGCCCCGATCGCTCCAGTTCGACCGGGCTCGCGACGAGTCGCGCCCGGCCGTGGATCGCGTCCCGGACCATCCGGAGGCGGGCTTCGGCGCTCACGCTCGGGGCCACGGGGCGGTGAGGGGGCGTCGCCGCCGGGATGAGCCACACCTCCTCGACCCCCATCCGATCGCGCACGGCTTCGGCGGCGCGCACATGGCCCCAGTGCGGCGGGTCGAACGTCCCCCCGAAGACGGCGATGACGCCCGGACGACGGGCGGCGGCTGGCGGCGAGGGCCCCTTCAAGATCGCCCCAAGTGTACGGGGGGCGGGGATGTCGGAGGATTCGAGGCGTCGCCCGCCTCGGCTTCGGCCATGTCCCGCAGACGGGCGGCGAGCGCGCGAGTCAGGTCGGCGCAGCCGTCGCCGGTGGCGGCCGAGACCGCAAAGCAGCGCAACCCGGCGCCAGCCGCCACCCGTTCGAGACTCCGGATCCGGTCGGTCCCGCGGACGATGTCGGTCTTGTTGCCGACCACCACGGCGGGCTTCGCGGCGAGACCGCCGCCGTAGTTGCGGACCTCGTCCCGGAGGACGCCGAAGTCGCTCGCGGGGTGGCGTCCGGAGGACTCGGACAGATCCACGAAATAGACGACGAGCGCGGTGCGGGAGAGGTGCTTCAGGAATCGGAGACCGAGACCCGCGCCCTCGCTGGCGCCGGGGATGATCCCGGGAAGATCGGCAACGACCAGCTCGGTTTCCTCGCCCACGCGCACCAGGCCGAGGTTCGGGGACAGCGTGGTGAACGGGTAGTCGCTGATCCGCGGCCGGGCGGCGCTCACGCGAGCGATGAAGGAGGACTTGCCCGCGTTGGGGAACCCCACGAGCCCCACATCGGCGAGAAGCCGGAGCTCCAGCCGGATCTCGCGTTCCTCCGCCGCCTCGCCGGGTTCGGCCCGCCGGGGGGCCTGGTTCGTCGGCGTCCGGAAGACCGAGTTCCCCCGGCCGCCCCGGCCGCCCGCCGCCACGACGAGGGTCTGTCCTTCCTCCACCAGGTCGCCGAGCAGCACGCCGCTCGCGTGATCGAACGCGGCGGTCCCCCGCGGAACGCGGAGAAGCAGATCCTCCCCCGATCGGCCCTGCCGGTTCTGCCCGCGGCCGTGCGCTCCGGCGCCGGCCCGGTAGCTGGGGCGGTAGCGGTAGGTGGCGAGCGTGTTCCGGCGCCCGTCGGCGACGAGCACCACGTTGCCGCCGCGTCCGCCGCTTCCCCCGTCGGGACCGCCCCGGGGCACGAACTTCTCCCGGCGGAAGCTGCGGGCGCCGTTGCCGCCGTTGCCGCCGGCGATCCTCAGCACGACCTCGTCAACGAGCATCGCATCCCGAAGAGCGACGCGACGCTGCCGGATCGCCGCCCGGCCGAAGGAGGATCAGCCTGCCGTTGCGTCCTCGGAGGTCACCGAGATGAACCGCCCCAGTCGCCCCCGGTTGCGGAAGGCGACGATGCCGGGAATCCGCGCGAACAGCGTGTCGTCGCCACCGCGGCCGACGCCGGGCCCGGGCTTGAACCGCGTGCCCCGCTGGCGGACCAGAATCGTGCCGCCGCGCACCCGTTCGCCGGCGAACCGCTTGACGCCGAGTCGCTTGGAGTGGCTGTCGCGCCCGTTTCGGGAGCTGCCCTGTCCTTTCTTGTGCGCCATTGCGATGTCCCCTGATAAGTCGTCGGCGATCAGTCGCCGGATCCGTCCGGGTGGATCGCCTCGATGCGAACCTCGACCCGTTCCTGGCGGTGCCCCCTGGTTCTCCGGTAGCCCTTGCGCCGTTTCCGCTTGAACACCCGGATCTTGCGGTCCCGGTAATGGCCGAGCACCGTGGCGGAGACCGTGGCCCCCTCGACGTACGGGGTTCCGATCCTGGTCTCGCCGGACCCGGCATCCCGGATGAACAGCACCCGGTCGAAGGAGACCGCGTCTCCCTCGGCGGCGTGGATGCGCTCGAGGGCGACCCGCTGGCCCGGTTCAACCCGGTGCTGCTTGCCGCCGCTCTCGAAGATTGCGTACATGAGAGACTCCGTAAAGGCGCGGGATTCTAGCAGTTGCATGGAGCTTCGGATTCGCCGGACGCTGCGGCGACCACCGGCAGCTCCGGCGCGGCGCAGGAGGACGGCTCTTCCTCGATGTCCTCGATCACGCGGTACCACTCCCACCGCAGTCCCTCGGGTTCGTATGCCCAGACCTTGTTCTGGCGGGCGTGGCAGCAGACCACTTCGCTCTCGATTTCGTGAGGCAGGCCCTCATCCGAGATCCGCCGGATCGCGGATTCGACCTGGACGTCTTCCATGACCTCGACCCCGAGATGGTTCAGGCGGTCGGCGGCTTCGTCGTCCGTCTCGAACAGGACGAGCTTGAGCGGAGGCTCGGCGATGGCGAAGTTCGCGTAGCCGGGCTTCCGCTTCCTCGGCTCGACGCCGAACAGCCGGGTGTAGAAATCCACGGCAGCGTCGAGATCGCGGACGTTCAGGGCGAGTTGCAGTCGCATCGGGTGTTTCTCCTCGGGGGATCGGATGCTTCCTCGCAGCAGTTGCGGGTGAGGAAGTCCACCAGCGAGTTCATCGCGTCGAAGTCGGGGCTGTACACGAGAGAGCGCCCCTCCCGCCGCCGGCGAACCATGCCGGCGAGCCGCAGCTCCTTGAGGTGGAAGGACAGGGTGGGCGCCGGGATGCCCAGGATGGTTGCCGCCTGGCCGGCCGGCAGCCCCGAGGGCCCGCGTCGCACCAGCAGCCGGAAGACCTCCAGTCGGGTCTCGTGCGCCAGGGCCGAAAGGGCGGCGACCGCCTCATCGGTTTCCATATTTCCAAGTATATCGAAAGTTGGACGGAGACACAACGCCGCATGCTGCGTTTTCGGGGCCGGCGCCCCTACGAGACGCGGATCCGCTCGAGGAGCTCGCGGTTGTTCCGGGTGCGCTCCATGCGGCTCAGCAGGAGCGACATCGCCTCCAGGGGCTTCAGGCCGGACAGGGCGCGCCGCAGCAGATGGGTCTTCGGCAGCTCGTCGGCGGGGAGCAGGAGCTCCTCGCGCCGGGTGCCGGAATGGTGGATGTGGATCGCCGGGAAGACCCGCGACTCGGCGAGCGTGCGACTCAGCACCAGCTCCATGTTTCCGGTGCCCTTGAACTCCTGGAAGATGACCTCGTCCATCTGGCTGCCGGTGTCCACGAGCGCGGTGCCCAGGATCGTGAGGCTGCCCCCGTCGTCGATCTTCCTGGCGGCGCCGAAGAACTGTCGCGGGAACTCGAGCGCCCTCGAGTCGATCCCGCCGCTCATGGTGCGGCCCTTGCCCCGGGTCTCCCGGTTCGCCGCGCGGCCGAGGCGGGTGATCGAGTCGAGCAGGATGACGACGTCCTCCTTCATCTCCACCAGGCGCCGGGCCTGTTCCAGCACGATCCGGGCGACTCGCACGTGGTCGGCGCTGCCGCTGTCCGCGGTCGAGGCCACGACCTGGGCGTGCGGCACCGACCGCCGCATGTGAGTGACTTCCTCCGGCCGTTCGTCGATCAGGAGGATGATGAGATGGATGCCGCCGTAGTGCTTCGCGATCGCCTGCCCGATCTGCTCGAGGAGGATCGTCTTGCCGGTCTTGGGGGCGGCCACGATGAGTCCCCGCTGTCCGCGGCCGATCGGGGCGAGCATGTCCACCACCCGAAGTGACATCGGGGCGTCCTCGGCCCGCGCGAGCTCGATGCGCGGCTCGGGGTGCACGCTGATCAGGTCCGCGTAGTTCCGGCGCGACGGCATCGCATTGACTTCGTAGCCGTTCACCTCGAGGACCGTGTGGAGCTCCTGGCTCGGCGGCCCCCGGCGGCGTCGGCGGCGTCGGCCGGGCGCGCTGTAGCCGTACACCATGTGGCCCTCCCGAAGTCGGTAGCGATCCACGACTCCGTAGGGCACGCGGACATCGGTGGCGCGGGGGAGGAAGTTGTTCTTCGCCAGTCGAAGATGACCGCTGTCCCGAGGGCCCAGATCCAGCAGACCGGTCACCTCGTTGCGCGGCAGCTCGGCGGGCGCCGCGGCTTCGGCGCTCTCGGCGCCCTCGGCCGACGCGGGTTGTTCGGAGGCGTCGGCCCGAGCCACGGCGTCCACGCCCGGGGCCGCTCCGTTGCTCCGCTTCCGGAACGGGCGTCGGCCCCGGCGGCGACGGCCGGAGTGTGAGTGCGACGGGCGGCCGCGTCGGGAATACGAACGGCGCCGCCGGGGAGAGTCTTGTCTCGTGCTCGGCATCAGGGGCTTCCGCCGGGACCGGCTCGAGCGGCCCCGGGAAGAGTCGAAGAGAGGGGACGGCCCCGCGAGGGGCTCGTCATCAGGTGGGCGCGAGGTCGGCGGGGCTCGCTGTGGCCCGGCTCCACCTCGCCGGGAAGCGGGACGAAGACCAGGGCCGAACCGGTCCGGCGCGTCGGGCGCGGGTGCAGCCCTCGCGCCGGCTCACGGCGCTACGCGCGAACGCCTCCCGACGGGTCCGTCGTGGAGCGGGCATCCGGAAACGTGGACGCACTCGCGATCAGCCGCGAAACCGGCTGACCTCATCCCCCCGCTGATTCCGTTTCGCAGCATAGCACGAGCCAGCCGTCCCGGGCCGGTCTCCCGGTCGGGCGTCAACCGTCGCGCGCCCCTGACGGCGGAGCGCCCCCGGGCTGAAGCATGCCCCGTGGACCCGGAAATCGCTCCCGTGAGCCCCTTTCCGGGCGGAAAAAGCACGAGGCTCCCCCGCTCACGGCAGCTCTCCGGGTATCGGCCGATCTGTCTCCAACCTTGTAACCCGAATAAGGAGAAGCCGCCCATGCCCCCACCCGATCACGAGCTGAACCGAACGCTGGTCCTCAACATCATCCGGGGCGCGCTGATGGAGGGGAAGCCTTACATCAGCGATGTTCTGGAGGAAATCCACGACGGCTGCGCCAGGGACACCGACTGGCTCGCGGCCGGGCTGCCCGAGCTGCCCGATTCGCTGTTCTCGGACGTGTCCGGCAAGGGATTCGCGAGGGCGAGTCGCGCGGAGAGGAAGCAGCACGAGCAGGAACTGAAGGCGATTCTGGATCACCTGGAGGAAGCCGACCAGCCTCCGCCCGCCGCGCCCGCGGAGACCGACGAGGGGGAGAACGTCGTCCTGGATGTCTCCGACATGGCCGACCCGCCGCCGTCCGCGGAGGCCGACGAGGGCCCCGGGCATCGGGCGGTCCGCCTTCTCGCAGACTGCCTCGGACTGGATCGCGACTGCGTCCGGATCCTCGACCTCTGCCGAATCTCGGACGGGGACGGACTGGTGCGGAGCCTGTGGAAGACGTTCCAGCCTCTCCGGGACAATGCGCGGAAGGTGGCGCTCTTCCTGGCGATGCCCGGCGCGCGGGCGCGGCGGGCGCTGGAGACCCTGTGCGAAATCCGCCTGCTGCGCATCGGCGACTCCCGCGACCCCGACCGCGAGGATCCCGACGACTGGCTCCCTCGCCCGGTCCAGTCCCTGTGGACCGCGCCGGTCGCGGACCGCGACGAGCTGCGGAGGCGCCTGGTCGGCGAGCCGCAAGAGGCGCTCCTCGGCCTGGACGCCTTCGGCCATGTCGAGGAACGGGTGGAGGCGCTCGGAGTGCTCCGAGGAGCGCTCCGGCGGCGCGCCGCCGGCGAAACCGCCGAGCCGGGCGTGAACATCCTCCTGTTCGGTCGCGCCGGGACCGGGAAGACGGAACTGGCCCGCACGCTCGCGGCGGAAGCGCAGGGACAGCTCCATTCGATCGGCGAACTTCGCCCCGGCGCCAGCGAGACCACGGGGCGCCGCCTCAGCGGTCGAACCGACCGCCGCATCGAACGGCGGAACGGCTTGCGTTTCGCAAACGCCGTCCTCGCTCGCCAGCCGAACGCGGTCCTTCTCTGCGACGAGATGGAGGGGGTCGTGGACGCGGATGGTGACCGGCAGCTCGAAGTCCACCGGCTTCTCGAACGCAATCCGGTGCCGACGATCTTCACGGCGAACCGGATCACCCACTTGAGCGAAGCGGTCCTTCGCCGGTTCATGGTCGTCGTGCGGCTCCGGCCACTCGGTCCCGGCGTCCGGCGCACCGTCGTGACGCGCATGCTCGGCGAATCCGGCATCGAGCTCCGTGATCCCGGCGCCGTGACCCGCCGCCTGGCGGACGAGCTGGAGTGCTCCTTCGGCATCGTCGCTTCGGCGCTCCGGGCGGCGCGACTCGTCGAGGGGCAGGACGAGGAGCTGCTTCGCAGCGCCGAGCGGATCGAACGCACGATCTCGACCCACATCGCGCTGCCGCGGATCGGCGCCCCTGTTCCCGCCCGCCTCCCGTGGAGCGCGTTCCACCACCTGGGCGACGACGCCGAAGACGCGCTCGCCGTGCTCCGAACGACGCTTCGCGCGCGCGAGTCCGGCGATCCCGTCTCGGTTCCGGGAGTCAACCTTCTCTTCTACGGCGCTCCGGGAACCGGCAAGACCGAGTTTTCCCGCACCCTCGCCGCAGAGGCGGGCGCGGTTCTCTATGCGGTCGGAGGCGCAGGGGCCGGATCGGACACCCGGCTGACCCTGCCGCGCGACCACGCGCTCGAGTACGCGATCGAGACGCTGCGCCACGAGCCGCGGGCGGTGATCCTCTTCGACGAGATGGAGGATTTCGGCCACCTGCGGCCCAAGGAATGGCTGAACCGCCTCATGGAACGCTCTCCGGTTCCGATTCTGTGGACCGCGAACGCCACCGACTTCTTCCGCGCGGTGCGTCCGTTCTCGCTGGATCGGATGGTTCACGCGATCCGGTTCGGGCGCATGCGCCTCAAGGACCGCAAGGCGCTGTTTGCCTCGATGTTCCGGGAGGCCGGGCTGTCGGACTCCGAGTCGGCCCAGCTCGGCGACGAGTTCGCCCGCACCGCGGGAATGACCCCCCGGCAGGTCCGGCTCGCGGCCGAACACGGGCAGGGTCGCGGCGCCGACGCGATCCGCCGCATGGCTCATCAGAAGGCCAGGCTCCGGTTCGGAGCGGCGCCGTTCCAGCGCAGCTCTCCCCGGACCTACGATCCCGCGATCGTTCGCGCCGATCACGATCTGATGGAGCTGGCGAGCGCGCTCCGGCGAGACCCGTCTTCAGGAGCAGGCCTTCTCTTCTCCGGTCCGTCCGGAGCCGGCAAGTCCGCTTTCGCGCGGTATCTCGCCGAGTCCATGGGAAAGGACTGCCAGGTGCGGCGGGCGTCCGACCTCATCGACAAGTACATCGGCGAGAGCGAGAAGCGGATCGCCCGGGCCTTCGACCAGGCGCGGTCGCAGGACGCGGTGCTCGTCTTCGACGAGGCCGACTCGCTGCTGTCCGATCGCCGGACCGCCCAGCGCTCGTGGGAGATCAGTCAGGTCAACGAAATGCTCTCCCAGATGGAGCGGCACCCGCTCCCGTTCATCTGCACCACGAACCTGGCCGACGCCCTTGATTCGGCATCGGTCCGACGGTTCCTGATCCACGCCCGATTCGACTACCTGGATCGGGAGCGGATCGCGCGGGGCTATCGGCTCTTCTTCGGAGAGGCAGCCCCGCCCGAAGTGCTCTTGCTGAAGCGCATGACTCCGGCGCATCTCGCGCTCGTCCGGCGCCAGGCAAGGCTCCTCCGTTTCAGCGAGGATCCGGATCGCATCGCAGCCGCCCTGCGGCGCGAGTGCCGGGACGCGTCTCGCCGCGCCGTCGCGGGCTTCGAAGTCGCCCGAGACCCACAGCCGCAGAACCGGTAGCGCGTCATCTGGACATCCTGCTGGACATCCTGGCCGTGTCGAACATGCTGACGAGAGCCGTCCATCGTGTAGGCGTCAGAGCGGTAAGTGTTTCTATCGTCACGGCGCTCGCCTCACTCCTGGTGGCGCTTCTTGCCCTCGTGATGGTGCTATGGATGTGGAGAGTCATTGATGATCTCGTCGAAAGGCTCATTGAGAAATCGGCATACGTACTGTGTCTGGGGATGTTGAGCATCCTTCGTGTGGTCGTCAATTACTTCAGGAAACATCGCCATCGGATGTCCAAGAAGAATCAGGCTGCCGTATCCGAGATGGAAATCGAGCTATCCGAGATAGAGGATCTCGTGAAGAGCCCGAGCTGAACGAAGCGTCAACGGGTGGCCTTCATGATCCGATTCTCGTGCTCAATCCTTGACGCGAAATGGAGAAACTCCGAACTGAAGTGCCGCAGCCAGGACACGACGGACACGCCTCCGGTCCTGGACGATCTCCGCAGCGCAAACCGCTGCCGGCGCCGGCGACACGGCGCATCAACGCGAGGGGCGAGTCCTCCCTCAGTCGGTCGAGGAGAGTGCAGGCGACGCGCCTTGATTCCGCGCCTCTCTGACTTCCCAGAAGTCCACCACGGATTTCCAGGATGGAGGCTCGGCGATGAATGTGCCGTCCTTGATCTCTTCGCCACCGAAAGTCCGACCGAGGTAGGGGTCCACCTTGCCTCCCGTCTGGTTGTATCCGATGGATTCCAGGAACGCCTGCCTGCCCTCCGTCTCCAGGACGACCGGCCAGTTCGTCTCGTCGGCGAGTCGGTACGCCAGCGGCAAAGTTGGTGTGCCCCAGAAGGGATCCGGCAGGCCAGTCATGAGAGCGTCACCGTCACCCATCGGCCTGATTCTCCAGGTCGGAACTGTGTCCATCTCGCGCATGCGGGAAATCTGGAAACTCCTGAAGTAATTACCTGGACAGTCCAACAGGCGGTGGCCCTTCCAGAACAGGTATCTCTGAACCTCGTTTCGGTCGATAAGGAAATCCCGGAGGAGTTCCCATCCGGGCTCCATCTGCAGTTTCCGCCGAGTCGTGGCGAAGTGGTGTTCGCTCGTTCGTTCTCGTGCGTTGTGTCCCAAAACCGACATACGGAGCGGTGCCCCCTTGGGGTGCGTCCTGGAGACGGTGGAATCCCTGTTGTCACCGCTACGCCAACCCCACTCGAAGCGCTCTATGTCCCCCCGTGGGCTGTTGACGATCACCGTTTCCTGGTCATACTCGTACGCATAGGAGAACGCGAGCGCCTTGACGCGACCGGCGAACGAGTGTCGCTTGGGGTTCCAGACCAGCAGCCTGCTGGGATCCTGCTTTCCCCGGGACGTACCGAATCGCGCCAGAGTCGTGAGTCCGAGTTCATGAGCCTCGGCCATCATGGGCTCGAGCCTGTGCGACGACATCTCGACCCGCTGACGCCGGTCCAGGAGCCGGTACGGGATACGATGATCGGTCCACAACGCACGATGGCGTTCGTGCCGCATGAGGGGGTGGCCGCGGCCGATCCATGTTCCGACAAGGCCGAACTCGTGATTCGACAGGATTTCGTCCAGGAACACGCTGTCGGCCGCCTGCATGGAACAACGAAGAGACTCTGCGAACGGACGGTCCGGATGCGGCCAGCCGGAGCCGTCGAGGATGGGTCTCTTTCCCTCCAGGATGAGTCGGGCGGCCATCCGGAGTTCCCTCTCCTTTCGCCTGGAATGGGCGTTCTCGGTCTCCACCAGGCGCAGGATTCGCTTCAGGACTCTCGACATTCGCTGCCTCCCGGGGCGGGGGTTCTCCCGACGAACTCGAAGGGAGGCTTCAACTGAGTGCGGTGGCGCCGCGCCCGCGGACCCATCTCTTGCCCGGATACGACTTCGGTGGACACTGCGTCGGCGGGACTCACCCCACCGGGGCGCGCGCGTACCTTGATGCGCGAAGGGAGCGGATCCAGGTCATTGCCCGTGGGCGTGGACGAGCCCGTCACTCCGTTCCCCGCCGCCCCGACCGGGCTGATGGCGAGCGATGGCTCCGCTGCCGCTCGATCGGCTCGCACGTCCGCCGAGCGATCGTCACCGATTCCGATGGAGCGCCGACGGGAACGTGGACGGCGCCCGCGATCCGGAGCGGGGGGTCCGTGAAGCGGCCGACGAGCGCCGGCGCCGTGTTCGCGAGCAAGTGAACCTCCCGGTGCTACTCCGGGGAGGCGGGCTCCGCCGGATTCGTACTGTTTGCCCGGGAGCGGGCTCCCGGACCGCATCCCCCACACGGGGAGCCACCTTCGCCCGAATCCGGAGACCCAAGAGGCAGGTTGGCGAGAGCGCCCGAAGGCGCTCCACTCAGGATGCTTCAGGCAACTTTATCACACGACTTCCCGCCCGAGCCGCCTCCGATAGAGCCGCCATACCAACACTCGCCGCCCTGGACGCCTGGGAACAGCGTCGTCACCGCGGAGTGAGGCGACAGGATCGCTGACCGGAAGCAGCCCATGTGGCCGGGCGACGGTCCTCCAGTCCTTGCCAACCGAGCGCACCGTGACTCACTATCACCGTGCGCGCCCTCGCCGGTGAGGTGATCTCTCCGGAGCGGTTCGCCGTCGCCGCCGCGATCCAGTTACGGCAGCTCCTGCAGACGTGCCTTCAGCCGTTCCAAGGAGCTCTTCTTCGGAGGATGCCCCTCCGGAAAGTCCCGCTCCGGGAGCGCGATCCAGCCCTCCATCTTCGCGAGATCCTCCATCCCGCGTGGAATCGGTTGAACCAGCGGATCTTGTCCGGGTTGCCGGCGGTCCAACTCAACCATCAGGGCGATGATCGCTGACACCAAGCCATCCAAGGTGTCATCGCTATTGATGCAGTCTTCACGAAAACTCCCCAACCAGTCAGTCGGCAGATCAAGGCCCTTGATCATCTTCTTGATGATCTTCTCGCGAGCACTCTTGTGTTTGTCCTCAGACCCCTTGTACCCAGTGTGAACCAACTTCCAGAGCTTCAGGGCAACGGCCGGATACACTTCCACGAAGCACCCGCTACGCCCGGAGCGGTCGACTCTCAAGCCTTTCTTGGCTGTTGCCCGCGAGAGAAGAGATGCGTTCCGGATTGCCACAGCGCCAAGAGAATCCACCGCAACGCTGAGTGGCTTCCGCCCGAGGTGCCAGACGTGTAGGTCGGTTGCCCGGTACTTCAGATCCAGATACTCGGATGCCGACGTGATCCGCTCAGGATAGACGTCAGGATTGTTAAGTGGCCAGCGATGGAAGCTCCGGTAGTCATGTAGAGCACTGACAAACCCGACTGGCCACCCAAATGGTGAGTCAATGCCGATCCTCCGGACCAAGGGATCACCAAAGGCATCAAGCAGCGTCTTGTCGTCCGCGGGCTTCTGATGATCCTCAATCTCGGGGATCCCGTTTGAGATCTTGATCGTACATAGAGCTGTCTTGTCTGCTTGGGCGGCGAGGTCCACGCCGAGAACCTTGAAGTTCCTCTCTGAGTCACTCATGGGTCGGGAGGGTACCAGGGGAGAGCGGCTCGGAACAAATGCCGGCGCGCCGGACTGATGGTCAAGGGATGAGGGGCCTCTCCACTGGCGGCTTGCGGTTGAGCGATCTCGCCGGGGCCAGGCGAAATCCTGTAGCGCCCAATGGGCCAAGGTCTGTTCTCTAAACAGGGACACTACTACGACTTACGCGAGAAATCGGTCACAGAATGACGAACTTGGATGGCCCGGGGCAGCGCCGGGGCGGCAGTGCCGGGAGGTCGGAGGGTGAGATCCGGAGGGCGAGTTCGCGCAAGACGTCGAGCCGGGTGAGGTCCGGTTCGCTGGTCCGGAGCCAGGCGGTGTCGGTGGACTGAGTGATCACCGCGAGAACGGAGAGCGGGTCGCGGATCCTGTGCGTGGCGAGTCGTGCCGGGACGACCGGGCAGGCGTCGGGAAGGAGCTGGGGCGGTGTTCTGCGGACGGATCCAGGGACAGCCAGGCGCCGGGCCGTACGTTGGATCGCGTCGGTAAGGATGGACTCGGCAGTGTTCCCGAGTCGGGAGAACATGTTCTCGGGGTCGCCAAGCTGAACGAGGATCCTTGCGGCGTCGGATTCGTGTCGTCAGTGCGCCTTTCGGTGACGGCTTCGGTATGGACCAGGGTCGGGTCGGCAAAACTCCCTGGGACGACGAAAGGCGATGATTCGTCTGAATCGGCCGCAATTCGGACGGAAACTATAGGGGATTATATCTCTGAGTATCCACGGCGGAGGTAGCTGCCTCTGCGTTCCCCATATTGGATTCGACGCCATCCACCCACGATCCACTCCGCATCTCCGACTGCGTGATTTCCCTCCTCCATCTTCCAGGCGGCAGCTCTGCCGCCATGCGCGGAACTCGTCAACAAGGGCATACATCTCGTCAATGGCCACCCTCGCCTCTCGAAGGTACTGACCTCTCTCAAGATCATCGAACTCCCTCCGCTTCTCCATGATCCGCCGATCCATCTCGAGTCCCCATCGTCTCTCCTCCTTGCTGATATCGCGCCACCATTTCTCCTCATGGACTCTCAGGCCATCATAGGAGTAATGGTCCTGGATCGCCTCCTCCAAGTCTCTGCGTCCATCCTTATACAGACCACTCAGAAACACTCTACCCAAGCTCATGAACCCCATCGTAGGACGTGAGATGGGAAGTAGTCTCTGTTCGAGAGTCCATACATGATGTGGATTGCGCCTGCTGACTCTAGTGTGATCGCCTCCAGACGGTATCGCTCCCTGTTGAACTGCGAGTTGTTGATTCTTGAGCCTTTGAAACGCCCCCGCCCCGAACCCCGCCCTAGTCAATTGGAGCGAGGTTTCCTCCTCGTTGGTGAAAGAGAGATGCGCAATGCCCCTGGAAGGCCTGGTCATGATGGCCGACTCCTGACCGTGCTTCCGAGCGAAGTACAGCATCTCTTTCTCGAACTCATCCTCCGGGGTCGTTCTTCTATCGGCATCCATCTCCCGTCCTCGGAGTCCGACAACGAGCCAAGACCACCACATCTCCGCTGCGGGGGCTCCGCCACGATTCTGATGAATGTACGAGCCCTTTACGAGCTGAGCGGAATACCCTAGGTCATCAATGTCCTTCCGCATCTCCTTGTTCCGAAGTTGGTTCACGCTCCTCGTAAACTCCTCCTTCGCCTCTACATTGCCGTGTCTGTCGTACTGAGACTTCTCGTCCTTGTAGGCGGAGATCTGACACACTGAAACGCAAGGGTGACGAGTCCATTGCTCGAATTGCGCCATCGACCGTTCGAGGAACGAAATCGCGTGTTCATTCGTGATGCCCTCCAGGGAGGCCAGTTGTTTCACTCTATCTTCAAGGGCATAATCGGGAGAGTCAAAGATGTCTGTGACGCCGTGCGAGAACTCGGAAGAGTAGCCAACGATACTCATGGCTTCGCATCCGTTGGCGCAATAGTAGTCGCTATACTTCATCCTCTACCATCTCCTCGGTGAGTGCAATGAGACACTAGCCGAACACGGGGTACTTCGACGCTCGCGCTCGTCGTACTCTCCGGTACGCTCTGACCAGGTCGGCGCCCATCCAGGCGAGACCGACGGGCCTTCGTGCGTTCGGCAGGAATCGGTACTGGAGGGGCTGGACGGTGGCGGCGGCCACCATGAAGGGGCGCCAGTGGCCCGACGGCGCGAGGACGAACTCGGGAAGCCCGTCAGGGCCTCCATCGGCATTGATCCTGTTGGTGTAGAAGCCGCCGGTCCCGAAGGCGGGATCAGGCAGATCGCTCCGGGATTCTGGAGGACCGTTGCGTGATCCCGTCGTTCGCGCCGCGATCGCTGCCGGGTCGCGGAGAATGATCCGGCGTCGGGTCAGGCCGGGCGTGGACAGGACTTGTCCCACACCCGAGGCGGGGAGCGAATTCCCAGAGGAGGCGTCCTCGCCGGAGGAATCGGACCTGGCGCGCCGCGCTTCCGTAGGCGTGAGCGCATCGGCGACGACGATCAACTGCAAGGGAGGCGTCAGGTTGGGGTGGCGGATGACGTAGGAGTACTGCTTCCAGCGCGCCGCGATCCGCGCTGCAGCCGAACGCAGAGCCCCGGCGGAGAAGTATTCCGGACCGACGAACAGGATGCTGAGCTCCGGTCTGGTCTTGCCCCCTCTCGCCCGGCGATGTTCGCACTCCGCGCGGAGGTGTCTGAGAGCCCTGTCTCCGCGCTGCTCGCCCGCGGGGAGACCAGGACGAACGGCGTTGCGCGCCGTCCGCATCAGACCGGTCGTCCGGGTCCAGTACCGCCTCCAGAGAGGAAGGTCCAGCATAGGAGCGTTCTGTCGCTGTCCGCAGTGGCCGCGGAGGATCCAGCTCGTCCGGGTCATCGCCGACACCTCGTTCCTGCCCCGGTCGAGAGGGAGTTTGCCGAGCTGCCTGACGGGCTCGATGAAGTCCTCCATGGAATCCCACCCGCTCGGTGTCCTGCCGCCTGGCAGCGAGAGGATCAGAAGCGGCTTGTCGCTCTCCAGAAGGGCCTGCAGCGGGGGGCCCATCGCCTCGATGAGGACGGGCACAGTGGAGTCGGAGTCCTTCGCGTGTTTCCGCACCGAGCTGAGTCCCACTTCCAGGAGAGGCTGGAACCTCCCGTTGACGCTGCCGGGAAAGCGAGGGGCCGCCGTCGCGTCCGAACTCATGTCGTCTCGGCGGCGTGGACGGACTCGATCTCATCGAGGCCGGTCGCATCGGGTCGCCGCGGCCACGGCTTCCAGGGGCGGGGCTTCGCGACGGCGGGCGCCGGTGGGTTCTGCGAGCGCAAGCGGACCTCCCGGTGATGCTCCGGGAAGGCAGGCTCCACCGGATTCGTACTGTTTGCCCGGGAGCGGGCTCCCGGACCGCATCCCCCGCACGGGGAGCCACCTTCGCCCGAATCCGGAGACCCAAGAGGCAGGTTGGCAAGAGCGCCCGAAGGCGCTCTACTCAGGATGCTCGGGACGACCGTACCAGAGGAGCTTCCGCACAAGCCGCTCCTGCGGCCATGTGTGCGCCACGACGTGACACGCGATCACCCGGCGATCCAGCGATCGACGCCGGATCCGGCCTCTCACGGGGGGCTTGCCAGTTCGAGTACGCCGTGCTCAGGTCGAGCCATCCGATCCCGGACGACCCGAACCAACCCGTCCCCTCCGGAAGGGTCGCCCGGTGCGGCGTTCCCCCGGGCCCCGCTGTAGAGCGGCGCTCCACGCGCGCCGCTGCGGAGGGTTGGCTAGCGCGATTCGATCGTCTGGATCGTGATCGTTTCGCCGTCGTCGGAGACGGTGCCGGTGATGGTCACGTCGGTCCCGGCGAAGGGCTGGGCCTCGTCCGGGTTCGCGATCGCGAAGACCTTCTCCTCGGACGCGACGTAGAGGGCGATGGAGGCCCCCATCTCCTGGCAGGCGATGACGCAGTCGGGATGGCTCATCCCGTCCATCATGTGCGTGGCGCCGCACATCGTGTCGGTGACGTGCGCCTCCCACGTCTGCTGCGCGGAGTCGGCGGCCGATCCGAGGGCGAGCCCGGCAAGCGCCAGGATCGAGAGAACGCTGAGGGTGATGCGCATGGGGAGCCTCCTGCCTGCCCCCATTGTGCCGGACGGGGCGCGAGTGGTTCATCCGTGAGTCGAATCGCATGCTGGTCAGGTGGGCGTGCCGGGCGGGGCCGCTATCGGGAGAACCCGGGTGCTCCATAGAGGGCGCAGCCGGGTTTGCGGCGGGAATTGCCGCTCTGGAGAACCCCTACCGGGAGAACCGGGGCGCTCCATAGGGAGCGGCGCGTATGGAGCGCGAGCGTATGGGGCGCCAGTCTCCAGACTGGCGCTGCGAGGGCGCAGCGGGCCGCGTGCCGGGCGGGGCCGCTACCGCGAGAACCGGCCCGGCGGGCCGGCAGGCCGCGCCGGCGAACCGGGCCGGCGGGGCGGGTCTCGGCTACTCTCACCGTCGCCCCGCACCTCGCCGCATGTCCTCCATCTCGACGAAACCGGTCAGCGGGATGCGCGACCACCTTCCCGAAGCCGCCGGCGTGCGCCGCGCGGCGGTGCGCCGCATCGAGTCGTCGTTCGCGGTCCACGGGTTCCAGCCCCTCGAGACCCCGGCGATGGAGCGGCTCTCGACGCTCCTCGGCAAGTACGGCGAGGAAGGCGACCGCCTCATCTACCGGGTGCTCCACCGGGGGAAGCGGCTCGAGCGCGCGCTCGCCGGGGAAGCGGTGGCGCCGTCCGATCTCGCCGAGTTCGGGCTCCGCTACGACCTCACGGTGCCGCTTGCCCGGGTGGCGGCGGAATACCGCGGCGCCTTGCCGCCGGTGTTCCGGCGCTACCAGATCCAGCCGGTGTGGCGGGCCGATCGGGCGCAGCGGGGGCGGTTCCGCGAGTTCACCCAGTGCGATGCCGACATCGTGGGCAGCGGTTCGATCCTCGCCGACGCGGAGACGCTCGTCGTCCTCCACCACACCCTCTCCGCGCTCGGCTTCCGCGACTTCACCGTCCTGCTGAATCACCGGGAGATCCTCCGCGGGCTCATCGAGGCGGCCGGGATCGCTGGCGCGGACGAGAGCGCGACGCTGGTGACGCTGGACAAGCTGGACAAGATCGGGCGCGGCCGGGTCGAGGACGAACTCGCCCGGGCGCCGGGCGTCGGTCCGGACCGCGCCCGCCGTCTGCTGGAACTCGTTCCCGATGACGACGGCAAGGTCGCGCCGGGGGATCTCCTCGCCGGGGTATCCGCCGAGCTGCCCGCGGGGCCGGCGCGGGACGCCGCCGATCAGATCGCGACGCTGCTCGATGCTCTCGACGACGCTCTCGATGGGGCGCTCGGCGGAGACGCCGCCGCCGTCCGCTTCGCTCCGAGTCTCGCCCGCGGTCTCAGCTACTACACCGGCCCGATCTTCGAGGTCGTGGCCGCGGGCGGGGCTGGCTCGCTCGCTGGCGGGGGCCGCTACGACGGCCTCATCGGCATGTTCGGCAAGCGGCCCGTCCCGGCGGTGGGGTTCTCGCTCGGGATGGAGCGGATTCTCATGCTGCTCGCCGAACGGGGAGGCTTCGGGGGCGCGACCGCGCCTCGCGCCGTGCTGTGTCCCCTCTCCGGCGTCGCGCCGGGACAGACCCTCGCGGTGGCCGGGGCCCTGCGCGCCCGCGGAGTCCGGCTCGAAGTCCAGGTGGACCGCCTGCGGCTCGGCAAGCAGCTCGCCCGGGCGGCGGGTTCGGGGGCGCGGTTCGCGGTCATCCTCGGGCCGGACGAGGCGGCCGAGGGTCGCTGTGCGGTGCGGGATCTCGGGACCCGCGAGCAGCAGACGGTCCCGCTGGCGGAGGCGGCGGATCGGCTCCTCGCACCGGAGTGAGCCGGATGCGGCTGCGGTCCCGACGCCTCGGGTTCTTCGGGTCGGCCCGTCCCGCCGTCGGGTCGGGGAGGCGTTCGGCGCGGAAGGAGACCCGGGCGGGGAAGAGATCCGGCTCCCGCATCGGCGGCAGGGGTCGGCCGGGATCGCGCCGGTAGAGGCCGTCGGATCCCCGCCGCATGGCGCCCACGAACAGGATCTCGCGCCACTTGCGGAAGGGCAGGGTGAAGGCGCCCTCCTCGCCGAGTCGGCGGAGATCGTGGAACGGGCGGTCGTCGGCCATGGCGGAGGGCTGAACCATTGTGGCCCGAGTCCACCTCGTCCTGGTCCGCCCGCGACGGCCCGAGAACATCGGCGCGGTGGCGCGGGTGGCGGCGAATACCGGGCTCGCCGGGCTGCGCCTCGTCACTCCCGGGGACTGGCGGACCGTCGAGGCGTTCCGGATGGCGTGGCAGGCGGAGGGCTTCGTGGAGCAGGCGCGGGAGTTCGACTCGCTCGCGGAAGCGGTGGCCGACTGCGGCTATGTCGCCGGACTGAGCGGCCGCGGCGGCGACCGGATCCGGCATCTCACGCCCCGGGAACTGGCCGGCGAAGTGGCGGCGCTCGGCCCCGAGAGTGACGCCGCGGTCGTCTTCGGCAACGAGTCGAGCGGCCTCACCCTCGCCGAGCGCACGCTCTGCCAGCGGCAGGTGCGGATCCCGTCCGCGCCGCTTCAGCCGTCCCTGAATCTCGCCCAGGCGGCGATGGTCGCGGGCTACGAGATCTTCCTCGCCGGCGAGCCGCCTTCCCCGTCACCCCTGCCGCGGGCCCGCTCCGAAGTCAGCGAGCGGGCGCTCGAAGCGCTCCGCGACGCCATGCTGTCCGTGGGTTTCCTGACCCGGCAGAAGCCCGAAGTGCGGTTCGCCGAGTGGCGGGAACTCTTCGGCCGCCGCGGGATGACCGAGCGGGAAGCGCGGCTGCTGATGGCCTTCGCCCGACGCGTCCGTCACGCTGGCAGGCATACTCCGTAGCCGAGAGGAGGAAGGAGACGATGACGAAGCGAACGCTGGCCATCACGATCCCGGCGCTGCTCCTCGCCGCGCTGACGGCGGCGCAGCCCGGAGTGCACACGGCAACGAGCGGCGGGGAGGTGATGCGGCTCATCCGCCGCGAAAAGATGGACCTCATCCTGCCCGGCGCGATGCGGGACAACGACGTGGACATGTGGATCCACGTCACCCGCCACGGCGACCCCGATCCCCTCGCGCACTACTTCGGCAACACCTACGGCTACCTGGTCTTCACCGACCTGGGAGACCGGATCGAGCGGGCCGTCTTCGGCAGCGGCGGCGCGGTGGAGGACATTGACGTTCGCGGTTCGGACGCCTTCGCCCGGGCCATCTCCAGCTACGACCGCGGCTACCGGCTGGCCTTCGGCTACGGCGACGAGGTGTACGACGAGTTCGCCGAGTTCGTCGCCGAGCGGGACCCGGAAGTGATCGCGGTGAACACCTCCGAGTGGCTCGCCGAAGCGGACGGGATCTCTCATTCCGCGTGGGTGAAGCTGATGCGCGTGCTCGGGCCCGAATACGCCGAGCGGGTGGTCTCCGCCGAGCACCTGATCAGCGACTTCGCGGTGCGACGGACCGTTCGCGAGGTCGCGGAGCAGGTCAACAATCTCGAAGCCGCCCGTCAGCTCCAGCGAGCGGCGCTGGCGCGCATCGAGCCGGGGCGCACCACGATCCGGGAGATCGTCACCTGGGCGCGGGAGTGGGCCTACGAACGCCACCTCGGCGGATTCGGCACATTCGGCCCGGGAGGCGTCCGGGTGTACTACTCCGCCGTCTCCGAGGATCCGCCCTATCCGCCATCGGTGCGCTACTTCCACTGGCACGGCGACTACGTCTTCCAGCGCGGCGACTTCTTCGCCATCAACGTCGGCGTTCGCTACATGGGGTTCACGACGGACACGAAGACCCACGCCTACATCCTCCGCGAGGGGGAGACCGCGCCGCCCGAGAGCATCCAGGAGGTCTTCGATCTGGCGGTCGCGGGGCAGTGGATCATGCGGCCTCACATGCGCGTCGGCATGACCGCGAAGGAGTCGCTGGACGCCATGGTCGCCGCCATGGAGGAGGCGGGTTACCTCTACACGCCGTTCGTGAACTCCGGCATCCAGGGCAGCGGGAGGACTCCCGACGGCACCGGGATGCTGGATTACGTGATGGTCCAGGAGGCGCTTGCGGGGACCGATCAGCCCGGTTTCGCCATCGACAACCACGCCCACGGCTCCATCGGAACGACGACCCTTGGTCCTTCCATGGCCAACTTCCGCGCCGATCGGCACGATCTGGTGATCCAGGAGAACCACATCTTCGCCTTCGAGTACATGGTCCACAGGAACATCCCCGAACGGCCCGGCTTTCCCCTCGCGATCAACCTGTCCAACCCGCATGTCGTGACCAGCAAGGGCGTCGAGTGGCTCCAGCCGCCGAACGAGGAGATCATCCTCATCCACTGAGTTCCGGGTGGACCCGGTGGTCGCGCTGCCTACGGGTCCACCGTGAACAGGAACTTCATGCCCGCCTCGAGGTGCTCGGCGATGTGGCAGTGCGCCATCCACTTCCCCGGGTTCGTGATCTCGAGGAGGATGTCCACGGTCTCCCCGGCGGCGATGAGCATCGTGTCCTTGAACACCTGGTTCTGGACCGGCGAGCCGTTTCGCGCCGTGACCAGGAACCGCTGGCCGTGGATGTGGAAGGGGTGCTGCATCGCGTGGATCGCGGCGGCGTCGTTCCGCAGTCGCACCCGGACCACGTCTCCCACGCGAAACCGCCATTCGATCTCCTCGTTCTCGCGGCCGGTCGCGGGTTCGCGCACGATCCAGCGGGCCTCCTCAGGACTCGCCACCGAGTTCATCATCGGCATCGTGTCGGCCCATTCCACCGGAGCGAAGAAGACCCGGTCGGCGCGCATCCGCTGCATGATCGCGGGATCGAGCCCTTCCACTTCCAGCGTGAGCGCCAGCTCGTAGTCCGGCGGGTCGTCGAAGCGGTCCCGGTAGGCGTCCACTTCCGCGCTCACCTCCGGATTCGCCCGGAGCCGGTTCCAGTCGGGGGCCGTCTCCGGGTCGGCTTCCTCATCGGTGACGCGCGCGGCGCCGAGCGGGGTCACCCGCGAGAAGTAGCTCCCGAACGTGTGCTCGAGCGCGCGCACCCGGTTCTCGATGGCGTGCTCGCCGGCCTCGTCGTAGCGCACCTCCACGATGTATCGCTCCGCCGGGGCGAGAACGACCGAGTCCACCCACTCCTCCCGCTCGAACTTCGACAGGTCCGAACCCACGACCTTGACCCGGTGCGTCCCCGGTTCACCGAACGAGAGGTTGAAGGTTCGCGTGTTCGAGACGTTCGTGAGGAAGAAACGGATGACCTCGCCGCGGGCGACTTCGAGTTCGTAGCGCGGCTCCCCGTTCACGAGGAAGAGGTTCCCGAACCGCCCCATGAGCGCATGGGTCGCCCGCTCCTCTCCCCACGGATAGAGCGAGCCGTCGTCCGCGAGCAGGAGGTCGTCCAGAAGGAGCACCTCTTCCCGGTGTACCGGTCCGTACCAGAGCTCCGGGGGCGCCTCGACGAGCATGTTGCCGTACAGCCCCAGGTCCTGCTGCACCTCTTCCCGGTGGTGCGGGTGGTACCAGTAGAGCCCGGCGTCAGGGAAGTGGATCGTGTACTGGAAGCGGCCGCCCGGGGGCACCGGATCCTGGGTGAGGCCGGGGACGCCGTCGAAGGCGTTGTCGAGCCGGATGCCGTGCCAGTGGATCGCCGTGGGCCAGCGAGTGCGGTTCTCGAAGTTCACGAAGATGGTCGCGGCCTGGTCCACATGGATGAGCGGCCCCGGGTACTGGCCGTTGAAGCCGTACATCAGGTACTCGCGGCCGTGGATGCGGCGGCGCACGGCGCCTGCGATCAGGTCGAGCGTCTGTCCATCCGCGAGGCGCGCGACCCGGGACGGGGTCGCCTCCGGCGCCGAGCGGTCGCCGGCGAGCCGGGGCAGGAACGGCAGCGGCTTCGGACGGAGCCGTCCGAGCCCCGGGATCATCGGGGTTTCCGGGAGCATCGGGGGGTGCGGCCAGGCGAGCTCGTCGGTCGGGGCGCCGTGACCCATCGCGGCGTGGTCCATCGCGCCGTGGTCCATCGCGCTGTGGCTGGCGGGATCGGCGCCGGCCTCGCCGCTGCCGCTGACCGGCACCATGAGGTGGTTGTCGGGCAGCACCCGGGTCGAGGGCGATGCCCCCCGGAGGGCGAGCCGTCCCCGGCGCGACGGCGGATCCGGCGAGGCCTCGGCGCTGATCAGGATCACGAACTTGTCGAAGGCGACCGGTCCGAGTCCGGGGAAGCGACCGTTGCCGACTTCGCCGAGTCGGATCACCGGGTCCATGACCGGCGTGGTGACCCAGGCCACCCAGCTCCGGGAGCCGTCGAGCGAGGCAGGTTCCGGGAGTCCTTCGATCTCGAGGTCGAGGAGGTAGAGATGGCTGCCGTCGCGGGTCACCGAGGCGCCGAACGGAGTGGGCGACCAGCGCAGGAAGGCGGTGCCGCCCGCGGGGGCGAGATCGGGCGTCGGGTAGAGCGCGATGCGGTGGAGGCCGGGCGCCCCCTGGTCGGCGCGGTCTTCCTCCGGGATCCCGGCAGCCGATTGCGCGAACGCGGAGGCCGCGCCGAGAAGCGCCGCGAGGGCGAGGGAAGCGGCTTCCCTCCCGAGTGGCCCGATCCGTTTTCCCATGGCGTCGTCTTCTCCGGCTGCCCGGTGCGGGAACCGGTCGAACGAATGGTACCGGCCCCGTGCGCCGTCCGATCGGCGTCGGACACGGCCCTCGCCGCGAGCATCCACCGGGCTTGTCGGTGCGGTACTGCGCAGGGTGCGGTTCTTCAACACCACCGGCCCCGTGGACCCGGCGGACCATTGCTTCATCCCGCCGCTGGATCGTCTCGATCTCGACGCAGTCCGCCGGCTGATCCGGCAGGATCGCTGCTTCGTCCTCCACGCTCCGCGGCAGACCGGGAAGACCTCGGCCCTGCTGGCGCTGCGCGACCTGCTGAACGGCGAGGGCGATGTTCGCTGCGTCCATGCGAATGTCGAAGGGGCGCAGACGGCGCGCGAGAACGTGGGCGAGACGATGCGCACGCTGCTCAGCGTGTCCCGGGGGAATGCGCCGGGCGGGGCGCTGACGGATAGCCTTGTTGGCGATGATCCGTTTCCCCGTCGCCGCTCTCGCGCTCACCTCTGCCCTGGCCACGGCGTCCGTCGCGGCGGCCCAGGTCGCGGTCTCCGGTCGGGTGATCGTGGCGTCCACCGGGGCGCCCGCACCCGACGCGGTCGTGATGCTCATGGAGACGACGGCGCAGACGAGAACGGACGACGCCGGGAACTTCACGCTCGAGGGCGTCCCGGCCGGCGCCCCTGTCACGATCCGCGCCGAACTCGGCTTCCTGATCGGGGAAGCCACGTTCACGCCTGGCTCCGGCGGTTCCGTCCTCCCCGGTCCCATCCGTCTCGCGCTCCAGGCCAGGCTGCACGAGCGCGTGGCCGTGACGGCGGCCACAGGAGATCCCTCCTTGCTGGCTCGCTACGGATCGGTCGCCGCGTTCGAGGGCCTCGACCTGATTCAGGGCGCCCCCGACCTCGCCGAGATCCTCGAAGGAGCGCCCGGGGTGGCGATCCGGAGCCTGGGCCCGGGGCCGGCGCGTCCGATCCTCCGCGGATTCGACGGGGACCGGGTTCTGGTGACGGAGGACGGCGTGCGGAGCGGAGATCTGGGCAGCCAGGCCGCCGAGCACGGAACCCTCGTGGACCCGGCCCGAGCTGAGCGGATCGAGATCGTCCGCGGACCGGCCGCGCTTCTCTACGGAGCGAATGCGGTCGGCGGCGTGATGAACGTGGTCTCGCCCGGCGCCCGGCTGGCGCGCGAGGGCATCGCGGGATTTCGGGGGCGGGCGAGTCTCGCGGGCGGAACCAGCGACCAGCGGCGCGCCGCCGGGGCGCACCTCGCGGCGGGCGGCGACGGGTGGTTCACCTGGGGCGGCGGAAGCACGCGGCGAAGCGGGGACTACCGGTCGCCGCTCGGGACGGTCCGCGGCTCCCACGCCGCTCTCGACCACGGCGAGGCCGGCTTCGGCCTCGCGAGCGAACGGGCTCATCTCGCGGTGGGGCTCCGACTCGACGAGAGCCGCTTCGGAGTGCCCCTCCTCGCGATGCTCCATGGGCCGGAGCTCGACGAAGCGGACGACGAGGAGGAGTCCGAGGAGTCGGTGGAGGTCGCCATGGACCGGTGGCAACTCCGCGCCGACTTCGGAGTCGAAGATCTCGGATCCGTCTTCGACCGCGCCGCCCTCACCGTCCGTTTCAGCGGGTTCACGCAGGACGAGATCGAATCCGAGGGCGACGAGCCTCCCGAGCTCGAAACCCACCACGAGAACCGGTCGCTCGTCCTCCGCGCCGAACTCGAGAGATCCGCGGGGCGCCTCCTGTCCCGCCTGGGGGTGTGGGCGAACCTCCGCGACTTCGGATCCGCTGGACCGGAGGCGCTCGCGCCGGATACCCGCCACGAGGCGCTCGCGGCCTTCGCCCTCAACGAGTTCCGGGTGACCGATCGACTGGCGCTTCTCCTCGCGGCGCGTCTCGAAGACAACGTGTACGACGCCGAGAGGCGCCCCGCGCCCGGTGACGATGACGACGACGATGACGGAGACGACGATGACGGAGACGACGACGATGAGCGGCTCGGACATCTCGAACCGCCCGCGGTCGTGGATCGCGAGTTCCGCGGCGCCTCGACGAGCGCCGGCTTCCGGTTCGACCTCGGTCGCGGGACCGAGGTCGCCGGGACCGCGACGGTGGCGAGCCGGGCGCC
Source organism: Acidobacteriota bacterium (assembly GCA_022822745.1). Classification (GTDB taxonomy): domain Bacteria; phylum Acidobacteriota; class Vicinamibacteria; order Marinacidobacterales; family Marinacidobacteraceae; genus JAJEAO01. The sequence goes on from JAJEAO010000011.1 coordinate 76,944, forward strand.
GGCGCTCGAGGAGCTCTACAACTTCGGCCTCGACGCCGGGATCCAGGCCTTCGAGATCGGCAATCCGCTGCTCGAGACGGAACGGTCTCGCGGATTCGACCTGATCCTCCGACGCACCGCCCCGGGCTTCGCCGGGAGCGTCGGCTTCTTCCGGTACGACATCGCCGGATTCACCTACGGGGCCACCACGCGGGGCGTCTCCGGAGTCACGGTGATCTCCACCGAGCAGGCCGACGCCCGCCATCTCGGGTTCGAAGCCGAGGGCAGGCTCCGGCTCGGATCAGCGGATCTCGGCGCCACCGCCTCCTGGGTGGACGCGAAATTCCCGGACCTGGGAAGCCATGCCCCCCGCATTCCGCCGCTGAACGGCCGGGTGACGCTCGACCTGCCGATCGGAGACCTGCGAATCGCGCCCCGGCTGCGGTGGGCGGCCCGGATGGACCGGCTCTACTTCGGCGAGACCCCGACGAGCGGCTACCTGGCGGCCGACCTGACGCTCTCGTGGGTGCGACTCGCCCGGACCGCGGCGCACCACGTTTCCCTGGTGGCGCACAACCTGGCGGATTCGGTTGTCCGCCACCACACGTCCGTCATCAAGGACGTGGCGCCCCAGATCGGCCGCGGCCTCCGCGTCAGCTACTCCATCCGCTTCTTCTGACGCGGCCGTCTCCGCGCCCGGCCCCCCGGGATCAGAACCGGAAGCGCACCTCTCCCAGCACCTGGCGGCGGATGACATCCCCGAAGATGTGGTTCTGAACCTCCTCGTCGAGCAGGTTCATCACCCGCACCGAGGGCTGGACGCGGCCCTCGGCGAGCAGCAGCCGGAAGGAGGCGTTCACGACCGTGTAGGCCTCGGACCAGCCGTGGAAGTTCTCGCCGAGGACATCGGTCCAGTAGGCGCGATCCGTGGCGTTCAGGGAGAGCCCGAGCTGCCACAGGTCCGATGTGACATCGAGACCGAGGTTCCAGGTGTGCGCGGCGGGGAGGCTCACTCGCTCGTCGCCGAAACCGGTCGCTTCCGGCTCCGCCTGCCACGCGTAGTTGACGTAGCCCCCGATGCGTCCCCGGCGCCCGTTGAGGCCCGCCTCGAACCCGGACTCCCGAAGGGAGGTTCGGTTGACGTAGCCGTAGGTCGCGGGCAGCTCGCGGCCGGTGGCGGCGAGGAGGTCCACCAGGACCGCCGGATTCGCCGCGATGGCGGCGATCCCCCGGGGCAGGGTTCCCGGCGGGAGCCGTCCGGCGAGCGCTCCGACGAACTGCTGGACTCCCCGGAACGCCGGGTTCCAGCCGGGAGGCGGATCGGCGGTGGTCCAGATCCCGGTCACGGTCGAATCAATGACGTCGCGGCGCTCGTTGACCCACCATGACGCGCTGGCGCCGAGCCAGTCGCCGAGCGCTCCCGACCAGCCCGCTTCCCACGCGGTCAGCTTCTCCGCCTCCAGATCCGTGCTGCCGACGAGGCGGGACCGGTTGAAGAAGCCCACCGGCGCGGGGAAGAGCGCCTCCGGGATCCGGGCGGCGCCGGGAAGCTGGCGCAGCAGCGGGCGCAGGTCGAAGAGCGCGCGACTGCCGAACCCGACGTCGGCGTAGGAGCTGCGCAGGGAGGGCGAGCGAAACGCGCGGTTCCAGGAGACCCGAAGCGCGTGGTCCGGAGTCGGCTTGAACAGGAGCGTGGTTCTCGGCGAGAGGACGAACTCGTCCAGCACGCTCACCCGATCGGCGCGGACGCCGGCCACCCACCGCCAGCGCTCGCCGAGGAAGATCTCGTCGTTCAGATAGAACCCCTGTTCGTTCCGTTCCTCCGCCGCGGGCGCCAGGCCGAGATCGGCCCGGATCAGCCGCGCGTTGCCTCCCCACGAGAGGATGTGGCGAGCGCCCAGAACCCGGGTGTCCCGGAGGCTCAGGTCATAGGTGTCCTGGTCGCCGTGCACTTCGAGGAAACGCCCGGGGGCGTTCGTGACCAGCAGCGACCGCGTGTCCATGCGGGAGGAGTTCACGAACGCCCCCACCTCGAACGCTTCCCGCTGGTACTGAACGCGGCCCCACGCGATCCGCGAACCCGAGTCGAGGGCGAACGGACCGAGGGCGGTGTAGAAGACGCCCTGGTTGCCCCCGTAGCCGCCCGAGAACTTCACGACGGCGGGCCCGTCCGAGGGCTTCCAGTCCGCGCGGAAGTCGAGCTTCGGCATCCGGGCCTCGGACCCCTCCACCACCGGGTAGCGCGCGCCGGAGTCGTTCGGGATCTCGCCCGCGGGTCGGGCGAAGGGATCGGACCGCGTGAATCCGACGCTCAGGCGCCAGGAGAAGGCCTGGTTCACGACGGCGGCGTGGGTCAGCGCGCCGGCGAAGGAGGAGCCGGCGTCCATCGAATTCCCGGCCACGTTCCGGGAGAAGGTCCCGAGCCGAAGATCCAGCGTCGTGCCTGCCGCCTCGCGCGGCGCGCGGGTGATCAGGTTGATCACCCCGGTCATGGCGTTGGCGCCCCAGACGGCGGAGGCGGGACCGTTCACGACCTCGATCCGGTCCAGGTCGTCGAGCTCGGTGGACAACATGCTCCAGGCGACGGACCCGTACTCCTGGTGCACCGGCCGGCCGTCCACGAGCACCAGTTGCTGGCGGGCCCCGGCGACCGCGGAGGAGCGGCTGGTGATCGACCAGGACGAGTTCGTCATCCGGCTCACGTTCACTCCCGGCGCCTGCCGCAGGATCTCGGCGAAGTCCGTCGCCGGCTGGGCCTCGATCCGGGCGGCGTCGATCACGGTGACCGCCGCCGGCGCGTTCACGATCTCCTGCTCCATCCGCGACGCGGACACCACGACCTGGTCGGTGAACCGCGCCACCGGCTCGGGGCTCTGCTCCTGTTCCTGCGGTGGCTGCGCTTCCTCCTCCTGCTGCGCCTCGCCGCCTGCTTCGCGGGCGCCGGGAGCCGGAGCGGCGATCAGGCAGATCCAGAGCGCGGACGGGAGGATCTGCTCTGCGCGAGGTCGTGAACCGATGGACATGTTTCCTCCTTGAACCCGTGCCCGGTCGCGGCGCCGGGAGCCCGCCGCGCGCCCGGCTGCGGCGTCAGCTCAGGCCCTCGCGCCGCGGCGGCGACTCGCCTGGAGCATCTCCGCCACGATGAGCACGGCGGGAATGAAGAACAGCAGCCCCAGTCCCGCGAACGCGAGACCCGCCGTCAGGCTGACGACCATCGGCACGGTGAACTGGACCGCCTCGCTCTTGTCGTAGAGGAGCGGCGCCAGCCCGATGATCGTCGTGGCGCTGGTGAGGACGATCGGCCGCGCCCGATGCCGGGCCGCGGCGGAGATGGCGGCGACCGCGGGCAGATCCGGATTCCGACGCCGAAGCCGGTTGTAGTAGTCCAGCAGCAGCAGCGTGTCGTTCACGACGACCCCCGAGACCGCCACCAGGCCGAAGAAGGACACGTAGTTGAACTCGTAGCCGAGAGCAAGGTGTCCGAACACGGCGCCGACCGCCGCGAGTGGCATCCCGGCCAGCGCGAGCCATGGCTGGGCCAGATTCCGCATCTGGGACGCGAGCAGTCCGAAGACGAGCAGCATCGCGAGCGGGAAGGCCCAGGCCAGCGTGGCCGCGGTGCGGCCCGACTGCCGGGTGGGCCCGGCGGGTTCCACGACGAGGTCCGGGTACCGCTCGGACAGATCCGCGAGGACCTCCCGGTTGACGCGCCTTCGGACCCGGAGGCCGCTCTCGATCTCGGGGTCGTAGGTGGCGGTGATCGTGGCCGCCGGGTGCCCGTCGAGCCGCATCCGGACCGCCGGCCCCCGAGTTTCCGCGACCTGAGCCACGGTCGCCAGCGGGGCCTCGGCGCCGCCGCCCACGGCGATCCGCTCGTCCATCAGGTCCCGCACGCTGCGTCGGCGCTCCTCCGGGTAACGGACGACGACCCGGATCTCTTCGGGGCCCTGCTGGATGCGCTGGGCCTCGGCCCCGAGGAAGGCGTCCCGCAACTGGTCCGCGAGAGCCCGCGTGGTCAGGCCGGCCAGAAAGCCGGTCTCGCTGAGCTGGAAGTCGAGGCGACGGTGCCCCGGCGCCAGCGAATCCTCGATCTCCCGCATCGCCTCGAGGCCGAGGAAGGAGGCCCGCAGATCCCGCACCGCCCGGTTCAGGGTCTCGGGATCCTGATGCGCGACGGTGTAGGACACGGCGGACGCGAACAGCTCGGCGCTGGTCATGAAGTGGAGGCGCTCCGCGCCCGGAATCTCGCCGATTTCCGCCCTCCACTGCCGGAGGAAGTCCAGCTCGCCGACCGGCTGCGTCTCGGGATCGAAACGGACCGTCACCTGGGCGAGGTGGCTTCCGGCGGGAGGATCCTGGAGTCCGGCTCGGGCCCGACTGACTTCGTGCCCTCCGACCAGAACGGCGAGCGAGTCGAACTGACCGCCACCGACCGCCTCGTTCGCCGACTGCGCGGCGGCCTCGACCTGGCGCGCCGCCGCCAGGCTGGACGCGAACGGGCTTCCCACCGGCATCGTCACCTGGGCGACCAGCCGATCGGCGCCGAGCGTGGACGGGAACGGGTTGACCGGAACGGCGCCGGTCAGGATGAGCAGCATCGCCAGGACGAGCGCGGCGGCGACGACGGCGATGACGCGGAACGGGGAGAGCACGGCCTGGCCGATGGCGCCCACGAGCCGACGCTGGACCAGATCGTCGAAGACGCGCCGGCCCGCCGCCTGGATGCGGGTCAGGGGGAACCGGCTCCAGGACCGGTCCCCCGCGAGGTGGCCGGGGAGGATGAAGAAGGCCTCGAGGAGCGAGAGCGCGAGGACGGCGACGACGACGATGGGCACGACCGCGAACATCTGCCCCAGAGCCCCTTCGAGCGGCAGCAGCGCGGCGAACGCCACCATCGTGGTCAGTCCGCCCACGAGCACCGGCCCCCCGACGGCCCGGACGCCGGCGATGGAGGCGGCTGCGCCCCGGTACCCCTGCTCCCGGTGCTTGGCGATGCTCTCGCCGACGACGATGGCGTCGTCCACGACGATGCCGGTGACGAGGAAGAACGCGAACAGCGTGATCGCGTTGATCGTGAGCCCGAAGGCGTCGAAGAGGACGAACGCCCCGAGGAAGGAGACCGGGATCCCGGCCGCGACCCACAGGGACAGACGCAGATCGAAGATCAGCAGCAGGCTGATGAACACCAGGATGACGCCCATGAGGGCGTTTCGGGTCACGCGGGAAATCCGGTACCCGATGAGTCGGGTCTCGTCGTCCCACAGCTCGATGTTCGCGCCGTGGGTCGGGACATAGCCGTCGAGGGCGCCCTTGGCCGCCTCGGCCACCTCCTGCGGCGGCTGCCCCGCCGCGGCGTAGAGGCGGACGAACACGGCGGAGCTTCCGTCCACTTCGCTGAGGAGCGCCTCCTCCTCGAAGCCGTCCCGGAGCGTCGCGACATCCCGCAGGCGGACCAGCGAGCCGTCCGGCCGGGAGAGGACGACCACATCCCCGAACTCCCGGGCGGTGGTTCGCTTCGCCAGCGTGCTGAGCACGACCTTGCCGGCCTCGGTCCTCAGTTCGCCGCTCGTCCGGTTCAGCGAGGACTGCCGGATCCGGCGCGCCACCGCGCCGATCGTGAGGTCGTAGCGCCGAAGGGCCTCCTCACTCAGTTCGATCTGGATCTCCCGGGACCGGGCCGCGTCGAGCGAGACGAAGGACACCGACGGGAGCGCGAGCAGGTCGGCCCGGAGCCTCTCGGCGCTCCTGCGCAGCCCGTCCTCGTCCAGAACGTCCGAAGTCACGACCAGGCTCAGGACCTGGCGGATCACTTCGGTCCGGACGATCTCCGGCTTGTCCGCCCGGAACGGGGGGAAGTTCTCGATGCGCTCCACGGCGGTGCGGGCGGCGTTCAGCACATCCACGCCGTCGGCGAACGGCTTCAGCTCCAGCGTGACCCGTCCCAGCCCCTCCCGAGCCATCGAGACGACGCGCTCCACGCCCACGATGCCGGAGACGCTCTCCTCGATCCGGGAGGTGACGTCCTCCTCGATCTCTTCCGGCGTCGCCCCCCGGAAGGGCACGGTGACCGTGATCGTGCGCGGGTCGTATTCGGGCAGTCGTTCGACCGTGAGCCGGGCGGCGGCAAAGACCCCGCCGACCAGCAGGACCAGCATCAGCAGGTTCGCGGCGACATGGTTCCCGGCGAACCACGCGATCGGCCCGCGAGCGGACTCCGGAGTCTTGGCGCGGTCGGCCGGGTTCGGCTCTGTCATCGGTCGGCGCTCGGGCGCGTCATTCCACGACGCGGACCGGCAGGCCGGGGCGGGCCCCCGCCACCGGGCCCACGACCACGCCTTCGCCCGGGTCGAACGACTCCACCAGCCACCCGGCCGCGACCCGGCCCAGGCTCACCGGCGAGACGGACCGGAGCGCTCCGCCGTCCACGATCCAGACCCCGCCGCCCGGCTGCTCGGCCCGTTCGGGCAGGACGAAGACGTCCTGGACCTCGGGGCCCTCGAGCCGGACGATCGTGAACGTGCCGGGTCGGGGGAGACGGCTCGCGGACAGGTTCGCGGGAAACGAGAGGAACAGCGTGACCAGGCGACTCTCCCGGTCCACGACGGCGGAGACCCGCTCGACGGTCGCGGTGAAGGCGCGTCCGCCAGCGACGACGCTCGCCCGGCGTCCCGTGACCGGCTCGAGGGCGAGCGCCTCTTCCTGGGAGACCTGCGCCTCGATCTGGACACCCCCGTTCCGGTACACCAGCCCGAGCGGCGTGTCGCGGGCCACGACCTGGCCGACCGAGATCCGGGCGTTCGCCACCCGGCCATCGAAGGGAACCGAAATCGAGGTTCGGGACAACTGGAGCTCGGCCTGGGCGAGCCGCTGGCGAGCCGCATCGGCGCACGCTTCCTCTTCGGCGATCCGGGCGACCCGGGTGATGGCCGGCGGTGGCTCCTGTCCCGGGTGCTTCTCCCGGAACTCGGCGATCTTCGCTTCCGCCTTGTGCTGCTGGCGCAGGACGCGCGCTTCGGCCGCCCGCACTTCCGCCTGGATCCGCTCCACGCGGTTTTCGTACTCCTCCGGATCGATCCGGACCAGCGTCTCTCCCGCCGAGAACGAGCCTCCATTGCGGAACGCGGGCGCGATCTCGATGACCTCCCCGGGAAGCTGACTGAAGAGCCTCACGCCGTCGAGCACCGTGACTGCGCCCGTGGTCCTCACCTCGTGAGCGGCCGCCGAGGCCTCCGGCCGGATCACCGTCACCGCCGGCGCCTCCGGCGCCGCCAGATCGATCGCGTCGAGGGCGATCTGGCTTCGAGGGGCGCGCGCGAACCACAGGGCCACCAGCGCGGCGACCGCGATCCCGACGATCTGAGCGATGCCGCGCCAGCCGGAGCGGCCTCCCCGCGCAGCGTCCGTTTCCTTCGACATCGACATGTCCCTCTGCGCCTCCAACGGTACCCCACTCGACGGCTCATGCGAACCGCTGTCCAGCCGCGTCGGCTGCGCGGCCGGATGGTCCGGTGGATCGGCGCTGACTCGGCTCGCCGCTTCTGCTTTTGGATGGGCGACTGCCTGTGGCTGCTACACTGGTCGGTTCCCCTGTGACGAGAGTGAATCTCGCGGGCTGGCCCCGCTTCGCTGCCGCCGCGCTCGGCGTGGCGTTGCTCCTGTCGGCGCCGCTTGTCGAGTTCACGCACGACCATCCGGAAGAGACGGAGCCGTGCCCCGTCTGCGACATCGTTCCAGGCGGGGCCGTCCTCGGTCCCGCCGGGCCGATGCTGTCGGTTTCGGTGTGCGAGACCTGGATCCGCCCCGAGGCGGGTCATCGGGTTCCGGCGGTGGCGCCGGCGGCAGATCCCGGCGCGCCCCGGGCGCCTCCCGCCTGATCGGCTGGCGCATTCTCGAACAGGACCCGGTCGGCCCCGCCTGCGGCCTCTGGAAGCCGGTTCCTCCTGTAGCCAGAGCCTTACCGGAGGTCTGCCGTGTCGCAATCCTTGCCGCAGCGATTCCGCTTTTCCCTTTCCCTTCTTTCCGCTTTCGCGCGACGCCCGGGTGTGCGTCGCTCCCTTCTGACCACAGCGAGCGTTCTGCTGCTCGGTGCGAGCGCCGGCGCTCAAGCGCGACTCTCCGGAACGGTCCTCATCGCCGAGTCCGGAGAGCCGGCGGCCGACGCAGAAGTCCTGCTCCTCGAGACCGACCAGGTCGTCCACACCGATGAGGACGGACGCTTTTCCTTCGATGTCGTGGAGCACAGGCAGACCTGGACCGTCCACGTGGATCTCGGTTTCCTCAGCGCGGTCCGGACGATCGCCCCGGACTCGGCGGCGGAGGAAGCCGTCGAGATCAGCGAACCCATCCTTCTCGGACCTCGGCACCGGATGCACGAGCGGGTCACCGTCACCGCCTCGGCGAGCGATTCCTCGCCGCTCGAGACCTTTGGCTCGGTCCACTCCATGGAGGGACTCGACCTCCAGAACGAATCGGCGCGCACCCTGGCCGAGCTGCTCGACGGTTCCACCGGCGTCGCGATGCGCAGTTTCGGGCCCGGGGCTGCCCGGCCGATCGTGCGAGGCTTCGACGGCGACCGGGTCCTCATCATGGAGGACAGCGTTCGCACCGGCGATCTGGCCAGCAACTCGGCGGACCACGGGGTGCCGGTGGATCCCCTTCAGGCGGAGCGCGTTGAAGTGGTGCGCGGTCCCATGACCCTGCTCTACGGCTCCAGCGCGATCGGCGGGACGGTGAACGTGATCTCCATGGCCTCCCACCTCGCCCACTCACCTCCCCCGGGCTTCCGTGGCCAGGCGCTCGGCGACTACTCGACGGCGGATGAAGGCCGCCGCGGCGGCGTCCGGTTCCAGGCCGCGGGGAACGGCTGGTTCGCGTGGGGCGGCGGCAATTCGAATCGCACCAGCGACTACGAGTCCCCCGTCGGCGTCGTGGAGAACACGCACACCGCCATGGATCAGGGCGAGGCCGGTTTCGGGCTGTTCGGCGACCGTTTCTGGTTTTCCGGGAGCGGCCGGATGGACGATTCCCGTTACGGCGTTCCCTTCGCCGGGGAGTTCCACGGGGCCCACGACCACGGCGCCCACGAGGAGGATGACCACGGCCACCACGATCACGGCCACGATGAGCTGGAAATGGCGGAAGACGACCACGCGGAGGAGGAACTCCTCGTGGACATCGATATGTATCGGCGGCAGTTCCGGACCGATTTCGGAGTGCGCGACCTGGGCATGGTCTTCGAGGAGGCGCAGTTCACGATTCGCTACAGCGACTACGACCAGGACGAATTCGAGACCTTCGTGAATACCGGCGCCGAGTTCGTCGCGACGCACTACGACAACCGATCCCTCGTGCTCCGGGGGGAGCTGAAGAAGCCGGCCGGGCGGGTGACCAGTCGGCTGGGGGTGTGGGGTCATCTCCGCGAGTTCGAGGCGTCGGGGGAAGAAGCTCTCGCTCCCCGGACCGAGCAGAACGCGTTCGCGGTGTTCACCTACAACGAGATCGAGGCCGGCGATCGGCTCGCCCTGCTGTTCGGGGCGCGGATGGAACGCAACGACTACGAAGTCGGAGAACGTCTCGAACCCGAGGGGCACGATCACGGACATGGGGAAGAAGCCCACGAAGAGGCAGAAGAGGAAGGACACGAAGGTCACGACCACGGCCATGACCACGGTCACGAGGAGGAGGAAGGCGAGCACCACGAGGAAGAGTTCGTCGCGCCCGCCGTCATGGATCGGGACTTCGTCGGCGCCTCGGCGAGCGCGGGAGCGCGCTACACGCTGAGCGATTCCCTGGCTCTGGTTGGCGCCGCGAGTCTTTCCACCCGCGTTCCGGCCGTGGAGGAGCTCTACAACTTCGGCCGACACATCGGGACGCTCGCATTCGAGATCGGCAACCCCAACCTCGATCCGGAGCGGTCCCTCGGACTCGAACTCAGCCTGCGCCACAGCTCGGAGCTTCTGGCCGGCAGCGTGAGCGCCTTCCGCTACGACGTCAACGACTTCATCTTCGCCGCCGCCCGCCCCGGCGTGGAGTCCGGCGGCCTCCCGGTCCACGACTTCCTCCAGTCGGATGCCATCTACCAGGGCTTCGAAGCGGAAGGGCATCTGGATATCGGGCCCGCGGAACTGGTGGCGAACGCCTCCTACGTAGATGCGCAGCTCGGGAACGGGCAGTACGCGCCCCGGATTCCGCCGCTCGGTGGGCTGGTGCGTCTCGATGTCCCGGTCGGCCGCTTCCGGCTGACGCCGCGGCTCCGCTGGGCGGCCCCGATGAACCGGGTGTACTTCGACGAGACGACCACGGATGGCTATGGCGTGCTCGACTTCACCGCTTCCTATGCTTTCGTCGGCCGGAGCACGACCTCGAACATCTCGCTTCGGGCCTACAACATCACGGATGCGGAGTACCGCCTCCACACCTCGCTGATCAAGGATCTCGCCGCCCAGATGGGCCGGGGATTCCGGATCAGCTACTCCATCCGCTTCTTCTAGCTCATCCGGCGGAACGGCGCGCCGGCGAAGAGCCGGCGCGCCACTTGCCGGCGCGCCGGGCTCCTGCCCGGCACGCGTACGCGGGCGCCACCCGCCATCGCACTGCTTGCCGGCGCGCCACTCACCGGCTCGTCACCTGCCGGCGCGCCGGGCCGGTTCTCGCGGTAGCGGCCCTGCCCGGCACGCGTACGCGGGCGCCACCCGCCATCGCACCGATTGCGGGCGCGCCACTCACCGGCTCGTCGCTTGCCGGCGCGCCGGGCCGGTTCTCGCGGTAGCGGCCCTGCCCGGCACGCGTACGCGGGCGCCACCCGCCATCGCACCGCTTGCGGGCCCGCCACTCACTGGCTCGTCACTTGCCGGCGCGCCGGACCGGTTCTCGCGGTAGCGGCCCCGCCCTCCCGCTCGAGGCTGTCATAATCGTCGGTTCGCTGTGAAAAGAGTGAAACGCGGGGGTTCGCCCCGCTCCGTCGGAGCCGTTCTGGCGGCGGCGCTGATCCTGACGTTG
>JAJEAO010000059.1 GCA_022822745.1 Acidobacteriota bacterium
GGGACGGCGACGGGGATGGGGACGGAGATGGTGACGGGGACGGTGACGGGGATGGGGACGGCGATGGCGACGGCGATGGCGACGGGGACGGAGATGGCGACGGGGATGGGGACGGTGACGGCGATGGCGACGGGGACGGCGATGGGGATGGAGATGGGGATGGAGATGGCGACGGGGATGGAGATGGCGACGGGGATGGAGATGGCGACGGGGATGGAGATGGAGACGGGGACGGCGATGGCGACGGAGATGGCGACGGAGACGGGGATGGAGACGGCGACGGGGATGGAGATGGCGACGGGGATGGGGACGGGGACGGCGATGGCGATGGGGACGGAGATGGCGACGGAGACGGCGACGGGGATGGAGACGGCGACGGGGATGGAGATGGCGACGGAGACGGCGATGGCGATGGGGACGGAGATGGCGACGGAGACGGCGACGGGGACGACTAGGCCCTTCGTCCCGCGGTATCCCACGGCCTGAACGAGGTGCCATCGCTCCCACGGGCCGCACCGACCGGCCGCGGACCCCTGTTGCCCGACTGGGTTCGCGCGGGCTGGCGTCGGGTCGCCTCAGCCGCGAGCCAGGGGCGGCAGAACGGCGCGCTGGCCCTGCCCGATCGCGGCACGCTCGATCCCGATGCGCGGTTCGTCCGGATCGGGTCGGGGCTCGACATCGCCCCATGGATCGCAGAAGTGGATGCGAACCGGAGGCGGTGGTTCGATGACACCAGCCGCCAGCGCAAGGTGCGCTGTCAGCGGGACACGCTCAACATCTTTCTGCGGGCTGCTCGCAAGCCGCTTCCTCCGGGAGCTCGCAACGCCAACGATGTGCACGAGATCCGGACGATGGCCGCCGCGGACAGCTTTCCGGAAGTCCTCGCCTTCTGCCGCAGAGTCGCCGCCCTCCAGGAGGGCAAGCTGGGACGAGTGGCTCTCGTCGCGCTGCTGCCCCACGGGTGGGTCCGCCCCCACACCGATTTCGGCGCCTACTACCGCATCCGGGACCGATTCCACCTCGTCCTCCGGAGTCCGGGCGGGAGCCTGCTGACGGCCGGGGGGCAGGCGGTCGTGATGCGGGAGGGCGAACTGTGGGCCTTCGACAACAAGACCCGGCACGAGGCGCGGAACCCATCCGACACGCGTCGGATCCACCTGATCTTCGACGTTCTCCCGGGTCCTGGTCGCGGCTACTTCGCCCGCCCGGCATCGGACTGAGGTCTCGCGGACAACTGCTTGACCGCTGCGGCGAGCGCGTGAGCTGCCGCGTCCACTCGGACCGCGTTGTCGTAAGCCTCGACCCGCACGGCGCCGAGGACGCGCTTTCGGTGGCGGACGTAGAAGGCGTCTTCCGGTCCTCGGAACTGGAGTTGACGCAGAGACCGGAAGCCGCGGGTGATCGCCCGGGCGTAGGCCTCTTCTCGGGCCCCATCGCCCAGCATCCGGGCAAGCGCGGCGGCGTCCGCCAGGCCCTCGACATAGGCTCCGGTGGACGCGGCGTGTGGTGGGCCGAAGTGCGGTCGGAGCGGGTCGTAGAAGCGCCCCCGCAGGTCGGATTCCAGCTCTTCCCACTGCTGCATCGGCAAGAGCCAGTCGTTCATTTCGAACGCGAAGTCGGCGAACGTTCGTCTCCCGGTCTGGCGGAACAGCGAGAGAGCGGCCTGGGTGTGCCACGGGATGAAGGCGGGGTTCCGATTCCTGCGATGCCGGTCCCGGCACAGCCGGAACGCTCTGGCGCATCGTCGCGCTGACGGCGCCCCCGGGATGCCGCGTCGCCGCGCCTCGGCCCAGAAGAGCAGCGCCTCGCCGGAGTAGAAGTTCCAGTTCTGGCCGTCGCGCTCGGCCGGGAAGAAGAACGTCCGGAACCCGGACTCCGGATCGGCGAGGGAGCGGACCGCCCTCATCAGCATCTGCAATTCGGTGACGAAGTTGCCCGACCCCGGGCTCTCGATGATCGCCAACCCGGCGAGGGCCGCGGCGCCCAGCTTCGCGCCCGCCTTCTCCGCGATGACGCCCCGGCCATCCCCGAGGCTGCGGAAGTAGCGCTTCAGGTTGAATCTCAGATTCCGAAAGGCCGCGTCACGGATCGCCGCGTCGCTGCGCAGCTCTCCGAGCCGAGCGAGGGCGAGCGATGCGAGGAAGCGGCGGATCGCGTTGTCCGCTGGCGACTCTTCCCCACGACTGGGCCAGTACTTGTAGGGGAGTTGGCCGTTGCTCCCGAGGTTGGCGAGTGCCCAGCGGCCAACGCCATCGGCGAGTGCTGCTTCCTGTTCTTCCCCGCCCGCCGCTTCGGCCAGCCCCTGCGGCTGGCCCCGGAACAGCTCGGTGGCTCCGGCATCACCGACGGAGAGAAGGAGCTGGCGGGCCGAGAACGAGCGGAGACTTCCGTGCGATTCGAGCTCTGCGGAAGTGAGGCCGTGCTCGTGGCGGAAGCGCTCGATCGCGCGCGGGAAGCTGAGGTTGGCGGCGATCATCCTGGTTGGCGCCAGCCTCAGCGTGTAGCCCCGCGCCGTGATCTCGAGCCCGGTACGTCCCCGCGCCCGAGGAATGAAGACCTTGGAGAACCGTTCCCACGGAACCCGCTCGAAATCGCGGGCAATGGAAACTTCGATCCTCTCTCCCGGCGCTGCCCCCACGCGGCGCGCCAACCCGGCGACGGGCGATTCCCGGATCCAGCCGGACCGCCGCGCCACTCCGTTCCGGCGCACGCAGTACCAGAGGTTTCGGCTCCCCCGGTCACCGCTCACGGCGATCGCTCCCGGCGCCGTGGAGAACGCTCTGTTCGCATCTGGGGACGGGCCGGTCGTTGCAGCGACCCCCGACACTTTCTCACGGGCCGGCGCGGCCCCTCGTCCCCTTACGCTGTCGGAGGCCCGCGGATTGCTTGCATGGTGCCCGATGCCTGTGTTCCGGCCCCGGTTTCTTCGGTCGCGTTCTGCCCGGGGCCGGACGCGGCTCGCGGCCTGGCTCACCGGGGTCGTCGCCGGCCTCTTCGTCACCGCGTCGTCTCCGGCGCTGTCGCAGCCGATGGCGGAGCCGCCGCCGGGGCGAGTCCTTACGGTCACGCTGGCCGATCTCGATGAGGACGCGTTCGACTTCCTCATCGGTTGGCGGCGGGGCGACGGCGACATTCTGGACCTCGCCTCGCGGGGAACGGCCCGGTTCGCGCTGGCCGGTGGTCTCGAGCCGGGGCTGCTCGTCCGAGGCGGCGCGGTCCGGTTCCGGTCCGCTGCGGTCTCCTCCGAACGGGCCTCGCGCCGCGCCGTTCGGGGGCTCAGCCGGCGAAGCATCCGTCGGTCGGCGATGACCGATGCGGCGAAACAGGCGCTCCGGGATGCGGCCCGGCGGAAGGCCGGCGGGCGCCGTCCCGGGACCCGGATTCCTTCGGGCTGGAGGGAAACGCCGGGTCGCGGCCGCACCCTGTCGCCGCGGCCGCCGCGGAGACCAGGCGCGGTGTCCTCCGGCGGACGCGCCACGCCTCCCCGGCCGCCGCGGAGGCCGGACGCGGTGTCTTCGGGCCCTCGCGCCCGGCCTCGGCCGCCGCAGCGGGTCGGGTCCGGCGCGCAGTCCAGGCGGGGTTCCCCCCCAAGGCCAAGAGACCGGGGAAGTTCCCGGCGTCGGCCCGGATAGAATCGGAGCCCTTTCTCGCCGCCCGCCGTGGTCCTGTTCGGACCCGGTTCCAACCGGCCTGCTCGCTCGCGTCGCCGCATGTGGGCTTCGGCCGCGCTGACCCTGGAGACCCTGTTCCCGATGCGCCGACCTTCCGTTCCGTTCCCGAGCCGCCCGCTGGGTGTTCTCGCGGCCTCGCTGCTGTTCGCCGTCCCGGTCGCGGGACAGCCCGATCCCGATCTGCTCGACGCCATGCGCTACCGCTCTGTCGGACCCACTCGGGGCGGCCGCGTCACCGCGGTGGCAGGGCATCGCTCCCAGCCGGGCACGTTCTACATGGGCGCGACCGGAGGCGGGGTCTGGAAGACGACGGACTACGGGCACAACTGGCATCCGATCTCCGATCAGGCCTTCCGGAGCCCGTCCATCGGCGCCATCGCGGTGGCGGAAAGCAACCCGGACATCGTCTATGTCTCCACGGGGTCGGACGGCCTCCGGAGCAACGTCATCATGGGAAAGGGCGTGTACCGCTCGGATGACGGCGGGGCCACCTGGAAGGACATCGGCCTGGAGAACACCGGCAACACCGGGGCGCTGCTGATCCATCCGGAAGATTCGGACCGCGTGTGGCTCGCCGCCATCGGGAACCCGTTCGCTCCCAATCCGGAGCGCGGCGTGTACCGGACCCGCGACGGCGGATCGAGCTGGGAGCTCGTCCTCCACGTCTCGAGTCAGACCGGCGCCACCGACCTCGAGTTCGCTCCCGATGATCCCGACACGATCTACGCCTCGATGTGGGAGGCGGAGCGGAAGCCGTGGACGATCCGGTCCGGCGGCATGGAGGGCGGCGTCCAGCGCTCGACGGACGGCGGCGACACCTGGGAGAAACTGGAGAACGGACTTCCGACGGGTCTGCGCGGCAAGTCCGATCTCGCGGTCTCGGCTGCCGATCCCGACCGCGTCTATGTGCTCATCGAGGCTCCGGGCAGCGACGGCGGCGTGTACCGGTCCGACGACCGCGGCGACGCCTGGCGACAGGTGAGCGACTTCCAGCCGATCCGGAACCGGCCCTTCTACTACACGAACCTGCACGCACACCCCACCGACCCCGACACGCTGTGGGGCATGGCCGAGGGCTACTGGAAGTCCACTGACGGCGGCGAGAGCTGGGAGCGCAAGTTCACGCCCCACGGCGACAACCACGACCTCTGGATCAACCCGGACAGCCCGAACATCCAGGTCCAGGCGAACGATGGGGGAGCCAACGTGACGCTCGACGGGGGGGAGACCTGGTCCACCCAGGAGAACCAGTCCACCGCCGAGCTCTACCAGGTGGATGTGGACGACGCCTTCCCCTACCGCCTCTACGCCGGCCAGCAGGACAACTCCACGATCTCGGTTCCTTCCTACCCGTCCCACTATCGCCCTGGCGGCCAGACCGCCCACTGGGAAGCGATCGGCGGCTGCGAGACCGGTCCGGTCGTGCCGAAGCCGGGGGATCCCGGCGTGGTGTACGCGAACTGCAAGGGCCGCTTCGGCCTCTACAACGCGCGGACCGGGCAGGAGGAGCAGTACTACGTCGGCTTCTGGAACATCTACGGGCACAACCCGAGGGACCTGCAGTTCCGCTTCCAGCGCACGGTTCCCATCCACGTGTCCCCGCACTCGCCGGAGCGCGTTTACCACGCCTCGCAGTACGTCCACGTGACGGAGAACGGCGGTCGAACCTGGCGGACCATCTCCCCGGACCTCACCGCGTTCACTCCCGAGACCCAGGTCGTCTCCGGTGACCCGATCACGCTCGACGTGACCGGGGAGGAGCACTTCGCGGTGCTCTACGACGTCCAGGAGTCGCCCCACGAGGAGGGCGTCATCTGGGCGGGCGCGAACGACGGCCCGATCCACGTCACGCGCGATGGCGGCCGGACCTGGAACGAGGTCACGCCGCCGGAACTCGGTCCCTACGGGCGGGTCCAGAACATCGAGGTCTCCCCGCACCGACCGGAGAAGGCCTATGCAGCCGTGCTCCGCTACCAGCTCGGCGACTTCACCCCCCACGCCTATCGCACCGAGGACTACGGGCAGACGTGGACGCGGATCACCGACGGGACGAACGGGGTGCCGAACGACCATCCGGTGCGGGTCGTTCGCGAGGATCCGGAGCGCGAGGGGCTGCTCTATCTCGGGACGGAGTGGGGCATGTTCATTTCGTTCGACGACGGGGCGAGCTGGACTTCGTTCCAGCAGAACCTCCCGATCACCCCGATCAGCGACATCAAGATCGTCCAGGGCGATCTGGCGCTCTCGACGATGGGCAGGGGCTTCTGGATCCTCGACGACCTGGCGCCGCTGCGTGAGGAGGCCGCCATGATGGCCGGCGACGGCGTCCACCTCTTCGAGCCCCGTGATGAAATCCGCTTCCGGACCGCCGGCGGCTTCGGCGGGGGCGGCACCCCGGCGGACCCCGAGTACCCCACACCGGGTGCTCGGTTCACCTATCGGCTGGCTTCGGATGCAGGAACGGCTTCGATCGTCGTTCGGGATGCGGACGGCGAGGTGGTCCGCCGCTACGAGAGTGGCGGATCCGGTGCTTCGAGCGAGCGGACGCAGGGGATGCGCGCCCCCGGATTCCGCGGGCGCGGCGCTCCGACAGTGCCCACCTCCGCCGGCGTCCATCGCTTCACCTGGGACATGCGGCATTTCGGAGCGAAGAATGAGCAGGGCAACCCCTCCGGCCGAGGCCCCCTCGCGCCTCCGGGCCGCTACACGGTGGAGCTCACCGTGGACGGCGAGACCGTTTCGCAGGCCTTCCGGCTGAACATGGATCCTCGGGTCGTCGCCGAGGGCTGGGTCACCGCCGAGCAGGTGCGGGAGCAGGTCGCCCTCGCGCTCGAAGCCCGGGACATGCTGGGCGAGGCGCGGATGGCCGCCGCCCGACTGGAGGCGGCGATGGCCTCGGGCTCCAGCGCGGAACTGGAGGCGATCCATGACGAGCTGGTGACCGATCCGATTCGCTATAGCCAGCCCATGCTCGTGGATCAGATCTCCTACCTCGCCGGGAACCTCGACACGGCGGACCAGCCGCCGGGACTGGATGCGGTCGAGCGCTACGCGGAGCTTCGGGCCCAGCTCGACGACGTGGTTTCGCGGCTCGATGCGGCGGGGGTCACCTCCGAGTGACGGAGCTCCTGGAGCGCCCCCCTCCTATGGAGCGCCGCTCTCCAGAGCGGCACGGATGGCGAAGCATCACGGGGTGAGGCCGGCCCTGACTCGGCGACCCTCAGCACATGCCTGATTCCCTCGTTCCCGACCCCGGGCTCCGGATCCACGGGGCCCGGCTCGTTGAATCCATCGTCCAGCTCGCCCAGGTCGGCGCCACTCCGGAAGGCGGCTCCCAGCGACTCGCCTTCACCGAGGCAGATGGCCGAGGACGGGATCTGGTGCGATCGTGGATGGAGGAGGCTGGACTCGAGGTCCGGGTGGACCGGATCGGGAACTGTTTCGGTCGGCGGCCCGGGACGGGGTCCCCGGATCAGGCGCCGGTGCTCCTCTGCTCGCACGTGGACACCGTCGGGAACGGCGGTCGCTACGACGGACCGCTCGGAGTGCTCGCCGCTCTCGAGGTGGTCCGCACTCTGAACGATGAAGGGGTCTCGACGCTTCGCCCGCTCGAGATCGCGTTCTTCTCGAACGAGGAGGGCTCCCGCTACCACCCCGACATGATGGGGAGCTACGTGTTCATCGGGGGGATGACCGCGGAGGCGGCGCATGCGCTGAAGAGTCCGGACGGCGCGACCACGCTCGGGGCCGAGCTGGAGGCCATCGGCTACCTCGGGGAGACGCCGGTTCCCGGACCGGTTCCGTTCGCCTGCGTCGAACTCCACATCGAGCAGGGCCCGGTTCTCGAAGCCGAGAATGTCCTGTTCGGGGCGGTGACCGGCGTTCAGGGCATCCTGTGGGAGGAGATCACGATCATCGGCGCCGCGAACCACGCCGGAACGACCCCGATGTCCTTCCGCCGCGACGCCGGCTTTGCCGCCGCCGAGGCCACGGTCCTGGCGCGCCGTCTCGCGTCGGAGATTCCGGGGCAGGTCGCCACCGTGGGGCAGATGAGGCCGTCACCGGGACTCGTCAACGTGGTTCCGGGTCGCGTCGTCTTCTCGGTGGACATCCGGAACCCGGACGCCGATCGTCTAATGGAAGCGGAGCGCCGCTTCTTCGAGGGGCTCGACCGGATCTCGGCGAACGAGAGCGTCCGTTACGAGCGCCGGGAGCTGGCGCGGGTCCCCGCGAATCGCTTCGACGAGCGCGTGATCCGGCGCGTGGAGGCCGCGGCCAGGGTGCTGGACAGCTCCTGCCGGCGGATGCCGTCGGGGGCGGGGCACGACGCCCAGATGCTGTCGCGGGTCTGTCCAACCGGGATGATCTTCATCCCCTCGGTGAACGGGATCAGCCACAGCCCCGACGAATGGAGCCGCGACGACCATGTGATCGCCGGTGGCAACGCCCTGCTTCTCGTCGCGCTGTCGCTACTCGACTGCCGGACCCTCGAGGGCTGAAGCCGGCCCCGACTTCCCCTGCGAGGCTCGGCTCAGCCGCTCTCCCCGGGCCCGTCTTGCGGCGGTTCCGGAAGCGTCGAGCGGTCGAGCGAGGGAGCCATCACGAACGAAACGCGCAGCGACAGCGCGGCCGCGACATCCGCGACGGTCCTCAGCGTGAGGTTTCTCCCGCCGGCAAGGAGCTGCGAGACGAAACGCGGGCTTCGGTCCAGCCTCCGGGCCAGTTCGGTCCGCGTCACTCCGGCGTCGGTCAGCGCCTCGCAGAAGCGTTCGGTGACATCAAGGATCAGCTCTTCCTGACGAAGCAGGCGACGAAACTCCGGCCCCCTGCGACCCAGGGACTCGGGCGTTGCCGTGGCGACCTCCCCGAGAACGGCGCCACGCGTCCGCGCTCGATTCGAGTCGCGGCAGGTCTCCATCATGTCGGCCCCGGTCAAGTCGCTACGGGCCCTGTCACTCCGCGACCGTCGTCGTTCGGACGCCTGACGTCCGCCGGGGCGTGAGCGTGGCCGGTTCGCCTTCCTGGTCGCCGGAACGAGATTCGGCTTGCTCGGGAGGCGCCTCGATGCCGACGACCACGCCGCGGATGAGGGCGACTTCCTCGCGGAGATCGGCCAGGTTGTCCTTGACCTGACTCAGGTCGTCCTTGACCCGGTTCAGCTCGTCCTTGACCTGATTCAGTTCCTGCCGAAGGATCCGCACCTCGGCTTCCAGATTCGTGAGCCTCTGCTCGATCCCCTCGAACCGATGCTCTATCCCCTCGAACCGCTGGTCCATGCGCTCGTTGAGACGATCCTCGAAGCCACGCATGAAGCTGACGAAGAACCCGAGGACGGCGAACAGCGCCAGGACCATGGTGCCGACCGCGATGATGGGGCTGGAGTGGGCGCGGACCCAGGACCACAGGCTCGGGACCGGCGGGGAGGACGGCGCGCTCTGGTTCACGACGCGGGCAAGACCGCTCGCCGTCACGCGGGCGCCGGTAGGGGGGAGGACTCGCGGGGGCCACCGGCTGCGGAGGCGGGTCCGTGGCTGGATCGTAGCACTCGGCCGGAGTCCTTCGCGTCCGCCGGCGACGTCGGCTTCCGTGCTCGATTGGCGATGTCGTCTGCTTCATTTCGGGCTCCTTCGGGAGGTCCGATCCATCGCGCTTCGAAGAATCGGTGTTTCCCGTGGCCCTCATGAACGGCGCCGAAGGGGCGCGCATCCCGCTTTTGCGGCCGCTGTGCAAAACTCGGCGCTCCTGCCCGGAGCGCCGCCTCGGTAGAGTGTTCGGACCGAGGGCGGATCGGGACGGAATCACGCGGGCTTCGAGGCTGCCCCGGGGCCTCGGCAGTGGAGAGCAGGAGCGGAGGGCGCCGGAGTTGACCGACCAGACGCGACCGGGCGGGCGGCGCAACCTCTTCCTGTTCGGGCCGCTTCGGGACCTGGCCCTTCTGATCGCGACCCCGGTTCTGATCCTCCCGCTGGCCTTCCTGTTCCCGGGGAGGGAGGCCGCCTACACCGTGGGGCTGCTGGTCGCCGGTTTCGGAGCGCTGGGCCACCACCTCCCCGGCATGATGCGGGCCTACGGGGACCGGGCGCTCTTCCGGAGGTTCCGGACCCGGTTCCTGCTCTCGCCGGTCGTCCTGCTCACCGCCGCTCTCGGGTTCGCCCTGAACGGGCTGAACGGGGTCTCTCTCATCGTCCTCGTCTGGGGAATCTGGCACGGCGCGCTTCAGGTGTACGGCTTCCTCCGCATCTACGACGCCCGGGTGGGCGCGTTCTCCCGCTGGAACGCCCGCCTCGACTTCGCCATGTGCATTGGCTGGTTCGCCCTCGGAGTGCTCCATTCGGACGGCCGGCTGGGCGAGATGCTGGAGCTCTGGTACGCGCTCGGCGCGCCCCTGATTCCGCCGGAGACGTTCCTCGGTTTTCGGCAGGCCTTCGATTTCGCCGTGTACGGCCTGACCGCGGTGTTCGTGTTCCGAGCCGGGCGGGATCTGATCGCCGGGCGCGGGCAGCACCCGGTGAAGCTGCTCGCCGCCGCCATGTCCTTCGGATTCTGGTGGTGGTGCTCCGCGATGGTCCCGCACGCCGTGCTCGGCGTGGCGCTCTTCGAGGTCTTCCACGATGTGCAGTACCTGACGATCGTCTGGGCGTTCAACCGCCGCCGGGCGCGGGACCGCGACGCCGGCGCGTTCACCCGGGTTGTCTTCGGCGGCGGACGGGCGATGATCCTGGTGTATGTGGGCCTCGTTCTGGGTTACGGGCTGATCCGGTTCATCCCCGAAGTCGCGAGCTCGGCCACGGCGCAGCAGGCGGTCTTCGCCGTGATTGCCGCTTCCACGATGCTCCACTTCTACTTCGACGGGTTCATCTGGAAGATCCGGGAGCGCGACACCGGCAGCGCGCTCGGCATCCGTCGGACGGCCGGGGGCGTCGAGCCTCCCCGGCCCACCGGACCGGGGCGAGGGGGCGCGCTCGGGGAGGCCCTCCTCTCCCCGCACCTCGCCCGGTGGGCCGGGCTGTTCGCGTTGCCGCTCGGGGCTCTCTTCTTCCTCGAGACCCGCGCCCCCGCCGCCCCGCTGGTGGAGCGCTACGAGAATCTGGCGCGGCTCGCGCCCGGGAGCGCCGAGTTCCACCACAACCTGGGTTTCGCCCGCCGGGAGGCCGGGCATCTGGACGCCGCCGAGGAGAGCTATCGCCGCGCGATCGAGCTGGATCCCGAGTACGCCCGGGCTCACGCGAACCTGGGGATCGCGCTCCTCACCCGGGGGGCGTGGGAGGAAGCCGAATCGGCTCTCTCTCGCGCGGTGCGGCTGGACGACGAGTACGCCGCCGCGCACCACAACCTCGGGTTCATCCACGAGCGCGTCGGCGCCCGGCTCGCGGCCGAGCGCCACTTCCGAAGGGCCTCCGAACTCGATCCCGGGATGGTGGAACCGCGCCTCGGACTCGCGCGCCTCCTCCTCGCCGCCGACAACCGGAGCGCGGCGATCCCGGTGCTCGAAGCCGTCCTGGAACTCGATCCGTCCCTCGCCGAGGCGCACCGGAACCTGGGCCTGATCCACGCCGCGCGCGGCGCCCACGCCTCGGCCATCCGGCATCTCGAGGCATCGCTCGAACAGGTTCCGGACGACTTTCCCTCGCTCGATGCGGCGGCCTGGATCCTCGCCGTGTCGCCGGACCTGCGCGATCCGGACCGCGCCGTCCGCTACGCCTCGGCGGCGTCCGAGATGGTCGGACACCTGTCTCCGTCCGCCGCCGACACCCTGGGAGCGGCGCGCGCCGCCGCCGGGGACTTCGAGGCGGCGCTCGTCGCGGCCCGGACCGCGGAGGCGCTCGCGATGGACGAGGGAAATCACGAGCTGGCCGGCGAAATCCGGATGCGGATCCGCCTCTATGAGGCCAGGCTGCCGGTGACGGTCGAGCCGGAGCGATGAAGCTCCCCGCACCGGCGCTTCTCCTCGCCGCCCTGCTCGCGCTGCCGGTGGCGGCGGCAGGACAGGACGCGTCGTCTCCGCCGCTGGCCGAGCGGCACCGGGCGTTTCTCGAGGAGGAGGTTGTCTACATCATTTCCGAGACCGAGCGGGAGGCGTTTCTCGCGCTCGAGGGCGAGGAAGTCCGCGACGCGTTCATCGCCGCGTTCTGGCGGCAGCGGGATCCGGACCCGACGACGCCGGAGAACGAGTTCCGCGAGGAGCATTTCGAGCGGATCGCCTACGCGAACGAGTTCTACGGCCGCGACACCGGCCGGGCCGGCTGGCGAACCGACCGGGGCCGCTACCACGTCCTGCTCGGCCCGCCGCGCACGAAGGAAGATCTGGCGCACTCCGACGCGATCTACCCGGCGGAACTGTGGTTCTACAACGACCCGGCGCTGCTGGAGAAGGGGCTGCCGCCGTTCTTCTACCTGCTCTTCTTCCGTCGCTTCGGCGCGGGGGAGATGCGGCTCTACAGCCCGATCGAAGACGGACCGCAGGCGCTCCTGGTCGCTCCGTCCCGCTTCGTCCAGGGCGACTTCCGACAGGCCCTCGAGATGGCCTACAACGACCTCTACATCATCAGCCCCGAGCTGGCGTCGGCGGCGTTCTCGTTCCGCACCGACGAGGGAACGAACTTCGGGGACATCCGCGGCTTCGGAACCGTCTCGCTGCTCGACGAGATCTGGCGCTCACCCACATTTGCCGTGGACACCCGCTACGCCGAGCGGTTCGATCCGGGCGTCGTGGAAAGCGATTACCTGTTCAACTTCGTGCCGAGCGACGGCGTGTTCCACGTCCTGCCCGGGCCCGGCGGCTACTACCTCCACTGGGCCATCGAGATATCTGCGTCCTCGATCTCCGTCGTGCGCGACCCGGAGACCGGCCGCCACGGGGCGCTCTTCATCGCCTCCATCGAAGTCACCGAACGCGATGACCCGGATCTCGTGTTCTACGAGGACCGGGCCGAGTCCTTCTTCGCCGTCGGCGCCGACGAGACCGGAGCGCTCGGCCTGCCGTTCCTGTTCCGGGGCTCGGCGCCGGTGATTCCCGGCTCGCGCGAGTTCCGGGTCGTGCTGCGCAACCGGGCGTGCCCTTCGCGGGTCGAGGAGGAGTGCCTGCGGGGCTACACCCTGCTCACCGGGTCGTTCGAAGTCCCGGAAGTCCAGTTCGATGCGCCCCGCCTCACCGTCCCGGTGCTCGGCTGGGCGACCGAAGTCGCGG
The DNA here is from genome assembly GCA_022822745.1 of Acidobacteriota bacterium. Classification (GTDB taxonomy): domain Bacteria; phylum Acidobacteriota; class Vicinamibacteria; order Marinacidobacterales; family Marinacidobacteraceae; genus JAJEAO01. Next base: position 12,859 of record JAJEAO010000059.1, read on the forward strand.
GGGACTCCCTCTACCGGGGCTACCGGTTCGGGAGGCGGCGGATCTCTCCGAACCCGACGCGCGTCTTCGCGTCGAGCGAGATGCTGACCGTTCTTTCCGAGCCCCTCAACGCGCCGGAAGGAGCTGTCGTCGAATGGACGGTGACGACGGATCCGGACGACCCGGCGTGGACCGACGCTCCTCCCGAGCCGCGAACCGGTTCGGCGTCCGCCGCCACGCCTCGCGACGGGCCGTTCGTCGTGCGTCAGGCGCTCGATGGCCTGCCGGGAGGGCGATACCGGGTCGAGATCCGTCTTGCCGGGCGGAGCGGCGAGGTGCTGGACCGGCGCCACGCGCCCTTCACGGTGACGCCGCGGGCGGAGGTGCTGCGTCCGGCCGTGGACGGCGGGATCTCCGAATTCCGGCCGGAAGTGGCGGGCGCTCCCGAGCTCGCTCGCGCCCGGCAGTGGGAGGTCGCCGGAGATGCAGCTTCGGCCCTCGCGTGGGCCGAGGCGGCGGTGGCGACGGGCCCCGGGTTCGTCCCCGGCCTCGAGTTCCTCGGCGGGCTCCTGCTCCGGGGCGAGGACCCCGCGCAGGTTCCCCGCGTCGTGGAACTCCTCGCCCCCGTGTTCGAGGTTCATCCGGACCGCTACGACACCGCCCGCAGCCTGGGGGAGGCCCGGGTCCGCAGCGGCGACTTCGAGGGGGCGGTGGCGCCGCTCCTCCGGGCGATGGAGCTGCGCGCTCCCGATGCGGATCTGCTCGTGCTTCTCGCCACCGCCCGCCTCGTGCTCGGGGACGAGGCGGAGGCGGGCCGGCTCCTCGACCAGGCCCACGAACTGGATCCCGCGAACGAGCGCGTCCTCGCCCTCCGCCGCCGCTGAGCGGACTGTCGCCGATCAGAGACTCTGGCCCTCGGCCCACTCGAGATGGGCGTCGAGCCGGTGAGCGAGGAAGTACGGCAGGTTCAGCAGCCGGAACTTCCGTCCGGTCGCGGTCTTCGCCGGATGGAGATGATGGATGCCTCCATCCCGGAGACGTACGGCCAGGTCGTGATCCACGCGCTCCATGAACTGATGGAGGGAGCGCAGCGCGCCGCTCCTGCCCGATTTCACTTCGACCGGGATGAGGCGGTTTCCGTAGGGGTGCAGGTAGTCCACTTCCGCCGTCGCCCGGGATCGCTGCCGGACCCAGAAGCGCGGTTTTCGGGCGGTGTGACGGTCGGTGGAGAGCAGCTCCAGACCGACGAGATGTTCCACCAGACGGCTGCGGTAGCCGGGGGCGAGGTGACCGGTTCGCAGGAGCCCGGCCTGGTGTCCGGCGCGGTAGTTCGCCAGACCGGCGTCGAGGAACAGGAGCCGCGGGGACTTGCGCCGGTCCGGAAGCGCGGGTGGAGCGGTGGCGGTCGTCGGATGGAGGAGGTAGAGCAGCATGGCCCGCTCGAGTGTGCGGAGCGCCTCCGCCATCTCGCGCGAGCGACGGTTCGAAGCGCCGAACCCCTGGTAGGTGATGCGTTCCCCGGCGACGAGCGGAGCGGTTTCGAGGACGTGTCGAAAGCGCGTGAGCTGCGCCGGGCTGCGCGCGTACTTGCCTGCATCGTCGGTGAACGAGACCAGGAGGCCCTCGTAGAGCCGCGACAGATTCCGGACATCGCGCCGGTTCAGCCAGGAGGACACGATCTCGGGCATCCCGCCCACCAGCGCGTAGTCGAGGAACAGTCGTCGCGCTGGCCCCAGGGCGTAGTCGGGGCACGGGGTCTCCGCGAGCGCGTCGCCGGATCCTTCGTGCGCCGCGGCTGCGTATTCCGCAAAGGTCAGGGGATAGAGCCAGAGGAACTCGACTCGACCGACCGGGAAGCTGGCCCGGTGGCGGTCGAGCGCCACTTCGAGCAGCGATCCGGCGGCGATCACCGGGAGGTCCGGTCGCTCCTCCGCGAAGTAGCGGAGGAGCCGCATCGCGTGCGGTGAGTTCTGGACCTCGTCGAGGAACAGGAGGGTGTCCGGCTCGGTGGGGTCGCCGCCGCAGGTGAAGAAGATGGCTTCGAGCGTCCGATCCAGGGGGAGCTCGTGGTCGAAGATCTCCCGGTCGGCGGCGTGGTCGAGGTTCAGGGCGACGAACTGCCGGAACTCGGTTCCGAACCGGTTCACCGCGGTCGTCTTGCCGACCTGGCGGGCGCCTCGGAGCACGAGAGGCTTGCGGTCCGCGCGGGCGCGCCACCGGCGGAAGTCGTGGAGGATGTGCCTCGAAATCACTCGAATACCCGGGTCAATCCACCATATCTCGTCACAGATTCCGGGGTCTTTGTGACACAGCCGAGATCGTGGGCACCGGGGCGACCGGCGGGAATCCCGGGCGCGCGAGCTGGCGCCGGCAACGAAAAAGGGCGGCGGGGCCCGAAGGCCCCACCGCCCGTTGGCGCCCGGAGTCCTGGCTAGAACTGGTAGCGGGCGCCGATCTTGAAGGTGCGCGGCTCGAGGAAGCCGATCACCGTGCCGTAGGCGGAGCCGGCGCGGATGATCTGGTTCAGCACCGGGTTCGCGTTCGTCATGTTGAAGCCGTCGAAGAAGAGCGACAGCCGGTCGCGATCCCAGAACGAGAGGTTCACCTCGGCGCGGAGGTCGAGGATGTACACGTCGTCCGAGCGCTCGGTCATGTCGGAAAGCGGGACCTGGTTCGTGCCCGCGGCCCCCGGGATCGGCACCGGGAGGAGCGGAGCGTAGTTCCAGCCGCTCTGCGCCCGGTACTGGAAGGAGAGCGCGACCGGAACGTTCGGGATGTCGTAGCGGCCGATCGCCTTCAGGTTCCAGTTCGAGTGCTCCTGGCGGGTGCTCACCGCCGAGTTCCAGTTCAGGCCGCTGCCCTGGATGCCGAGCGTCCACGGGTCGGCCTGGGTGTCGGCGCTGCCGCTGCTGCCGCAGCAGACCAGTTCGTTCCGCCACTGGTAGTGGAAGCTGCCCTGGAGGAACAGCCCGCTGCGGAACCGGCGGCTCAGGCCCGTCTCGATGTTGTCGTAGTCGTTCCAGTCGAACCCGGAAGGACCGGTCCGCACCTCGTTCGCGGTGGAAGTCCCCTCGGGAGGCCGGGTCAGGGTCGTGATCGTGCCGAAACCGTCCACGGTCGGGCAGGGGAAGACTTCATCCCCGCACAGGATCGAGCTGTGGATCAGCGCGTCGAGCAACGCCGGCCGGTAGGTGTCGAAGACGCCCCGGTCCATCTTGCGCACATAGGACAGGCGGAAGTTCGTCTCCGGCATGATCTCGCTCTCGAAGGAGGCGGTGATCTCGTCGTAGTAGCGCTTCGTGCCCAGGTCCACCGGGAGGCCGCCCTCGACCCGGCCCACCGGGAGGCCGGTGCCGGAGGACTGGCTGAGCAGGGCGCCCAGCTCGTTCTGCCCGTCATAGATTCCGTTGCCGTTCGGGTCGTTGAACTCGAAGATGACCTGGTGCCGCGCCGCCGGGTTCGCGCTCACGAAACCGTCCGGCCCCACGTTGTGGGTGTAGCGGCTCGCCGAGGCCTTGATCACGGTGCGGCCCTCGCCGGTCACGTCGTAGGTCAGGGCAAAGCGCGGGTAGAAGTCGTTCCAGGTGAAGATGGCCTTCTCCTGGATCGAGACGCCGCTCAGGAAGAACTCCGGATACTCGGGCGCGAGGTCGGAGGAGTTGTAGTAGCCGTGCTGGTGCGCGATCCGGACCCCGGCGGTCAGAGTCAGGCGCGGGCTGATCTGCCAGGTGTCCTGGGCGAAGAAGTGGAGGTTCCGATCGCGGGTGTCGGAGCGGGCCGTCGGGACGTTCGTGAACAGGATCTCGGAAGCGCCCATCGGGTTCGACGGGGAGATCAGGCTGGAGCGGTCGCGGTACTGGATCGCGCCCGACTCGATGTTCGAGAAGAAGAGCCGCGCATCCTCCATGTAGTCCACGCCGAACTTGAGGTCGTGGCTCCCCGCCGCATCCGGGATGTAGTAGTTCAGGATCCCGATGAACTGCGGCCGCTCCTTGTCGTAGGTGAACGGCCAGACGCCGGCTCCGGTGCGCCGGGAAGTGTCCACGTCGATCCGCGGCGGGTTCGTGCCCGGGTCCACTGCCGGGACCATCGGCCAGGTGACGCCGTAGTACATCGCCTTGACGTTCGAGAAGGCCCGGTCGGACCAGACCCGCTGCCACTCGGCCTTGTGGACCCAGGTCCAGGAGTCCTGCGCGAGCCGCACATCCGGCGAGTTGATCGCGTTGATGCCGCGGTTCGGCCGGTTCTTGAGACCCCACTGGCTGTAGCCGATCAGCTCGTCCTTCTCGGACAGCGCGAAGTTGACCTTGGTGTAGTAGTTCCGGAGGATGGCCTCCTCCTTGATCACCTCGGGGTCGAGTCCGGAGATCGCCCGGTGGGTCAGGTTGTTGTTGTAGGCGAGGAAGAACCAGGCCCGGTCCCGCAGGATCGGCCCGCCCACATCGGCGTGGGCCTCCCAGTAGGTGAGCATGTGGTTCGTTCCCGCGCCGCGCTCTTCGAGTGCGGAGGTGAGGTTCTCTCCCACGAACCCCTCGCCGAGGTAGTCGGCGTAGAGGAGCGCCGACAGGTCGTTCCCGCCGGTCTTGATGTCCATCACGATCGTGTTGCCGGCCCAGGCGTTTTCCACATCGGCGCCCGCGTTCGAGATGTTGAACTGGTTCACCGTGAGGCTGTCCATGTAGAAGCCGAAGCCGCCGGTCGAGAAGTTGGAGTCCACGCCGTCAATGACGATCCGGTTCTGATTCCGGAGCCCGAAGGCGTCGAAGCCGGACTGCTGCGCCTTGTGCGAGCCAGCCACGTCGAAGCCCCGCATCCGGATCCCCGGGGTGAGCGCGAGCATCGCGTGCGGGTCGGTGGAGTTCGGCACCTCGAGGATCGCCGTGTTGTCGAACGTCCCGCCGAAGCGGCTGGACTTCACGTCCACGACGGGAGACTCCCCGGTGACCGTCACCGTCTCGGCGACCGCCGCCACCGAGAGGGTCTGGTTCACCGTGAAGGTCTGGCCGGTGATGACCGAGACGTCCTCGCGGACCACCGTGCCGAATCCCGACAGCTCGAAGGTCATCGTGTAGCTGCCGGCGGGGAGGCCCTGGAAGCGGAACGAGCCGTCCACATCGGTCACCGCCACGCGGCTGCCGAGGAGGGCGTCGGATTCGAGGGTCACCGTGACTCCGGGGAGCACGAGGCCCTGTTCGTCGCTCGCAACGCCGTCGAGTCGCCCGGCAGTGATCTGCGAAAAGGCGAACCCCGGAAGGAGGAGAAGCGCGACGATCGCCGCGGGTCGCAACAGTCTCGGTTTCATGGGTTCGTTGTCTCCTTGATTGGCGTGGGTCCAGGCCCGGTCCGGCCGGCTCCCTGGGGAGGGAGCGCCGGTCTGATGGAGGGGTTCCCCGTGGGGAGGGCGCCAGCGCAGCGCCGATTCGGTTCAGCCCGGCCGCAAGGACCGAACCAACCGGCATCGGTGGATGCTGCCGCCTAAGCCGCTGATTCTCCTGCCCCTTGCCGAGCCTTGTCAACCGGCTCTCGAGGACGATGCATCCGATATTTTGGACCGGGTCCCGAAAACCCGATGCGCCGGTGGCCGATAATGAGCCGGTGAGCGTGCGGCGCGCCGATCCGCAGATCCTCCGGGCCCTCGAAGTGCGTCCCCGGATCGAACCCGATCGGGAGATCGGCCGGCGGGTGGGCTTCCTGAGGCGGTACCTCGCCTCCACCGGGCAGCGGACGCTGTGGCTCGCCGTCTCCGGAGGGGTGGATTCGGCGCTCTGCGGGCGGCTGTGTTCCCTCGCGGTGGCGGCCGGCGGGGGGGATGACCTGCGGTTCGTCGCGGCGCGGCTCCCGTACGCGGTTCAGCGCGACGCCGCCGACGCCCGGCGCGTCCTGGAATGGATGCGGCCCACCGAGCTGGTTCGCGTGAACATCGAGAACGGCGTCCGGGGGCTCGAAGCGGCGCTGCCGGCCGAGCGGCTCGCCTCGCGTTCCCGGGGCGCCCGCGATTTCGCCCGGGGGAACACGAAGGCGCGGATGCGCATGGCGGCGCAGTACCACCTCGCGAATCTGGAGGGGGGTCTGGTCGTCGGAACCGACCACGCCGCGGAAGCGGTCACCGGCTTCTTCACGAAGTTCGGCGACGGCGCCGCCGACCTGACGCCCCTGTTCGGCCTGACCAAGCGTCAGGTGCGGCGGCTCGCCGCCCATCTCGGCCTTCCCGGGGACCTGGTGGCGAAGCGGCCGAGCGCCGATCTCGAGGATCTCCGGCCGGGGCTGCCGGATGAGGAGGCCCTCGGGCTCACCTACGACCAGATTGACGACTACCTCGAGGGGAAGCCCGTCCGGAGCGTGGTCGCGGACCGGATCGAGCGCCTCTACCGGATGACGGCGCACAAGCGGTGCCCGCCGGTGACGCCCGAGGACCGCTGGTGGGAGCCGGACGGGACGGCGGTCAGGTCTGCTGCAGCAGGTAGGTGACGAGCCCGACGGCCACCACGCGATCGTTGTCCTCGACGATCTCCACCCGACAGGAGACGAGGGTGCGGCCCTTCCGGACGACCTCGCCGATCGCGAGCAGATCCCCCTGGACCACGCCGAGGATGTTCACCTTGTACTCCACGAGGCGGATTCCGACCGTGGGCGCGATGGACGCCGAGGCGAAGTGCCCGGCGGCGACGCACAGGGTTCCCACCACGCCGCCCTCGAGGGGACCGGGCTCCGTGTTCCGGGTCACCCCGGGCAGATGGATGCGGCTCACGCCGTCATCGGCGTAATCCAGCCGGAGTCCGAGGCCGCGGGCGAGCGGAGCCTGCTCGAGGGCTTTCTGGAAGCGTTTCTGGCGGGCGAGCCGCTCGCGCTGGACTGGTGTCATCTTGGGGTTTCCCGACGCTCCCCGCGACGGGAGCCGGATCGGCCGGAAGACTCTCGGCTCGGGTGGGGTCGGAGGCCGGTTCGGCGGGGCGCCCCGGCGGCGCGCATGGAACGACTCGTCCGGGATCCGCACCCGCCGCGGCGGGGACGGCCCGCCCCGGTCAGTCCGAGGCGGGGCCGGCTTGCTCATCGAGGCGCTGGCGGGCCGGGGCCGGCACCGGGAACGGAGACCGCGCGCCCCGCCCGCTCGGCCGGAGATGCTATCAGACCCCTCGGGCCGGGAGGATCACCGTTTCCGGCGTAACATTTCGCCCGTCTTGAACCTCTCGCTCGTCCCGGCGCGTCCGGAGTCCGCCGAGTCGTGAGCGATTCGCGCGGCCGTCCGGCGTCGGTGGACGGCGTGTTCGACGTCTGCGTCATCGGGAGCGGTCCCGGCGGGTACGTCGCCGCCCTCAAGGCCGCCGCCTCCGGGCTGCGGACCGCGGTCGTCGAAAAGGATGCGAAGTTCGGCGGAACATGCCTCCATGTCGGGTGCATCCCCAGCAAGGTGTTTCTCCACACCGCGGCGCTCCTCGACGAGATCCGCGGCGCGAAGGCCCACGGCGTGGTCGTGGGCGCTCCCGAACTCGACTGGAAGGGGCTCCAGCGGCGCAGCCGACGGGTCATCGGCAAGCTGTCGGGCGGGATCCGCCTCCTCTTCCGTCGCGCCGGGGTCACGACCTTCCACGGGAGGGGCCGGCTCGCCGGACCGGGCCGGGTCGCGGTGGATGCCCCGGCCGGGGTCACGCTGTCCGCCCGGAACGTCCTCCTCGCCACCGGCTCGACCGCGAGAACCCTCCCGTTCCTCCCGGTGGACGGGCGGCGGGTCGTGACGAACGCCGAGATGTTCTCGCTGCCGGAGTGTCCACTGCGGCTGGGGATCATCGGCGCCGGGGCGGTGGGCTGCGAGTTCGCGTCCATGTTCCGCTCCTATGGCGCGGCCGTGGATCTCTTCGAGGTTCTGCCCCGGGTGCTGCCGCTTGAAGACGCCGAGGTCTCGGAGGTCGTCCGGAGAGCGTTCCGGCGGCAGCGGATCGGCGTCCATACCGGGGCCCGGGTGGAAGGGGCGGACGTGTCGGATCACGGAGTCCGCGTGCGCTACCGCGTGGGGGACGAAGTCGCTTCCGCCGATTACGACCGGTTGCTGGTGGCGGTGGGCCGGGCGCCGCGGACCTCGGGCATCGGACTCGGGACGGTCGGGCTCGAGACCGACCGGGGCGGTTTCCTCGCCGTGGACGGCTCGTGCCGGACGGCGGTCCCGGGGATCTACGCGATCGGCGATGTGGTGGCGAGCCCTCAGCTCGCCCACGTCGCGTCGGCGGAAGCGGAGAGCGCGGTCGCGGCGATCGCCGGGCGTCCGGCCGCGCCGCTGCGCCGCGAACGCCTGCCCGCCGCCACCTACTGCGTTCCCGAAGTCGGTTCCGTGGGGCTCACCGAGGAAGCGGCCCGGGAAGCCGGACACGAGCTGCGGGTGGGCCGTTTCCCGTTCGCTGCGAACAGCAAGGCGAACATCCTCGGCGACCTGCATGGATTCGTGAAGGTCGTCGCGGAGGCGCGCTACGGGGAGGTTCTCGGCGTCCACATCGTGGGGCCCCACGCGACCGATCTGATCGCCGAGGCCGTGGTCGCGCTCGAACACGAGGCCACGCTGGAATCCCTGGCGCGCAGCGTCCATCCGCACCCGACCCTCTCCGAAGCCGTCGCCGAGGCGGCGCTCGCCGCGCTCGGGGCTCCGCTCCACGCCTGACCGCCGGCGGAACATGGCCGGGTCCGCGTCTCCGGTCTGGCGGCTCGACCGGCGGCCGCTCGACTACCGCGACGGCGTCGCGCTCCAGCGGCAGCTCGTGCGGCGCCGCCAGCGGCGCGAGATCCCCGATCTGCTGCTGCTCACCGAACATCCGCCGGTGTTCACGCTGGGGCGGATGGCTCGCCGCGAGCACCTCCTGGAGTCCGAGGATCGCCTCCGCGCCGCCGGCGCCGAAGTGTGCCTCACGGAGCGGGGCGGCGATGTGACCTTCCACGGGCCCGGGCAGCTCGTCATCTATCCGGTCTTCGACCTGTCGGGCTGGCGGAAGGATCTTCACGCCTACCTCCGGGCCCTCGAGGGGGTGGTCATCGAGGCCGCCGCGGACCTCGGGGTCCGGGCCCGTCCCCGCGCCCGCTGGACCGGAGTCTGGTGCGGCGAGCGCAAGCTGGCTTCCATCGGAGTGCGGGTCTCGCGCTGGGTGGCCTCGCACGGGGTGGCGGTCAACGTGAGCACGGATCTGCGGTGGTTCTCCCGGATCGTCCCCTGCGGGATCGAGGGCTGCCGCGTCACCTCGCTCGAGAGGGAAGCGGGTCGAGCCTTCCCGCTCGGGCGCGTGGCGGACCGGGTCGCCGACGCGTTCGCCCGCCGGTTCGATCGTCGCCTCGCGCCCGCCCCTCCCGGTTTCCTCGAGGCGGCGTCGAGGTCCTCTCCCGCGTAGGGTTCGGTCGTGGTCACCTACCTGGAGGCGATTCGCCGGGCGCTTCGCGACGAGATGGAGCGGAATCCCCGGGTGCTCCTTCTCGGGGAGGACATCGGACGCTACGGCGGGGCGTTCCGCCTCACCGAGGGACTGCTCGACTCCTTCGGGCCGGACCGGGTCTTCGACACGCCGATCAGCGAGGAGGGCTTCACCGGGGTCGCGGTCGGGGCCGCCCTCGAGGGCTTTCGACCGGTCGTGGAGTACCAGTTCCTCGACTTCGCCGCCAGCGCGTTCAACATGATCACGAACTTCGCCGCCCGGTGCCGCTATCGCACCGGGGACGGCGTCCCGCTCACGTTGCGGGGCCCCGCCGGCGGAGGGGTTCGCGCCGGCCCGTTCCACTCCCAGAACCTCGAGGTGGCCTTCGCCCATACGCCGGGCCTCAAGGTCGCGGCGCCGGCGACCGTCAGCGACGCCGCCGGGATGCTGCGCGCCGCCATCCGGGACGACGATCCCGTGCTCTATCTCGAACACAAGCGGCTCTACCGCAGCCTGAGGCTCCCGGACGCCGAGTTCGCCGCCGCGCCCGAACTCGCGCCCCCCGGGCGGGTCGCGATCCGCCGGCGCGGGGACGCGGTGACGATCGCGGCCTACGGCGCCGCCGTGGGACTCGCGCTCGCCGCCGCCGACCGGCTTGCCGACGAGGACGGCGTCGAGGCCGAGGTCGTGGACCTGCGCTGGCTCGCGCCGCTCGACGAAGAGGGGCTCCTCGACTCGGTGCGGCGCACCAGCCGTCTGGTCGTCGTCCACGAGGACCACCGCAACCTGGGTTTCGGGGCCGAAGTGGCGGCCCGGGTGGCCGAGCACGGCTTCGAGGATCTGGACGCTCCGATCCTCCGGGTCGCCGCCGCCGATGCCCCGATCCCCTACGCGGGGGAGCTGGAGGATGCGGTCCTGCCGAGCGCCGACGGGGTTCTGGCCGCCTGCCGGCGCCTGCTCCGCTACTGAACCGGCCGGATCGCCGCGGCCCGGGCGTCCCCCGGGATCTGGTTGGCGGCGTGGTACGAGGATCGGACGAGCGGTCCCGCCTCCACGTGGCGCAGCCCGATGGCCCGGCCCCGGGCGGCGAGGTCGTCGAACTCCGCCGGCGGGACGTACCGCTCGACCGGCAGGTGGTTCGGGGTCGGGCGCAGGTACTGCCCCGCAGTCAGGATGTCCACGCCGGATCCGACCAGATCCTCCATGAGCGCGTCCAGCTCCTCCGCTGTCTCCCCGAGCCCGAGCATGACGCCGGTCTTGGTCAGCGATTCCGGGTGGAGCCGCTTCGCCTCCTCGAGAATCCCGAGCGACCACCGGTAGCGCGCTCCCGGCCGCACCCGCCGGTAGAGCCGGGGCACCGTTTCCACGTTGTGGTTCAGGATCTCGGGGGCGGCTTCCATCACGGTTCCGAGGGCTTTCCGGTCGCCGCGGAAGTCGGGGATCAGGGTCTCGATCGTTGTCTCCGGCATCCGTCGCCGGACCGCGCGGATCGTCTCGGCGAAGATCCGCGCGCCGCCGTCGTCGAGGTCGTCCCGGTTCACGGAAGTGATCACGGCGTGGCGCAGCCCCATCGCCTCGACCGCGTCGGCCACCCGCTCCGGCTCCTCGAGATCGAGTCCGGTCGGGCGTCCGCTGGTCACCGCGCAGAAGCGGCACGACCGGGTGCAGATGTCGCCGAGGATCATGAAGGTGGCGGTGCCCTCGCCCCAGCACTCGGCGAGGTTCGGGCAGCGGGCTTCCTCGCAGACGGTGTGCAGGCTCTTCGACCGGAGGAGCCGCCGGAGGCGGGACCAGTTCGGTCCCGAGGGGAGGCGGACGCGGAGCCAGTCGGGCCGGGGGCCCCGGCGGACTCCTCCGGACGGCGGGGACGCCGTCCCGAGAACCGGGAGGGGGATTTCTCCGGCGCTCACGGCTCGCTGTCGGGCCAGTCCTCGAGCCGGCGCTTGACCGCCGCCATGAACTGGTCGGCGACCGCGCCGTCGATCAGCCGGTGGTCGAACGAGAGCGCCAGGAAGACCATGGATCGGACCGCGATCGCATCGCCTTCCACGACGACCGGGCGCTTGTGCACGCCGCCCACGCCGAGGATCGCCACCTGGGGCTGGGCGATGATCGGGGTTCCGAAGAGCGCGCCGTACGGGCCTGGATTCGTGATCGTGAACGTGCCTCCCGCGACTTCCTCGGGCTGGAGAGTGCCGGAGCGGGCGCGGCTGGCGACGTTGTGGATGCCGCGGGCGAGTCCCACGAAGTTGCGCTCGTCGGCGCGCTCGACGACCGGCACGATCAGGCCTTCCGGCAGCGCCACCGCGATCCCGAGGCCCACGCACCGGTGGAAGATGACCTCGTCGCCGGAGATGGAGGCGTTCAGGGTCGGGAAGTCGCCGAGCGCCTCGACCGCGGCGCGGGCGAAGAACGGCGTCAGCGTCAGCTTGACGCCGGTTCGCTCCTCGAAGCGGGCCGCCGCGGCGGCGCGGATCGCGACCACCCGGGTCAGGTCCACTTCGAAGACCGTGGTCACATGAGCCGAAGTCCGGCGGGAGCGGCCCATGTGCTCGGCGATCGTGCGGCGCATCCGGGACATCGGCTCGGTCCGGTCGCCGGGCAGCGCGGGAACCGGGGTCGGAGCAGGCTCGGCCTCCGTCGGGGGCGTCGGCTTCGGCGGCAGCTCCACCGGAACGGGGGGCTCCGGGAGCGCCGGCTCGGGCGCGGGAGCGGGGGCGGACGCCCGGCTCTCGATCCAGTCGAGCATGTCCTGCTTCGTGATCCGACCGCCTTTCCCGGTGCCGGGCACTTCGGTCAGATCCACGCCGTTTTCCCGCGCCATGCGCCGGACGAGCGGGGAACTCCGGGGCCGACGTTTCCGCCGCGGCGCCTCCGCGGTCCCGGTCGCGGCGGCCTCGTCTCCGGGCTCGTCGGGTTCCTCCGGCGCGGCGCCGTTCCCGAACGCCTCCGGCGCAGCGCTCTCGTTGGCGGACTCGCCCGGCTCCCAGGACTCGCCCTCGGCCGCGATCCGGGCGACGACGGTGTTCACTTCCACCGTCTCGCCCTCCTGGACCAGGATCTCCACCAGTCGGCCGGTCACCGGCGATGGCACCTCGGTGTCCACCTTGTCGGTTGCGAGGTCGAACAGCGGGTCGTCCCGCTCGACCGCGTCGCCAGTCCTGGAGCGCCACCGGGTGATCGTTCCCTCGGTGATGCTCTCCCCCATCTGGGGCATGATCACATCGGTTGCCACGCGGCGAATTGTACCCGCCGATCAGCCCGTCGGGAGGTGGAGCGAGAGGAACTCCAGCGCCCGGAGGATGAAGGCGTGGACCGCGTTCCGGTCCGTCTCCCAGCGGAGCAGCGCCCGGCCCATGTCCCCGCGGAAGTGGAGCTCGACCAGCGGGTAGGAAGGACGCGCCCGCAGCTCGGCGAGGAAGTCCGCCTTGGCGGCGAAGGGGGCCTCGGGGATCTCCTCGCCGTGAAACGACAGGAGCGGCGCCGTGATCCGCCCGCCCTCGCCGGTGAGGGAGAGCCGCCGGTAGCGCTCCAGGTTGCCGCGCAGCGGGCCGAGGCTGCGTTCGAGCGCCGATCGCCGCGCCGGGTCGAGGACGCGGTGGAGCCGCTCGAAGTCGGCCGCGCCCAGCGCCTCGATGCCGCACCCGAACCGGTCCGGGTGGCGGGCGAGCGCGGCGAGGGTCAGAAAGCCGCCGTAGCCGACCCCGAGCAGGCACGGCGGGTCGGGGCCGATCCCGGGAAGCGCGGCCGCCGCTTCGGCCGCCGCCACCAGGTCGTCGAGGTCGCCGCCGCCCCAGTCGCCGTGGCTCGCTTCAGCGAAGGCGTCCCCCCGCCCCCGGCTCCCCCGGAGCCCGGGCGTCAGCACCGCGTAGCCGCGCCGGGCGAGGAGCTGGACCACGGGATCGAATCCGTCCCGCCAGTCCGTCCGCCAGCCGGCGCCCCGGGCGCCGCGAAGAAGGAGGAGCAGCGGGGCGTCCCGGGCGCCGCTTCCCGACCGGACCGGGCGATAGAGGAGGGACTCGACCACCGGCCCGTCGGCTGCTTGCGATTCCACCCGTTCCGGCCGGGAGAAGGTGCGGACATCGAGCTCCGGGAACAGGGTCTCGCTGATCCGCTCGCGACCGCCGGCCACCGGAAACGACCAGACGTCGCGGGGAAACGCCGCGCTCTCATGGACGGCGAAGAGGCGCGAGCCGTCCCGGGCCCAGCGGAGTCCCTCGTGGATTCCGGCGCCCCGGGTCACGATCCGGATCCGGCCGGCGAGTTCCCATCGGCCGCCGTCCCCCCGGTTGACGCGCGCCCGGTGGATGCGGCGGCTCCCCCGGCCGGATGCGAGCCAGGCCAGTTCGAGGCCTTCCTCGCCGCCGGGTCCGAAGCGCGGCTCGGAGAGATCCCCGTCGGCGGCGAGGAGACGCGAGGAAGCGGTGTCTCCCTCGGCGTCGGCGAACCGCAGCTCGTCGTAGCCCGGATCCCCGGCCTCGCCGCACTGCGGCGAGCAGGCGGCCCCCGCCGCCCACGCCAGCCCGCCGCCGTCCGGCGTCCACGCCGGCGTCCCGCGCGGTCGGCCGGCCTCGTCCGCCGGCGGGAGGAACGCGACCTCGTCCGGGCCGGAGGAGATCGCCACCGCCCGGCGGTCGGCGTCGGGTTCGTCGGCCAGGTAGGCGAGGCGGTCCCCCGACGGCGACCAGCTCGGAGCTCCCTCGTCCCCGGGGCTCCGGCTCCAGCGGACGGGCGCCGCTCCGGACGCCGCATCCAGCACCCACACGTCGAAGCCGGTCCCGGGCGCCGCGCGACGATCCCGCCGCCGGCGGTCGGGTGGACGGGAGCGCGCGAGGAAGGCGATCCGTTCCCCGTCCGGCGATGGCGCCGGCGACCGGATCTCGAGCTCCGGCGGGGTGAGCGGCTCGGGTTCGCCGCCGGGCTCGAGCCGGAACAGGCGTCCGGTCTCGGGCTCGTCGCCGCGAGGACTTCGACCGGAGACGAAGACGATGCTCAGTCCTTCGCCGAGGAAACGGGGCGCCGAATCCCAGCGTCGTCCCTCGGTGAGCCGACCGGGGCGGGCGCCCGGCGCGGTCAGGAAGAGGGTCGAACGGTTCCCGGTGGCGACTGCGACGACGGCGCGGCGCCCGTCGGCGGAGATGTCGAAGTCGAGGAGCAGGGGGAGCGCGAGGGCCGCGCTCGGCTCGAGCCCCTCGCTGGGTTCGATCCGCTGCTGGGCGCCCGCGGCGCCGGCGAGCAGGACGGCGGCGCAGATCCCGAGGGCCGGCTGCATGGCGCGTTGCTCCACGATCCCGGGAACGATAGATGCCGCCCTGCTCCATCGCCACCACTCACGGCAGGCTTCGCGCTCCCCTTGCCGGGCGGGAGCCCGGCGCGCCGGCAGGGCGC
>JAJEAO010000044.1 GCA_022822745.1 Acidobacteriota bacterium
TCAAGGCCGTGGACGGGAGGCCCCCCCTCTTCCGATGCCCAGTGCGGGCATCGCGGAGGGTTGGGATGTGCACATCCCGTACACCCTCCCCGGGGGTCGCTCCCGTCCAGTGATCCCGTGCGGGAAGGCCATCGGCGAGCCGAAACGGAAGCGCGCCTCCAGACCTGTCGGCCCGCGCCATCGGTGCCGCGCCGACTCGCTGCCGCGTGCGTCTCGCCACCCCATCTACGAGGCCCGGTTCCGTTGGTGCAGGCCGACGAATCCGACGATGACCCGTTCGTTCGGCTCGTCCCAGGCGAAGGCGATCCGGATCGTGTGGTGCGGGTCGTGGCTCGTCCCCTTGCCGAGGTGGGCCGCCAGCTTCCACGCCGTTCCGTTGACGCGGGTCCGGTACCAGTCCGGGAATTGCCCCATCGTGGAAGCGGACTGGTTCGACTTGTAGAACCAGCCGGGGCAGGTCTCCCCGATCCGATCGGCCGGTCCGTTCCGGTACGCCGTGGCGAGCCACGCCAGCGCGTCGAGCACCTCCGCGGGGTTCGCGAAGGGCGTGTCCTCGTTCGAGCGGGAGTTGAGCTTGATGAGCAGCCTGTCGGGGAACATCTCCCGCGCCTGGGCGATGGCCTCGCGGACGGTGCGCACGGGCTCCGCCGCCACCGGCTCGCCGTCGTGCGTCCGGGCCTGCCTGCGCTCCTCGACGTAGGCGCGCCGCCAGTGCTCCTCCATCCTCCGGCTTCGCGACACCTCCTCCCGGAGCCGTCCGGCTTCCTCGCCTCCCAGCGCCTTCTCCTCTCGGAGCGTCCGGTTGTCCGCTTCGAGGCGCTCTCGGTCCTCGCGGAGGGCCTCGATCTCGCGCCGGGTGGCATCGTCTTCGTCCCCGGGCGGTCCCGATGCAGGTTCGGTCTCGGCAGCGGCGTGGTCCGCTGCCCCGGAAGCCGGGCGCGCCTCTCCGGCGCCGGCCCGCTTCCCCGAGGCGTCCTCCGCTGGCGGATCGGGCCGGGCAACGCGCTCCCGCCACGCATCGACCGCACCGAGAATGGCGTCCTCGCACTCGCCGCGCTTCAGGGATCGCTCAAGTTCCTCGGCCCGCGAGGGGGCTTGCGGACGAAGCGGCCCGTACTCCTCGAGAGTGACTTCCAGGTAGACGAGGAGCGGGAGCGCCGATCCGGTCAGCGCGGGCCGGTCCTCGACCAGTCCGGGCCAGGGATCCGGGTCGATCCCGAGGTAGCGCAGTTCCTCGCCGAACCGTTCCCGCAGGGTGCGGCAAAGGCCCACGATCTGCTCCCGGCACCAGTCGAAGAGCTCGCGCCGCTTCGCGTGGCGGATGTCCTCCATCCACTTGACGAGCGTGTCGGCCTCCTCCCACTCGGGCGCGTTGGGCGGGAGATCCTGCAGGATGCCGAGCCAATCCTGGAAGAGCGGGGACGCCAGTGGCGGCGGTGCGGGGAACCGCCGCGCGAGGAGGCAGAGCATCAGCCCGGCGGACTCGCGGTCGACCGTGCCGTCGACCGCCACCAGTGCCTCGCGCTCGCTCCGCCACTCCTCGGCCGTCCAGAACGACTCGAAGCGTGCGTCCGGTGGCTCGGGCACCGGCATGCCCCGGCCTGCAAGGTGCTCGGCGGCCCGGCCGCGAAGCGCGCCGTGCGCGTCCACCCAGGCATTGAGAACGGCTCGGACGAGGTCCTGATCGTGGTGCCCGATCGCCTCCAGCACCGGCTGGAGGAGCTTTGGCCGGGGCGCGCGGCTGGCGTCCCGGTATCCGTCCACCCGAAGACGCCGCAGGCCGGCCCCGAGTTCTCGGCGAAGCGCCTTGGACTTGGAGCGGTGCTTGAGGGCGCGCTTCACCACGCGGCGGCGGAAGTCCTCGCTCAGCACGGGGAAGATCTCGCTGGGCGTTCTCGGTCTGATCGCGGGCTCGGCAGTCACGGTGGTCGCTCCTTGCAAGGAATGAGTCTCTCTCCCTCCACCCGGAGGGACGCGTGCACGGACGGAGGCAAGGGGCGCGGTCCGCCGCCGCTCGCCAAGTCCGACCAGGACTCGGCGCGTTACGCGATGGTCCGATCCCCCGGTCGAGAATGCACCGGCTCGTCGAAGCCGAGCCGGCGACTCGGGTGCGAAACCGAAACGTTGGAATCAACGTAAAGCAAGGGCGAGTGGGCCGCCCGGTCGCGCTGGACCACAAGGGCTCGTCCGGCGAATCGAGCGGCGACGGGGACGCCCGCCGCTCCGAGAGACGGGTGGACGGAGAACGCCAGCCCCACAATAATTTGTGGCCTTGTTCCACCAAACGTGCAACCGAGCAGCCCCGAGACACGCCAGCGGACTCCTGAGCGCGGGCAGCACCGGTGCTTCTCCGATTCCGGGGTTCCTTCTCCGTGTCTCGTCGAGAGCGGCTACATCGCTTTCCGTGAAACTCGGGGGTGGGGGCGATCCCGGATCGAGGATTCGGTGACCGCGGAGCGCTGTTCGCCCGCCCGGGGGCTCTTCGCGAGCCGGACGGGGCGGGGTGGGACCTACGCGGCTTCCCTGATCTCGAGCTCG
>JAJEAO010000073.1 GCA_022822745.1 Acidobacteriota bacterium
GGGCCGGATCAGCGCCGGGACAGCCTCGGCGACCAGGCCGGATCCCGGACGCCGGTTTCGTCGATCGACAGGCGCTGGCGGAAGCGGCCGTCGATGGAGACCGCCGCGAGCGCGGACCGGCCGCGCTCGGTCGTCGCGTAGAGGATCAGCCGCCCGTTGGGGGCGAAGGTCGGTGACTCGTCAAGCCTTCCGTTCGTGAGCACCTCGATCTTCTCGTCCCCGATCCCCATGACCGCGATCCGGTACTCGCCGTCGGACTCGTGCACGAACGCGAGCCGGGACCCGTCCGGGGAGAACGCCGCGCGCGCGTTGTACCGGCCGTCGAACGTGAGACGTTCGGGCGCGCCGTCGCCCGCCGCGGAGATCCGGAAGAGCTGGGGCCGCCCTCCGCTCCGATTGGAGGTGAAGACGAGGGTCCGCCCGTCAGGCGACCAGGCCGGCTCGGTGTCGATCCCCGGCCCGCTGGTCAGGCGCCGCAGCTCCCTCGACTCGAGAGTCAGCACGTAGATGTCGGGGCTGCCGTCGCGCGACAGGGTGAGCGCGAGCCGCCGGCCGTCCGGAGAGAACGCGGGCGCTCCGTTGATCCCGGGGAAGGCGGTGACCTCGTGGCGACGGCCCGTCGCGAGCTCCTGCACCATGATGCGGGAGCTCCCCCCCTCGAAGGAGACGTAGGCCAGCCAGCGCCCATCGGGAGACCAGGCCGGCGACATGATGGGGTCCGGGGAGGTCCGGAGGACGACCGGATTGCCCCCGTCGCTGTCCGCCACGTTGAGCGCGTAGGCGATCTCGCCTTCCTGTCCGGCGGTCTCCGTCACGTACGCGATGCGGGTCGCGAACGCGCCCTTCTCCCCGGTCAGGGCGTAGTAGATCTCGTCGCTGATCTGGTGCGCGAGCCACCGCAACTGGTCGGGGCGCACCCCGGGGAAGCGCTGGCCGGCGAGCTGGGACATGCTGAAGGTGTCGAGGAGCCGGAACTCGACCTGGTACTCCCGGACCCCGCCGCGCAGGGTCTGGCCGATCGACCCGATGACGAGACTCCCGACCCGGAGGCGCCGCCAGTCCGACCATCGCACGTCCTCCTTGCGTACCGGGTGCCGGGGCAGCTCCCGGAGCGGCGCGAAGCGCCCGCTCCGCGCAAGGTCGGCGGCAATGATGGTCGCGATCGACTCCGGCGGAGCGGGCCCCGAACCGGACCGCCCGAACCGCGCGACTGCGATCGGCGTCGCGCTCTCGAGACCCTGGGTGATCTCGATCTCGAGCGCGGACCACGCCGGAACGGACCACCCCGCGAAGAGCGCGACGAGGAAGAGCAGCCAGGTTTGCAGCTTTCGCACAATCAGCTCCTGGGGTTGAACAGGAAGATGATCTCGCGGTCGAACACCGTCTTGTGCCTCGGCAGCGGCAGCGGGGAAGCGGCGAGGACCGCCTGCTCGACGGAACGGTCGAACGCGACGTTGCCGCTGCTCTGGGTGATCTCCACGCGAAGGACCTTTCCGTTGGTGGCCTGCACCACGTTTACCGTGCACTTCAGCCCGGGGGGAACGCCGGTGGGACGACGCCAGTTCCTGGCCACGCTCGACTGGATGGCGCCAATATACTCCTCGAGAGCCTTCGCGAAAATGGCCTTTCGCTCCTGCTCCAGCCGCTGCTGCTCGCGAGCCATGAGCTCCCGGCGGGCCCGCTCCTCCTCCCGCTTTCGGCGATCGGCTTCCGCCTGCTTCGCCCGGCGCTCTTCCTCGGCCTTGCGCCGCGCCAACGCCAGCTCCTGGCGCCGCCGGGCATTCTCGACCTCCCTGCGGCGCCGTTCCTCGGCCTGCCGGGCGGCCGCCGCCGCTTCCACCCGGCGCCGCTCTTCGGCCACCCGCTCGGCCTCGGCCTTCTCGCGGCGTTTCTCCTCCGTCAGGCGCGCCATCTCGACTTCCTTGCGGCGTTCCTCCTCTGCCAGCCGCTCCCTCTCGGCCTTCTGACGAAGCTCCTCCTCGGCCAGCCGCGCCACCTTCGCCTCCACCCGGCGCCGCTCCTCCGCCAGGCGATCCGTCTCGGCCTCCTTGCGGCGCTCCTCCTCGGCCAGCCGCTCCCTCTCGGCCTTCTGGCGAAGCTCCTCCTCGGCCAGCCGCGCCGCCTCCGCTTCCTCGCGCAGGCGCTCCTCGTGCTCGCGCTGCTCCCGCGCGACCTCGGCGCGTTCCTCTTCCTCGCGGCGTTTCGCCGTCTCGTGATCGCGGATGCGCTCGAGCTCCTTCTGCACCCGCTTCTCGTCCACCACCGTGGCCTGGACCGCGTCGGCAATCTCGATCGGCGAGCGCTTCACTCCCGGCCACTGGACGGAAAGCACGAGCACCCCGGCGGCCGCGGCGTGCACGAGAATCGCGAGAACGTAGGGACCGGCTTGATCGAGGAGTTCGCGCACGGCCCTTCTCATCCGTCCGGGCTGGGCTGCTCCGTCAACAGGCCGACCGAGGGGGCGCCCGCGTCCTTGAGAATCGCCATCGCGACCACCACCGCCCCATACTCGACGGACTGGTCGCCCTTGACGAGGACCTGGATGTCGGGCCGGTGCCGCAGAAGGGCCGCGGCGCGGTTGAGCAGGGTCTCCTCGTCGACCGGTTCGGTCTCGTCTCCGCCGAAATTGATGAAGTAGCGCCCGGCGGAGTCCACGCTGACGATGAGGGGTTCGGAGTCGGTCGTCTCCACGACCTCGGCCGATGCATCGGGAAGATCGATCTTCACGCCCTGGGTGAGCAGGGGGGCGGTGATCATGAAGATGACCAGCAGCACGAGCATCACGTCGATGTAGGGCACGACGTTGATCTCGGACATCGGACGTCTGCGCGAATCCGAAGCCATCATCCCGACTCCCGCCGCTCCGGCTCAGCCGACCCGCTGGCGCTGGAGAATGGTCGAGAACTCCTCCACGAACGTGCTGAAGCGATTGGAAAGCGATTCCACGTCGCTCAGGTAGCGATTGTAGGCAATGACGGCCGGAATCGCTGCAAAGAGGCCCATCGCGGTCGCGATCAGGGCTTCCGCGATGCCCGGTGCGACCATCGCGAGGGTCGCCTGCCCCACGTTGCCGAGGGCGAGGAAGGCATTCATGATGCCCCAGACGGTCCCGAACAGGCCGACATAGGGACTCGTGGAGCCGACCGTCGCGAGGAAGGAGAGGTGGCTCTCCAGATCGTCGACCTCGTGGCGCATCGCCACCCGCATCGCTCGTTCGGAGCCGTAGATCACGTCCCGCTGGTCGATCCCGGTACGCCGGAGCCGGGCGTACTCGCGGAACCCGGCGCGAAAGATGCTGCCCATGCCGCCCGGGTCCGCGCCCGCGCCGTTGATGCTGTTGTACATCGACACGAGATCGGTTCCGGACCAGAACCGGCTTTCGAAGTCGGCGGCATCCCGCCGCGCATGGGCGAGCACCCCTCGCTTGCGAAAGATGAGCGCCCACGACACCACGGAGGTGACGAGGAGGAGAAGCATCACGATCTGAACGACGACGCTCGCGCCGAGCACGAGCCGAAACAGAGAGAGATCGACCCCCATCGCGAATATCCGCTATCTCGTACCGCCCGCGCCCGTTCGCGGAGATCCGGGACCCGGCCGCGAGCCGCGAATGAGGGGTTGGGAGAACCCGTTCCACCGCCCTCGGGCGGCGACGATACGGGCCGTCCGCACGATTGCCTCAATCACGAGCTCGCCCGTCCTTCTCGTGATCGAATGTTTCCGCACAGGATCTGTCCGATTTAATCGCGCCATTGTATCACCGGGCCGACGGCCTACGCGGTCGGGGCGGGCGACCGGAAGCGATTCTCCGCCGCCGGCATGCGGGTCGCAGCAGCGGGCATCAAGCCCGGAACCGCGCGTACGGGACGGCCACCGGGACCGGTGACGGATGCACCGCGGCGGAGAGAGTCAGTCGGGACGCGGGTCGTCCGCCGGCGCCCGCTCCGCGCTGAAGAGATCGGGGGTGGCGGGGGCGGCAAGGCCGAAATGCCGCCACGCGGCTCCCGTCGCGACCCTCCCCCGGGGCGTGCGCATGAGGTAACCCTGCTGGATGAGGTACGGCTCGACCATCTCTTCGAGGGTCCCCCGTTCCTCG
>JAJEAO010000052.1 GCA_022822745.1 Acidobacteriota bacterium
CCGGACCGGTTCTCGCGGTAGCGGCCCCGCCCTCCCGCTCGAGGCTGTCATAATCGTCGGTTCGCTGTGAAAAGAGTGAAACGCGGGGGTTCGCCCCGCTCCGTCGGAGCCGTTCTGGCGGCGGCGCTGATCCTGACGTTGATCTTCGTCGGGTCGCTCGTCGGGTTCGCCCACGACCATCCGGAGCCGACCGAGTCCCCCTGCCGGGTCTGCGAAGTCTCCGCGGGCGGGGCGATCATCGTTCCGGACCGCCCGGTGCTGCCCGTTCCCGCGCGCGAGGCCCGGAGCCTCCCCGAGGCTGGTTGTCCTGCTCCGGCGGCGCCGGCGGCGAGCCCCGGCGCGCCGCGGGCGCCCCCGGCCTGAACGGCTGGCGAATCCTCGGTCAGGAACCGGTCGGCCCCGCCGGCGGGCCTCTGGAAGGTCGGTTCCTCCTGCCACCCAGGCCTTACAGGAGGTCCGTGATGCCGCGGCGATCCCGCTCCCCCCTTCCGTCTCTCTCCCATCTTTCGCGGCGTCTCCCTGTGCGCCGCGCCCTTCTCGCCGCGGCGAGCGTCCTGCTGTTCGGTGCGACAGCCGGCGCCCATCCGCGGCTTTCCGGGACCGTCCTCATCGCCGAGTCCGGAGAACCGGCGGCGGACGCCGAAGTCCTGCTCCTCGAGACCGACCAGGTCGTCCACACCGACGAGGAGGGACGTTTCTCCTTCGACTTCGTGGAGCACATGGCGGCCTACACCGTTCATGTGGATCTCGGTTTCCTGAGCGCGGTCCGGACGATCGCGGTGGACCCGGAAGAGGAGGAAGCCGTCGAGATCAGCGAACCCATCGTCCTCGGGTCGCGGCACCGGATGCACGAGCGGGTCACGGTCACCGCCTCGGCGAGCGATTCCTCGCCGCTCGAGACCTTTGGCTCGGTCCACTCCATGGAGGGACTCGACCTCCAGAACGAATCGGCGCGCACCCTGGCCGAGCTGCTCGATGGTTCCACCGGCGTCGCGATGCGCAGTTTCGGGCCCGGCTCGGCCCGGCCGATCGTGCGGGGCTTCGATGGCGACCGCGTTCTCATCATGGAAGACGGCGTCCGCACCGGCGACCTGGGGAGCCAGTCGGCGGATCACGGCGTCCCGGTGGATCCCCTTCAGGCGGAGCGCGTGGAAGTCGTGCGCGGTCCCATGACCCTGCTCTACGGATCCAGCGCGATCGGGGGCACGGTGAACGTGATCTCCATGGCCTCCCACCTCGCCCACTCACCTCCCCCGGGCTTCCGTGGCCAGGCGCTCGGCGACTATTCGACGGCGGATGAAGGCCGGCGCGGCGGCGTCCGGTTCCAGGCCGCGGGGAACGGCTGGTTCGCCTGGGGCGGCGGCAACTCGAATCGCACCAGCGACTACGAGTCCCCCGTCGGCGTGGTGGAGAACACGCACTCCTCCATGGACCAGGGCGAAGCCGGTTTCGGGTTGTTCGGCGACCGTTTCTGGTTTTCCGGGAGCACCCGGGTGGACGATGCCCGATACGGCGTTCCTTTCGCCGGGGAGTTCCACGGGGCCCACGACCACGGCGCCCACGGGGCCGAGGAAGCGGTCGAAGACGATGGCCACGACCACGGCCATGACCATGGCCACGATCACGGCGAGGAAATGATGGAGGAGGACGACCATGCGGACGAAGAGCTCCTCGTGGACGTCACCATGGACCGGCGGCAGTTCCGGACGGACTTCGGAGTGCGCGACCTCGGCATGGTCTTCGAAGAGGCGGAGTTCACGGTTCGCTACAGCGACTACGACCAGGACGAGGTGGAGACGTTCGTGGCTACCGGTGAGGAGTTCGTCGCGACCCACTTCGACAATCGCTCGGTCGTGTTCCGCGGCGAGCTGAAGAAGCCGGCGGGCCGGGTCACGAGTCGCCTGGGGGCGTGGGGTCATCTCCGCGAGTACGAGGCGGCGGGGGAAGAAGCTCTCGCCCCCCGGACCGAGCAGAACGCGTTCGCGGTGTTCACCTACAACGAGATCGAGACCTCCGACCGGCTTTCCCTGCTGTTCGGCGCGCGGGTGGAGCGGAACGACTACGACGTCGGAGAACGCCTCGAAACCGGCGGGCACGACCACGGCCACGGGGAAGAAGCCCACGAAGAGGAGGAAGAGGAAGGACACGAAGGTCACGACCACGGCCATGACCACGGTCACGAGGAGGAAGAGGGCGAGCACGAGGAAGAGCGGGTTGCGCCCGCCGTCATGGACCGCGACTTCCTCGGCGTCTCGGCGAGCGCGGGAGCGCGCTACACGCTGAGCGATTCTCTGGCGCTCGTCGGCACCGCGAGTCTTTCCGCCCGCAGCCCGTCGCTGGAGGAGCTCTACAACTTCGGCCCCCATGTCGGGAACCTCGCGTTCGAGATCGGGAACCCCAACCTCGATCCGGAGCGGTCCCTCGGGTTCGAACTCAGCCTGCGTCAGAGCTCGGAGCTTCTGGCCGGCAGCGTGAGCGCCTTCCGCTACGACATCAACGACTTCATCTTCGGCGCCGCCCACGGCGAGGAAGAAGGCGGCCTCGTGGTCCTCGATTTCCTCCAGTCGGACGCCACCTACCAGGGCTTCGAAGCGGAAGGCCACCTGAACATCGGGCCCGCGGAACTGGTGGCGAACGTCTCCTATGTGGATGCGCAGCTCGGGAACGGGCAGTACGCGCCCCGGATTCCGCCGCTCGGCGGACTGGTTCGTCTGGATGTACCGGTTGGCCGCCTTCGCCTGGCGCCCCGGCTGCGGTGGACGGCTCCGATGAACCGCGTCTATTTCGGCGAGACGACGACGGATGGCTACGGAGTGCTCGATTTCACCGCTTCCTATGTCTTCGTCGGCCGCAGCACGACCTCGAACATCTCGCTGCGGGCCTACAACATCACGGATGCGGAGTACCGCCTCCACACCTCGCTGATCAAGGATCTCGCCGCCCAGATGGGCCGGGGGTTCCGGATCAGCTACTCCATCCGCTTCTTCTAGTTCATCCGGCGGAACGGCGCGTCGCTTGCCGGCGCGCCGGGCCGGTTCTCGCGGTAGCGGCCCTGCCCGGCACGGACAGCCTCACCATGGAAGCCCCCACCGGGAGAACTGGCCGGTCTCCAGACCGGCACGGAGCGACGCGAACGCCATGCGCTGGCCGCGAATTGCCACTCTGGAGAGTGGCGCTCCATACGAATTGCCACTCTGGAGAGTGGCGCTCCATAAAGAGAGGGGCGCTCCAGACTGGCGCGCCGCGGCAGCACCGGGCGCCGCCGCAACCTCGCGTAGAGTGCACCGACCCTGGGCGTCGTCAGGACGAATCTGCCCGGGACGAGAGGAGGAACGCATGATCGAGCTCGCTCTCGCGGCCCGCCCGCGCAACAGCGGCGGTTCTCTCCTCGCCGTCATCGCCTGTCTCGGACTCGCCGGCTGCGAGGGGCGGACGACGCTCACCGGAGGCGCGGTCGCGGCGGACCTGGTGATCCGGGATGTCCGCGTGGTGGACGGGACCGGGAGCCCCTGGTACCGGGCGGATGTGGCGATCTCGGGTGACACGATCACGGCGATCGGCCCCGATCTCCCCGAAGCCGCCGAAACCCTGGAAGCGAACGGCCTGGCGGCCTCGCCCGGGTTCATCGACATGCACGCCCACTCGGAGTACGGGCTCATCGTGGATCCGCGGGCGCTCAGCAAGGTCGCCCAGGGCGTGACCACGGAGGTCCTGGGAGAGCACCTCTCCGCGGGCCCGGTGCTCGGTCCGGCCGTGGACGATCCGATGATGGTCGCCCCGCCCATCGAGCGGGACTGGACCACGCTCGGCGGCTACTTCGACCGACTCGAGGCCGCGGGCGTGGGACCGAACGTCGTCTCCTACGTGGGGTCCGGCCAGGTGCGCGCCTCGGTCATCGGCTACGAGGAGCGGGCGGCGACCGAGGCCGAACTCGAAGCCATGGAGGCGCTCGTCGCGCAGGCCATGGAGGAGGGCGCCTTCGCCGTTGCGAGCGGGCTTGCCTACATCCCGAACGCGTTCGCGAGCACCGAGGAGCTCATCCGACTGGCGCGCGTCGCGGCCGGCTACGGAGGCTTCTACGTGAGCCACCTCCGCAGCGGCTTCGACGGGCTCCGCGAGGGCATCGAGATCGCGCGCGAGTCCGGCGCCCCGCTCGAGATCCACCACCTGAACTCCACCTCGAGCGCCCGGATCGCGGAGTACGCCGAGCTCATCCGGGAGGCGCGGGCCTCCGGCGTCGAGGTCACCGGCAACGTCTATCCCTACATCGCCGGCTGGACCTATCTCCGCTCGCTGCTCCCGCGATGGGCGCAGGAGGGCGGGGTTCCCCGGATGCTGGAGCGGCTCACCGACCCGGCCGACCGGGCGCGCCTGCTCGAGGGGCTTCGCGCCGGCGAGGCCGAGCGACCGCGGTGGGGGCGGACCTTCGTGAGCTCGTTCCGGGATGCGGTGGACGGGCTCTCGATCACCGACCTCGGCGCGGAGCGCGGGACGTCGCCGGAGGAGGGGCTCCTCGACCTGCTCGTGGAGCAGGAAGGGGAGGGCTTCCAGATCTCCTTCGGGAACACCGAGCCGAACCTGCGGCAGGCGCTCGCGCAGCCGTTCACCCACATCGGCTCGGACGGGAGCGCGCTCGCCGCCGGGATGCGCACGCCGATGGGCAAGCCCCACCCGCGATCCTTCGGCACCTATCCGCGGGTTCTCGCCCGCTATGTCCGCGAGGAGGGGCTGCTCACGCTCGAGGAGGCGATCCGCAAGATGACCTCGGCCCCGGCGAACCGCCTGGGGCTGACCGACCGCGGCGTGCTGCGGCCGTGGATGCGCGCCGACATCGTCCTGTTCGATCCCGAGCGGGTCCGCGATGAGGCGACCTTCGAGGAGCCCGAGCGCTATCCCAGCGGGATCGAGTGGGTGTTCGTGAACGGCGTTGCCGTGATCGCACAGGGCGAGCCCACCGACGAGCTTCCCGGGCGGGTTCTCCGCGGCCCCGGTTTCCGTCCGGCGACCGGTTCGTGACGGCCCCTCACCACCGCGCCGATCCGGAGGGGCGGCGGCGCGCGAACCGGCGCAGCCTGCTGTGGGCGCTCCCGCTGCTCGGCGGCTTCATGGTGGCCGAGACAGCGGCCGGCGTCCTCGTCGGGAGCCTGGCGCTGCTGGCTCACGCCGGCCACATGCGGACCGATTCGGCGTCGATCGGCGTCGCGCTCGTGGCTGTCCAGGTGCCGGGAGGGAAGGCGTCGGCCGGCCGGACCGCGGGCCTCCAGCGGGTCGAAGTGCTGGCGGCCCTCGCGGCGGTCGTCTCCGAGCACCACCCCGTGGATGACCTGCACGCTCACGCCGCGCCGTCGCGATCCGGCTGAACGCAGCGCGCCATGGCCGCCCTCGAGAAGGACTCCCGACCCGGCGCCGCCGGTCACGACCACGGACACGGCCTCCGGCACCGAAGCCGGCGTCGCCTTCTCGCCGCGCTGGCGCTCATCGCCGGCTTCATGGTCGTGGAGGTCGTGGGCGGGGTGCTCTCCGGAAGCCTCGCCGTCCTCGCCGACGCCGGGCACATGTTCGCGGACAGCGCCGCAATCGGACTCGCCCTGGTTGCGATGCACTTCAGCCGCCGGGCCGCTTCCGTGCGGCGGACTTTCGGCTACCAGCGGCTCGAGATCCTCGCGGCGCTCCTGAACTCGCTCGCGCTCCTCGCGATCGCCGGCTGGGTGCTCGTCGAAGCGTTCGGTCGGATCCAGACGGCGCCGGAGGTCCGGGGCGGGCTGACGCTCCTGGTCGGGGTCGCCGGGCTCCTCGTGAACTTCGCGGCGGCGTGGATCCTCCGCGATCCGGCGAGGGACAGCCTGAACGTCGAAGGCGCCTTCCGGCACGTGCTGGCCGATCTGTTCGGATCGGTCGGCGTCGTCGTCTCGGGCGCTCTGATCTGGGCGTTCGACTGGCGGCTCGCCGATCCGCTCGTCGGCATCGTGATCGCCGTCCTCATCGTGGTGAGCACGCTCCGACTGCTCACGCGCGTCATCCACGTGCTGCTCGAGGGCGCGCCGGACCACATCGATGTGTACGAGGTGTGCAGCGAGCTGGAGAACGAGGAGGGGGTGATGCTGATTCACGATGTCCATGTCTGGACCATCACCCAGGGGTACGACTTGCTGACCGCCCACATCCTGACCGACCCGACATGGCCGATGGAACAGCGCGACGTCCTGCTGCGCCGTCTGCGGCGGATCTGTTCCGAAAAGTTCGGCATCCGTCACGTGACGCTCCAGCTCGAGGCGTCGGCCGAGGGATGCGCCGAGAACGACCACGTCTTCCACCTGGAGTACCGCCGCCGTTCCGAGGCGCCGAAGCCGCCCTCGGAGCCCTGGCCGACCGGAACGTGATCGCGGCGTCCGCTGTCGTCCGGCGTCCCGGCTGGCCCGGTCCGACCTCGTAGCCGGATGATGCTGATCGCCGCGGCGGTTCTCGCGCCGTTCTTCGGAGCGGCCTTCTACCCGTGGCTCCACGGCCATCCGACCGGCAAGCGCCTCGTGGACCGCGGCATCCTGGTGGCCGTGCCCCTGCTCGTCGGGTGGCACGTCCTCGACCACGGACTCGAAGAGGCGGGCTGGACGGTCCTGCTCGCGCTCGCGGCCGGGATGGCGGCGCCGTGGGCCATCGAGCGGGCTTCACACCGGGCGGCCAGCCGCACCGGTTTCCTTTCGTTGCTGGCGGGGCTCAGCGGGCTGGCGCTCCACGCCCTGTTCGAGGGGACGGCGTTGCCGGGGGCGGAACCCAGCCTCCATCTGGCCCTGGTGCTCCACCGGGCGCCCGTCGGTTTCATCGTCTGGTGGATGGTGCGTCCGCGCTATGGACGGGCCTGGGGGGTTGGCGTGCTCTCGGCGCTGGCGGGGGCCACGATCGCCGGCGCCGCGATCGGAGGCGCTCTCGAGTCCTGGTCGGGATCCGGGACCGCGTTCTACCAGGCGTTCGTGAGCGGGTCACTCCTCCACGTCGTCATGCACCAGGCCCGCCGCGACCACCACCACTGAGTCCGCCGGCGCGGTCCGCGCTCTACAGCACGAGCGCTGGCCGAATGTCCGTTCGGGCAAAGTCGTCACCCTTGAACAGCAGCGGCTCACGTCGTTGCCTCGCGAGCGCATAAGCGAAGCAGTCGCCGAGATTCAGCCGCGCAGGGTGTCTGCCCTTCCCGTAGTCACGGAACGCCTCTCGGGCGATCTGGGCCTGTTCGTCGTCCACCGGAGCGATCCGGATGCGACTTTCCCGGATCACTTGGTCGAGTCGGTCTCTTCCCTCCGCGCCGTGGCGCGCGTCGAGAACGATGGACGCCTCGACGAACCCGACGGCTGACATGGTGGGGCGCGATCCCGCCTCGATCGCTTCCGCGAGGAGCCGGCTCTCTGGTTCCGCCTGCAGGATGGCCACGAGCGCCGAAGCGTCGATGATCACGCCCCGGGAAGACCGTGTTCGTCGTATCCGAGGATCTCTTCCGGCGTCCGGTCGTCGAGGAGCGGGAGCGCCGCACACTCCTCCCCGATGGCCACCAGGCGATCGGCCAGGCCCGCTCCGCTGCGGTCATGCCGCACCCGGTTCCTCTGCTCGCGAAGAGCTCGGGTGACCGCGGTGGTCTTCGTCTCACCGGTCCGCCGGGCCAGGTTCGCCGCAAGCTGCTCCGCCTCCGGGTTTCGGATGTTCAGCACCATGTCTGCTCCAGGCGACATTCTAGACGACATAGCGACACACCGGAGCCACCGGAGACTCCCCGCGCCGCGGAATCTCTCCAGCCCCACCGCGGCGCTGGCTGGCGCGGGCTGTCGGGTGGGAGCACGGCTCCGGCGCCCGCCTACGCCCTGCGGCGGAGGACCGCGCCTTCCCGTCCGCTCTCGTGGTACGAGTCGCCGTAGTACTTGCTCGTGATCCGGGTGTGGAAGTCCTCGGCGCGAACCGGCGGGTAGAGCGGCTCGCCCTGGCCGGGCAGCACTTCCAGCAGCTCGTCTTCCCAGACGTACACCGCCATCGGGAACGAGGTCCGCGGCCGGGCGCGGTCGGCCGGATCCCGGGGGGCGCTCACCCGGTGGGTCGTCGAAGGCAGCCGGTTGTTCGTGATCCGCTGCATGTAGTCGCCGGTGTTCAGCACGATCGCGCCCGGGGGCGCCATGACCCGCACCCACTTCATGGTGCGGCGATGCAGGAGCTGCAATCCCTCGGTCTCCGCCGCCGGGAGGATCGTGAACAGATCCACGTCCTCGTGGCCGAGCATCCGTCCGGTGACTTCTTCCGCCACATCGGTCATCGGCGGGTAGTAGTTCAGCCGGAACCCGAAGTTCGTCCCGGTGAGACGTTCGTCGTAGAGGCGCGGATCCTCGCCCAGGTACTCGAGCACGGCCCGCATGATCTTCAGGATGAGCGCGTCGTTCGCGAGGACGACCCGGCGGAAGAACGGCTCCCATCCCGGGGACGGCCAGAACGCGGACTCGTCCCACGACGCATCGCCGGACAGATCGAATGCGCGGCGGCAGAAGACCCAGCCCTCGACCAGATCCGGGTGGATCATCGTGGTCTCCCGGATCGGGAAGTAGCCCTGGTTGACCGACCCCTGCCGCCGGGCGCGGTAGGGCAGTTTGCGCTCGAGGTCGTGGCTCTCGAAGAACTCGCGGGTCTTCCGGTGCGCCTCGGCATAGAGGGCCGGATCCACCCCGTGGCCGGTCAGAACCGCGAAGCCGGTGTCCTCGAGGGACTCTCCGAGTTCGCGGACCGCCCGCGCCCGTTCGACCGGATCGCGAGCGTCCAGCCGGGAGAGGTCGCACGGCGCCAGTTCGAAGTCCTCGTCGAACTCCTCCTCGGCGTCCTCGGCGAGCCGGTAGCGCTGGAGCTTCTCGACCTGCTCGTAGGCGCGAAGCTCCTGGTTGAACCGGGCCGGGTCGAATCCGTCCGCTCCCGGGGAGGCCGTCCTCACGAGCCGGCGGCCTGCATCTCCTCCGCCACCCGCTCGGCCTCGCGGAGGATCCGGAGCGTGTTGCCGCTCCAGAGCTGGGCGATCTGCTCTTCGGTGTAGCCGCGGCGGACCAGCTCGACCGTGACGTTCAGCGTCTCGGCAGCGTCGTCCCAGCCGTCCACGCCGCCGCCGCCGTCGAAGTCGGAGGAAATGCCCACGTGGTCGAGCCCCATGACCTCCACGGCGTGATCGATGTGGTCCACGAAGTCGCTGACCGTGACCGGGTAACGGTCCGAGATCTCTCCGAACCGCTCCATCAGCGCCGCCCGGTCCTCATCGGAAAGCGAGCCGATTCCCGAACGGGACTCGATCCCGAATTCACCCATCGCGGCATCCATCTCGGCGATCTTCTCCGGCGGATCCACTTTCACGAACCCACGGAGCGCCACCGTCTGCATGACCCCGCCGTTCGCGGCGAGGGCTCGGAGCTGCTCGTCGTCCATGTTGCGGGTGACATCGGCGAGCGCCTTCGCGCTCGAGTGGGAAGCGATGATCGGCGCCTGCGACAGCTCGGCGGCTTGCAGCATCGTCTTCTTCGAGACGTGCGAGACGTCCACGAGCATTCCGAGACGGTTCATCTCGGCGATGACTTCGCGGCCGAACTCGCTCAGCCCGCCGTGCTCCTCTTCTTCGTCGCCCAGGTCCGCCCGCGGGTTCGTGGAATCGCCGATGTCGTTGTGTCCGTTGTGGGTGAGGGTGACGTAGCGGGCGCCGAGTTCGCGGTAGGTCTCGAGGAGCGAGAGGTCCTTCCCGATCACGAAGCCGTTCTCGATTCCGATCATCGCCACGAGTCGGCCCTCGGCGTGGATTGCTTCCATGCCGTCGGCCGTGTCGGTGAAGCCGATCACATCGGAGTATTTCTCGGTGGCGCGGTGGATCGCCTCGAACTTCGTCATGGCGCCCTGCTTCGCCGCCTCGTAGGCCTCCGGAGTGCGCTCGGTCTGCCCGTAGTACACGATGAAGAACCCGGCGTCGAGGCCGCCTTCCTGCATCCGCGGGTAGTCCACCTGGAAGTCCTCGTTCACGTTGCCCGGGTCCACTTCCTCGGTCATGTAGTTGAACGGGATGTCGATGTGGGTGCACAGGGTGAGCACCGCGTCGTGGATGCGGCGGGCCTCCTCCAGGATCTCGGCCTCGGTGGGCGCCGCCGGCTCCTCCTCGGCGGGCGCGCCGCAGCCGGTGGCCATCGCGGCGGTGATCAGCAGAACGACTCTGGTTCTCATGGACATGGGACCTCCCGAACTCTCCCGGCGCGGAACCTGACGCACCAGCGAACCGACGATGCTACCAGCGGCGAGAGGCTTCTCCGCCGCATTTCGGGCGGTGGGGGACAATGGCGGCGAAGTGATTTCCCCCGCGCCGATGGCGATCCTGCTCGCCGCGGTCGCGTTCACGGCGGCGGCGCCGGAACGACGGGCGCCCGAGACTCCGGGTGAAGCGGCGATCTCGCTGCAGGACCGGTCCCGCACCCCCTACGAGGCCCGTCTCGACCGCTACCGAAGCGGCGACTTCGTCGGAGCGATTCGCGACGCCCTCGACGCGCCGTGGCGCGACCTGGAAGCCGGCGCCGAGGAGTTCCGGCGACGGGCCCGGGGAACGCCCGAGGAGCGCGATCTCTCGTGGCTGGCGGCGGCGATGCTGCACCTCGACCTCGCCGGGCCCGCCGAGGCCCGGCCCCGGGACCAGGAGGAGATGGCCGAGCGGTTCCTCGCCCAGGTCGGCGACGGGGCGCGGCGGACCGGGTGGCTCCTGGACGCGCGGCTGGGACTCCTCGGCTTCTACGCCAGCCGGAGCCGCTGGGAGGACGCGGTGCGGGTGGCCGGCGTCCTCGCCGAGCAGTCCGGAGGCGAGCGCTCCATCCGGCGGGCGCGGGCGTGGCTGGCCGAGGCGCTCGGCTGGGGTTTCCACGACGAGCGCTTCCTGGACCAGGCGCAGTTCGGCTATTCGGCCCTGCTCGAAGAGGCAGCCGCCGGCGAAGTCGCGTCCCTTCCGGACACGGAACTCGTGGACCTCCGGCTGCGCCTCGCCCACCTGACGCTCCGCGAGGGCAGCCCGGAGGCCACGCTCGCGCTGCTGGACGCCGGGGACGGCTATCCGGATGCGATCTCCCGGTTCGCCGCCGCGATTCTGCGCGGGGAGACGCACCTGTGGCTCGAGAACGCGACCGCCGCCGAACAGGCATTCGCCGAGGCGCACGCGATCCACTCCGGCTCGGTCTCGGCGGCCGCCGGGCTTTCGGCGTCGCGTCAGCGGCTCGGCGATGCGGCGGGCGCGGCCGAGGCGGCGCGCCGGTTCCTCCAGGACACCGCGGGCGACGATGCCTGGCAGCGGTTCCTCCTCGGCGGTCTGACGCGTGAGGGCGAGCGGCTCGACCGGCTCCGGGCGCTGGTGCTCGTTCGCACGCCGTGATCCCGCTCCTGGCCGCGGTCGCCCTCACCGCCGCCACTCCGTCCCAGGTCCAGTTCCGGGTCACGACGCAGGAAGTGCTCGTGGACGTCGTCGTGACCCGCGACGGACGGCCGGTCGCGGGCCTCGTTCCCGAGGACTTCACGCTGCGGGACGAAGGGGAGTCGCGGGGGTTCCGGATCGTGCCGCAGGCCGATCTGCCGCTCTCCGTGCTGTTCCTGATGGACCTCAGCACCAGCGTGACCGAGGAACGCGCCCGCCGGCTGCGGGAGGCGGCGGCCCGTTTCGGCGCGCAGTTGACCGCCCGCGACCGCTGCGCTCATGCCGTCTTCGCCGGCGACCTGCGACTGGTCCGGGACTTCGACGACTGCCGCGGGCTCGACGCCGCGGCCGCGCCCGATCGCGCCCCGGCCCGGGGCACGGCGCTTCGGGATGCGCTCGTTCTCGGATCGGCGCTGGTCGAGGGGGAGCCGGGCCGGCCGGTGATCGTCGTGTTCACCGACGGCGAGGACACCGCGAGCTGGCTGCCGGAAGGGCTCTTCCGGGACGCGCTGCTCGGCATGAACGTCCTGGTGTACGGAGTCATTCCGCCGGACGCGGCCGGGACCGCGCGAACGCCCTATCGCTACCGCCAGTTCGATCCGTCGCCTCCCTCGGTGCTGCGGCGGCAGCGGATCGGGATGCGCCGGATGAATCCGGGGCAGGTGCCGGACGCGCTCGAGGCGCTGCTCGAGGGGCCGCGTCGGAGGATGCGGAGTCGAAGCGGCGCCCGTCCTCCCTCCGAGCTGCAGCTCCTGCGCCACGCCGCGGAGGGGAGCGGGGGACGGCTGGTGCGCACCCGCGACGAGGAGCGGCTGGCAGCGGCCTACGAGGAGATCCTCGACGAGATGCAGGCCCGCTACGTCCTCGCCTTCGAGCCGGACCCGGCGCAGCCCGCGGGCTGGCGGCGGCTCGATGTCACGGTCGGGGTCCCGGGAGCCACGGTTCGCGCCCGCGCCGGCTACAGCCACCGACCGTAGCCCTCTGCTATGGAGCGCCGCTCTCCAGAGCGGCACCGTCATATGGAACGCCGCTCTCCAGAGCGGCACCGCTATG
>JAJEAO010000113.1 GCA_022822745.1 Acidobacteriota bacterium
GAACGCCCGATTCAGGCGGTTCCGGAGCTCCACCGCCATGAGGCTGTCCATCCCCAGCTCGAAGAATCCCGCATCCGGCGCCGGCGCGGAACGGAGGCGCAGGACCGAGACCAGCTCCCCCCGCACGTGGCGGAGCAGTTCCTCCTCGCGTTCCGGCGCGGAAAGCGCCCCGAGACGTCGCGGCAGGTCGTGGACCGCCTCGTCCGGCGCCTCCTCCGGCGCGGCCAGTTCCTCCAGCCACGGCGAACGGATCGGCATCCGGGACCAGTCGAGGGCGAGAACCACCGGCGTGGCCGAGTCCTCGCGAACCACCTGAGACAGCGCTTCGAGCCCGCGCTCGGGCGCGATCCAGTCCTCGCCCGCCTCGGCGAGCCGGGCCTCGACCCGCTCCCGCTCTTCCTCGGCCGCACCGACCTCCGACCACGCCCCCCAGGCGATTGCCTGGCCCGGCAGCCCCCGCGCCCGGCGGTGACGCGCCAACTGGTCGAGGAACGCGTTCGCAGCGGCGTGGTTCGCCTGGCCCGCGTTCCCGAACACTCCGGTCGCGCTCGAGAACAGCACGAAGAGATCGAGTTCCCGGTCCACCGTCGCCAGGTGGAGGCGCCAGGCGCCGAGCGCTTTCGGCAGCAGGACCTGCTCGAAGCGGCTCCAGTCCTGGTTCGTGATGGCGGCGTCGGCCAGGACTCCGGCGCAGTGGATCACCCCCCCGAGCTCCGGCCCCGCCGCGTCGAGTCGCTCCAGCATCGCCGCCAGCGCCTCCGCGTCCGTCACATCGGCGACCGCCACCCGCACGTCGGCGCCGCGTCCGCGAAGTTCCCCGATCGCCGCCTCCGCCCGGGCGCCCGGCGGCCGCCGCCCGTTCAGCACCACGGCGCCCGCGCCCGCGTCCGCCAGCCAGCCCGCCACCTGCAGCCCGATGCCTCCGAGCCCGCCCGTGACCAGGTAACTCCGGTCCGCCCGCACCCTGGTCAGTCCGTTCTCGGCCGACGGCGCCCCGGAAGCGGCCATCCGGACGAGTCGGGCCACCCGGCGCCGCCCGCCACGCTGCGCCACCCGGGTCTCGCGGTCCGGGTGCAACAGCTCCTCGACGACGGCGGAGGCCGATTCCGGCGCCATCGGGTCGAGATCGAGCAGCCGGGGCCGGAGGTCTTCCCATTCCCGTTCCACGACGCTCCCGAATCCCCACAGCAGCGACCCCGCCAGCAGCGATTCCGACCGGGCGCCGCGATCTTCGCCATCCACGACCTGACCGCCCCGCGTCACGAACCAGAGGCCCGAGGCCGGACGAACGCCCGCGTCCGTCAGCCCCTGCACGAGCGAGAGGGCGCTCCCGCCCACGACCTCCATTTCCGCCGCGAGCCCCTCCGGAGTGGTATCGGCGCCTTCCTCGCGGACCCCCGCGAGATGCGCCACCCCGCGCAGCGGAACACCGTCCGGCAGCGACGCGAAGAGGGACCGCCAGAGCTCGCGGCTCCCCTCCTCCGGGCCGCGGCGGACCTCCTGCCCCCGCCGCGACAGCTCCTCCTGAACCGCCGACGCGAACGGGCCGTCTCCCGCCAGCACGAAGAGGCCCCGATCCGCGGCCACCTCCTCCGGTCCGCGGGCGAGGATCACCGCCGCGCCGAGGTCGGCGCCCACCAGGTTCACCTCGCCGAAACCCGCGTCCCCGAGCGCGCGCCGCCAGATGTCCGGATCGGCCAGGGGGTAGTCGGGCCGGTACCGGTCGTCGAAGCGCCACCAGCCCGGCAGCAGCCCGAAGGTCAGGTCGAGCCACAGCCGCGGGGCGATCCCCTCGATCGCGACGAGCAACCCGGACGGCGCGAGCAGCCGCCGGCAGTGCGCGAGGGCCTCGCCGAGGTCGCGCGCCACGTGCAGCACGTTGGCCGCGATCACGATGTCGTAGCCGTGGCCCGCGAAACCCTGCTCCTCGGGAGCGCGCTCGATGTCGAGCACGCGAAAGCGCGGCTTCACTTCGCTCGCGCCGAATCGCTCCTCCGCGGGCGCGAAGAACCCCGCCGAGATGTCGGTGAATTCGTAGTCCGTCCGGCCCGGGAGCAGCCGCGGCAGCACCGCCGCGGTCGTGCCTCCGGTGCCCGCGCCCACTTCCAGCACCCGCAGCCGGCGGCCGGCGGGCGTCGCCCGCGCCGCCGCCGAGAGCACCGCCGCCGCCAGCCGGTTCAGCGTCCGGCCGGCCGCGGAGTTCGAGTAGATCTCCGCCGCCCCCGGCTCGGCGCCGAACAGGACCTCCAGCGGGTCCCGGCGCCCCCGGAGCACCTCCGCCAGCGCGGCGCCGCAGCGCCGCAGCAGCACGCGCTCGATGGAGTCCGGCGGATCCGCCGGAGCGCGCAGGGCATCCGGCAGTTCGGCCCTTCGATCAGCCGACGGTCGGGAAGCTGGTGGCCCGCTGGCGAGCGCCACCCGCCAATCTCCCGCCGGCGTCCGGTCGAGAACGCCCGCTTCGGCGAGCGAACCCAGCATTCGCTCGAAGAGGCGCCGATGGTCCCCGGTGATCTTCAGCCGCCGCCGCAGATCCTCCGATACGAAACGGGCCCCCGCTTCCCGCCGCCAGCCGAGTTCATCAAGAGCGTCGAGCGCCAGGAAAAGGGCCTCCGGTTCCAGCGCCGCGAGCGACGGCGCGAGGCTCGCCCAGTCCGCGCCTTCCGTTTCGAGGGCGTCGTCCACCGCTCCCTCCGTTTCGAGGCGGTTGTCCACGGCGCCCAGCGGCGCGGTGAGCGCCGCCGGGCCGGGGAGGAACCCGGCCCCCGGCATCCCCGCGGGCTGCCCCTCCCGCCACTCCACCTCGTAGAGCAGGTTCCCCACCCCGGATTCCGGAGACGACTCTTCCTCTCCGTCCCGGCGCGCCTCCGGCAGCGCGGGGCTTTTCTCCGCCGCCCCCGCGACCCAGTACCGTTCCCGCTGGAAGGGATAGGTCGGCAGCGACACCCGGCGCCGTTGCTCCCCGCGGAACAGACCGCCGAACGAGATTCCGAGCCCCGCCTCGTAGAGCGTCCCGACCGCCGCCACGAAGTCTCCGGCCCCGCCGCGCCGCAGGCTGTTCGCCACCGCCGGGCCCTCCTCGCCGGGCCAG
>JAJEAO010000040.1 GCA_022822745.1 Acidobacteriota bacterium
GTTCTCCAGGGCGTCCGGTCCTCCGTCTCTCAACAAGGCCTTCCAGCGGTAGATGCTCCGCGTCGTGACCCCGGCGAGATCGGCGGCCGCCTCCATGCCGTGCTTCTCCGCGAACCGGATCGCCTTGAGGCGTCGCTTCGCCACGTCGGACATGCCTTTGCACCTCGCGGCCCAGGTGGCGACGCGGAGCCAGCGGCCGGGCAATGAGAAGAGCCTCATCGGGCCTGCTCCGCGTCAGCGGGCCGTTGAAATGCTACTCGGAGCCTGTGCAATTGGTCCGATCCCGCGACCGGCGGGGCCGGGTCGCCGTCCGGCGCGGACAGCCGACCGATTCCGGAGAGGTCGGGGGGGCATTGCGGCCGGACCATTTCGGGAGCGCTCCTCGGTCCCGGCGCCGGTGACCCCGGCCGGTCTCGCTGTCGATCTTCGTCGCCGCGGCGGGCGTCGGGGCCGGCGCGGGCTCCGAAACGGCTGGTAGGATGCGGGAGCAACCCAAGAGACCGTGAAGCGACCCGTTCCCGCCGCCCCGCGCTCCGTGCTGCTGGCCCTGGCTGCGGTCTGCCTCGCGGGCGGCGCGGCGGCCGTCGGTCAATACGGCTACTTCCCCGACCAGCCCGAGGCCGTCTCGGTGGCCGACCTGACGCGCCTCGGCGGCCGCTACCACGAGCGCGCGGTCGTCGTCCGCGGACGGCTCGGGTTCGCCTACGGCAACGACTTCCGCGTCCAGGTGCTCGAGGATCCGGATCAGGTCGCGTCCGAGATCCTGATGGCGCTGCCCTACATGAGCGGCTCCGAAATGGCCTTCGTGGGCGCTTCCGACCTCGAGGTCGAGGGCTGGTTCTTCTCGACGCGGATGCTCGACGAGTACACGCTGCGGTCGCATCCGGTGCTCCGCAACTACCCCTTCGATCCTTCCTGGATCCGGGACTCCCTGGATCAGAGGACGCAGGGCTTCCTCGCCGCCGTCGCGGTCACGCCGATCAACGACACGGAGGACCTGGCCTCGAAGCGCGAACGCGAAGCCCGCGCCGAGATGGAGATCGGGGACGCGGTCAAGGTCGAGCCGGGGAGCGTCCCCGCCGTCGGGATCGGGGATCTCGCCGCCGAACCGGACACCTGGCTCAGCCACCGGGTCGAGGTGGTCGGGAAATTCCGCGGCAACAACCTCTATGGCGACCTGTCCATCCGTGACAAGAAGACGCCGCGCGACTTCGTGATCAAGACCGGAGAGACCGCGATCTGGGTCACCGGAATGCGCCCCGCGGGCAGCGGGTTCCGCCTCGATCCGAAGCGCCGCCGCGACACGAACAAGTGGCTGCGGGTCTTCGGGCGGCCCTGGATCTCGGACGGGATGGTCTATCTCCGCGCCGAGCGGATCGAACTCGCGGACGCCCCGGGGGACGAGGCCCTCGAGCCGGTGGATATCCGGGTCGCCGAGCGCGAAGCCCGGGAAGCGGAGTTCGGCCCTCTCGACATCGTGTTTTCGCTGCCGCTCGATGGCGAACGCGAGATTCCGCTGGACGCGGTGTTCCGGGTTCAGTTCTCGAACCGGATGCTCGAGGGCAGCTTCCACGCCGCCGTGGATCTGCTCTACGACGACGACCCGGACGAGAATCCGTTCCCGGAACTCGAGGTCACCTACGACGAGGCCAACCGCACCCTGCT
Organism: Acidobacteriota bacterium; assembly: GCA_022822745.1. Lineage (GTDB taxonomy): Bacteria > Acidobacteriota > Vicinamibacteria > Marinacidobacterales > Marinacidobacteraceae > JAJEAO01. The sequence goes on from JAJEAO010000040.1 coordinate 1,666, forward strand.
GGTGACGCCGAACGGAGCGCTCGACCCCGCGCGCGACCTGCGCCTGATCCTCTACCGCGAGATCGAAGACGAACACGGCCAGCACCTCGAGCCGGACCCGCTCGCGGCGGACGAGTGGGGCGAAGACGCGGTCCGCGTTCTCCGCTTCCGCACCGCTTCCTCCTGAGGCTTCCTTGACGGACCGCCCGGCGCCGGGCCGCGGCAGCGCCGCCACCGCTCCCTGTCCGGTCGCGCTCACGATCGCCGGCTCCGATTCGGGGGGCGGCGCCGGGATCCAGGCGGACCTGAAGACCTTCGCCGCTCACGGCGTGTACGGGGTCTCGGCGATCACGGCGGTCACGGCGCAGAACACGGTCGCGGTGACCGGCGTCGAGGAGCTCTCGCCCGATCTGGTGAGCGCGCAGATCCGCGCCGTGGGCGAGGATTTCCCGGTGGCGGCGGCCAAGACCGGGATGCTGTCCTCGGCGGGGATCATTCGCGCGGTCGTCGCGGCGCTCGATCACTTCTCCTTCCCGTGCGTCGTGGATCCGGTCATGGTGGCGAAGAGCGGGGACCGGCTCCTCCGGGCCGATGCCGTCGAGGCGATGCGCGAGGAGCTCCTCCCGAGGGCTGCTCTCCTGACTCCGAATCTGCCCGAGGCGGCGGACCTGACCGGGCTTCTCGTCGAGGACGAGAGCGGGATGCGCGCCGCGGGCGAGCGGCTTCTCGCCATGGGCGCCCGCGCCGTGCTGATGAAGGGAGGACACCTCGCCGGCGAAGGGATCGTGGATCTGCTGTTCGCCGGCGACGGCTTCCGGGCGTTCCGCAGCTCCCGCATCCGGACGCGGGCCACCCACGGGACCGGCTGCACGCTCTCGGCCGCGATCGCCGCCGGGCTCGCGCTCGGTCGTTCCCTCGGCGACGCGGTCTCCGAAGCGAGGGACTACCTGCGCCGCGCCATGCGACGCGCCACTCCGCTCGGTCGGGGACATGGACCGCTGGGGCATTTCCCCGCGAATCGGAACCGGGCCGGGTGACGGCAACGACGGCAACGACGATGGACGACTTCCGGATCACGACAGATCGCCTCGAGGAGGCCGCGATCATCGCGGGAGCCGCGGGCGTCCGGGACGGCGCGGTCGTCGCGTTCTCCGGAGTGGTGCGAGGGCGCAACCTGGGGCGCCGGGTGCTCCACCTGGAGTACGAGGCCTACGAAGCGATGGCGGTTCCGGTCTTCGAGCGGATCGCCGAAGCGGCGCGCTCCCGCTTCGGAGTCGCGACCGTCCGGATCCACCACCGGATCGGGCGCGTCGAAGTGGGAGAGGCCAGTGTCGTGGTCGTCGTGGCTTCGGGGCATCGCGGCGCCGCGTTCGATGCGGCCCGGCGCGTGATGGACGAGGTGAAGCGGATCGCTCCGGTCTGGAAGCGGGAGTACTTCGAGGGCGGCGATGTCTGGGTCGAGGGCCCGAAGGAACCGGTGACGGAATGAGCCGCCCGGTCACCGTCCTCCTGTTCGCCGCCGCCCGGGAGGCCTGCGGGACGGGACGCATCGAAATACCGCACCGCGAGGGGCTGACCGCCGCCGCGGTCTGGGAGGGGCTGGTCCGGGAGAAGCCGGCGCTGGAGGCGTTCTCGCGAACCGTCAGCATCGCCCGGAACCACCGGTTCGTCCCCCGGGACGCCGCGGTCGAGCCCGGGGACGAGCTGGCGTTCCTCCCGCCGGTCAGCGGCGGCTGAAGGGGCCCCCGCCGCCCGACCGGAGTTCGATCAAGCCCCGAAGGCGAAGACCGTCGAAGCGCCGCGCGCGCCGACCAGACCAGCGAGCGGCGCCTCGTCGGGCCGGCCGCCTCCGCTCCTCCCGTTCGGAGCCGGCCCGCACAGATCCAGTTCCAACATGTCCTGTTGGCGTGACGCGATGCCAAGCACCAGCGTCCACTTTCCGCCCCCGCTGCTCGAGCGCCTGAACCGGATCGCGGCGGAGCGCGGCATCAGCCGGAATCGGGTCATCGTAGAGGCGTGCCGGCGCGCCGCGGAGGAACGATCCCGCTGGCCGGACGGCTTTTTCCGCAATGACCATCTGCGTGCTGACGACCTGGAACTGCTCCAGCGCGGCGGCGACGACTGGCTTGACGCCATCGTGTCGGCCCGCCGCAGTCGGGAGCGATCACCCTTCTGATGCTGGTCCTCGACACCACCGTGGTGTCCGACCTGATGCGACGTGAGGGCGCTGCCCTCCACCGTCTGCAACTCTGAGGACGCCTCGCAGGTCGTGCTGTGTTCGCCGGTGGCCGCCCAGATCCACTTCGGGCTGTCGCGCCTCGCTTCCGGTTCCCTCCGACGCACTCTGCTTGAGGCGGAGTTTCCGCGTCTGCGGAAGATCCTGCGGTGGGCCAACTGGGACGCGCTCGCCGCCCGACGGTTCGGGCACTGGAAGGCAAGGTTGCAGCGACGGGGGATGATCATCGAGGACTTCGATCTGGCCATCGCCTCCGTCGCCCTCGACCTTGAAGCGCGTCTTGCCACGCGCAACTTCGGACACTTCGCGCGGATCGAGGAACTGACGGTCGAAGACTGGTCGCCCGGCTGCCCGTGACGCGCCGGGGACGAGCCCGCCGTTCCTCCCGCCGGTCAGCGGCGGCTGATGCGGGGCCTGTTCGTCGCTGACCGCGGCGCCGTCGAGACGGAGTGTCCCGGGTCGGGCCGATCGAGTGCGCCGGTCACTCCCGGCGCGATTCGTCCCGGGCCCGGGCCTCCTCGGGCGGGGGACCGGGTTCGGCCTGGTCGCGGTCCCTGACCTCGCCCGGCGCGGGCAGGGAATCGATCCGGACCATGGCGACGACCGGAACGCCGTGGCGGCTGATCTCGACCGTGCGCCCCGCCTCGACTTCCCGGATGACAGCCGAGAAGTTGCGACGGGCCTCGACGATGGAGTAGCGATGGTGACCTTCGGGAGTGATCATCGTCCGTCTTTACCGTCGCCCCGTCCCGGACGGTTCCCGCGGCCACAGGCTCCACGCACCTGGCCCCGGCCAAGGGGACTCGCGCCCCGTGCGTCCGCTTCCCGCCACCACAAGGTCACAGTTCGATATCTCGCCCCGGCGACTTGTCCCGGACGAAGACCTCCTCGGGTCGGAGGTCGAGTTCGGCGAGGTCGCGGTCCTTGATCCACTCGGCGGACGCGTCCCGAAAACCGGGGCCGCTCGCGGACGGAAGCTGCTGGGCGCGCACCACGGCCAGGACCGGAACACCCCGGCGGGTGATCTCGACGGTGCGCCCCGCCTCCGCGTCGCACAGGACGGCCGAGAAGTCCCGGCGGGCTTCGGCGACGGAGTACCGGTGGTGGCCTTCGGGCGTGATCGTCATGCGCCTGTACCTTGGCCAGACTCCGCGGGGGCCGGCGGCGTCTCGTCGCGGCTCCCGCGCGGCCCTTCATCTCCCGGGAGTTCCATGCCGTTCCGCCTGCTCTTGCCGCTGCCTCTCGTGTTTCTGACCTCCTCCCTCGCCGCCGCCCAGCCGCTTCCACCGGGCATCACGCCCGAGCTGGTGGAGCGCGCTCGACAGCTCCTGCGGAGCGTGCCCTTCACCGACGGGCACAACGACCTGCCCAGCTCGCTCCTCGACGTGGCCCGAGGCGACCTCGATGATCCCGGCGCCGACCTGACCCGCGTGCAGCCGGAGCTGCCCGCCGACATTCCGCGGCTCCGCGAGGGCGCCGTGGGGGCGCAGTTCTGGTCGGCCTATGTGGACGTCAGCTACATCGCCAGCGGGGAATCCCTGCGACAGGCCCTGCGCGAGGTGGATGTCATCCACCGGTTCGTCCGCCGCTACGACGATTTCGAGCTCGCCCTGACAGCCGACGACATCGAGCGCATCCACGCGACGGGCCGGATCGCGTCCCTCATCGGAGTCGAGGGCGGACACGCCATCGAGGGCTCCACCGCAGCGCTGCGCCTTCTCTACGAACTCGGCGCCCGCTACATGACGCTCACCCACTTCGCCACCCATGACTGGGCCGACGCCGCGACCGACATGCCTCGCCACCGCGGTCTCTCCGACTTCGGCAAGGAAGTGGTGCGCGAGATGAACCGCCTCGGCATGTTCGTGGACCTGTCCCACGTCAGCGCCGAAACGATGCGGGACGCGCTGCGGGTGACCGAAGCGCCGGTCCTCTTCTCTCATTCCGGCGCCCGCGCCGTGAACGCCCACCCGCGGAACGTTCCGGACGATGTCCTGCGCCTCGTCGCGGGAAACGGCGGAGTCGTCATGGTGGACTTCATCCCCGGCTACACCGCGCCCACCCCGCCGGAATGGCTGGCCCGTTCCGGGATCGAGGCCGAGGAGGAACGGGCGGCGATGGGTCTCGGGGCCTTCGAGCCGGTCTGGGGCGCGCGACGCCACCGCGAGCTGGAGCGCCTGCGGGCCGAATTCCCGCGGGACCCGGAGGAAGCGGCCCGCCGGATCGCCCGCTGGGAGGCGGAGAACCCGATGCCCCGTGGAACCGTCCGCGATGTGGCCGCCCACATCGAGCACATCCGGGACGTGGCGGGGCTGGAGCACATCGGGATCGGCTCCGACTACTACGACCCGGGCGGACCCTCGATGGTCGAAGGGCTCGAGAATGTGAGCCGGTTCCCGGTGCTCTTCGCCGAGCTGCTCCGCCGCGGCTGGAGCGAGGCTGACCTGCGCCGGGTCGCCGCCGGAAACGTCCTGCGGGCGCTTCGCGAAGTCGAGCGCGTCGCCGCCCGGCTGCGCGCGACGCGACCGCCCTCGACTGCCGACCTGCGCGGCGTCCGCGCCCGATAACCGCGCCCGGCTGCCTTCCAACCGGCGAGGCTTCAGCTACAGGGCCGAAGGGCGATGAGGACCACGCCGCCCGCCACCACGAGAGGAACGGCCCATGTCGGGTGGACCGGACCCCGCGAGTGATCCGCCGGTCAGCGCCTGGCCATCGTGACGCTCGTCCGGCGAACCAGGCGGCGGAGGCGGCTGGCGCGGTGGCGGAGTTGGTCGCGGACCGCGCGGGCGCGATCCGGCCGCAGCTTCCGGACCCGGGGGAGCCGCTCGAGGGCGTCCTCGACATGGAGGAGCGCCCGAGCGTAGTCGCGCCGGTGATGCTCCTCGTGCTTGGCGAACCAGACGAGCGCTTCCAGCCGCTCCGGCGTGTCGTCGTCGGACACCCGGCGCCACCGCGCGCGGGCCGCCTCCCAGTCGCCGCCGCGCTTCGCGTGTTCGCCGAGCTGGAGCAGGCTGCGGTCGCGGAGCCTCCCGCCGAGCCCGGCCGCGAGCGCCCGCTCGATCAGCGGGATCGCCCGCTCCGGCTCGTCGCGGCGCCACAGGTGGTCGGCGACCCCGTGGAGCGACGCCGGGTCATCATCGTCCCAGTCGTCGTCCAGCCGCTCGGCGGCATGCGCGGCGAGCGCCGCCAGGGTCCTGAGGTCGTAGCGGTTGTGCGACAGCACCGACTCCATCTTCGGATGCTCGCCGGCTCGCAGGAAGTCGAAGAACACCTGGGGGATCGCGCCGCCTGCAATGTCGTCGTCCCGCTCGACGCCCAGCACCGCTCGTTCGAGGTCTCCCAGCCGCGCCGACCCGTGAGCCGGCCGGAACAGACGTCGGGCCGGATGGATCAGGTCGAGATGGCGCGCCTGCCCGAGCGGAGCGCGGACCCCGTTCAGGGCGAACCGGGTCTCCAGGAGCGGCATGTCGAACGACTTGCCGTTGTAGGTCACGAGATCCCGGTGACGGTTGGCCAGGGCCGCGAACGCTTCCAGCATGGCGCGCTCGCCGGCGGGATCCCGGAGGAGGAACTGTGCGATCCGGAACTGGTCGTTCTCGACCCATGCGGCCCCGATCAGGAAGGCGAAGGTCCCGGTGCCTCCGGCCAGTCCGCTGGTTTCGGTGTCGAGGTAGAGCGCCCGCGAGAGATCCACGCCGGGCTCGTCGGAGTGGAGGTTCAGCCTCGCCACGAGCCCCGGACGGATGTCGGGCAGCCGGCTCAGCGCCCTGCGGGCGAAGTTCGACGCCATCGGAAACTCGTGGTCCTCGCGGGTGAACGGCTCCGCGGGCGGCCGGCGAGGGGCGCGGAGCCTTGCGTGCCGCGACGCCGGGGGGAGAGGCGAAGAAGCGGCGCGGGGGCCAGCCTTCTTTCGACCCCAACCGGCTTCGACCCGGCGGAGCAGGCGGCGGGCCCGCTCCAGCTTCGCCCGCCGGATCGCTCCGGCGCCGGACGGATCCGAGGAGGAAGTCTCCCCGAGCTCCGCGGCGGGATCCGGCGGGGCCTCTCGAATCGGCGCGGGGTCCGGCGGAGCCTCCCGAATCGGCGCGGGATCCGGCGGGGCCTCTCGAATCGGCGCGGGATCCGGCGGCTTCGGCGGGACGACCCGCGCCCGGCTGCGCGCGAGCCTCTCGGCGAGGCTCGCTCTCTTCCGCGTCACCGCTCGCCGGGAGATGCGCCGGAGAGGCCGAGCAGGCCGCGGAGGATCTCGGACGCCGCCAGCTTCCCGCGGGGTCCGACCTCGCCCTTGGGGCCGACGCAGGACGGACAGCCGATGGGACAGGGGCAGGCCTCGATCAGGCCCAGCGTGTCGCGAAGGAGTCGTCCGCGCAGTTCGAAAAGCGGCTCCGAGAAGCCGATGCCCCCCGGGTAGTTGTCGTAGAGGAAGATCCGCGGCCTTCCGAGCAGCTCTCCACCGCCCGCCGCCTCGAGAGTCCCGGCGTCCTCCTCCTCGGAGGGGCTGGAGATCGCCGAACCCAGATCGCGGGACGTGCACATCAGGAAGGTCGTAGCGACCGCCCGCATCGCGTTCCTCACGCCGCGGACGCCGTCCCGGCGATCCTCGTTGGACAGGGGCAGCGCCGCGAGGATGTCGGCCGGAACCTCGACCCAGAAGGCGGTCGTGTGCATCTCCACCTCGGGCATCGCGACCTCGCCCGAGCCCACGTTCTCGCCGGTCTCGAAACGGATCTTCTTGAACCCGACGACCTGCTCCACGACATGGACCTCGCCGTGGCGCGCCGGCGGCTCGGGCGCGGGGGACTCGGTCTCGATGTCGAGCACGTTCACCCGGTGGTAGGTGATCGCCGTCGTGTAGTAGTCGCTGGCCACCGGCTCCACCTCGGCGCGTCGCTTCTCGTGATCGAAGTTCTCCACGAAGAAGGTCTCTCCCTCGACCATGTAGATCGCCTTCTCGTGGAGTTCCGAGTGAGCGCTCACGAAGTCCACTTCCCCGATGATCCGACCGCTGGCGCGATCGTGGACGATGAAGTTGTCCGAGCTGACCGACCGCAGGCTCACGCTGTTCGCGGGGTAGCTGTCCGTCGTCCAGTACCAGCGGTCCCCGCTCCGATAGAGCAGCCCTTCCGCCTCGAGCAGGCCGAGCATTTCTTCCAGATCCTCCCCGCCGAACGTCTCCCCCTTCCGGAACGGCAGCTCGAAGGCGGCGCACTTGATGTGATCCACCAGGAGCGCCAGGTTGTCCGGATCCACCAGCCCCTGCTCGGGAGTGCCTTCGAAGAAGTACTCGGGGTGCTGGATCACGAACTGGTTCACCGGATCCGAGCTGGCGACGAGGATGGCGGCCGCGGTCCCGGCGCGGCGGCCGGCGCGGCCAGCCTGCTGCCAGGTGGAGGCGATCGTCCCCGGATAACTGGAAAGCACCGCCACGTCGAGCTGTCCGATGTCGATGCCGAGCTCGAGGGCGTTCGTCGAGACGACGCCGCGGACGCTCCCGGATCGGATTCCGGCCTCGATCTCGCGGCGCTGCTTCGGCAGATAGCCCCCGCGGTAGCCCCGGATCCGCCCCCGGCGGTCGGGGCGATCCTCGAGATCCTTCTGGAGGTGCTTCAGGAGGACTTCGGTGGAGGTGCGCGAACGCGCGAAGACGATGGTCTGGAGGCCGTGGGCGATGAAGGCGCGCGCGAATCGGCGGGCCTCCTGCCGCGCCGAGCGCCGGATCCCGAGCTCCGGATTCACGACGGGGGGGTTGTAGAAGACGAAGAACCGCTCGGGTTGCGGGGCTCCGCTCCGATCCAGCAGCGAGACTTCGCGCTCGATCAGGTCGGAGGCCAGCTCCTCCGGATTCGCGATCGTGGCCGAAGTGAGGAGGAACCGGGGATCGGAGCCGTAGTGGCGGCAGATTCGCCGGAGGCGGCGGAAGAGATTCGTGACGTGGCTGCCGAAGACGCCCCGGTAGGTGTGCATCTCGTCCACCACGACGAAACGCAGGTTCTCGAAGAGCTTGGCCCACAGGGTGTGGTGGGGCAGGATCCCCGAGTGGAGCATGTCCGGGTTCGAAATCACGATCCGGGCGCGGGACCGGATGGAACGACGGGCGTCGGCGGGGGTGTCGCCGTCATAGACCTCGGCGCCGAGTTCGGTCCCGAGCAGCTTCCGGAGCTCCAGCAGCTCCTTGAGCTGGTCCCGCGCGAGCGCCTTGGTGGGGAACAGATACAGGGCGCGGGCGTCCCGGTCCCGGACGATCCGGTCGAGGACCGGAGCGTTGTAGCAGAGCGTCTTGCCGGAGGCGGTCGGCGTGACCACGGCGACGTTCTCGCCGGCGGCGACCCGGTCCAGCACTTCCCGCTGGTGGGAGTAGAGCCGCTCGATGCCCCGCTTCCGGAAGGCCTCGACCAGCTCGGGCGCGAGGCGGTCCGGAAAGCGCCGAAACGCGGCGGGCTTCGGGGCGAAGCGCCTGAGGGCAGTCACCCCGCGCGGTCCCTGTTCGCGGAATTCCCCGACCAGACGCCGGATCGCCGCCTGGCGCTTCGCCGGGGTCAACGCGCCCCCGGCGCCGGGCGCCGCCGGGAGAAGCCTCGGGGGCGACTTCCGGGGCAACTTCCCGCTCACGACTCGGCGGGATTATCGCCGGGTCGGTTCTCCCGTCCGATCCCGTGTACGGGCCCACCCTCTCTGGCAGTGGGGGATTCCGGGAAGTGGGCTAGAATTCGTGGTTCCGGGCCGCGGATCCTCCGCGGCGCGTGGCCATCCGGTCTGGGGCTGTGGCGCAACTGGGAGCGCGCGTGAATGGCATTCACGAGGTCACGGGTTCGATCCCCGTCAGCTCCACCGGACCACGGATCTGCCGCCTGCCGGGCGGAACGGACTTCCTGGAAGCGCATGGGGTCTGGCGGCCCCCGCGGACTTCAAATCCGTTGATCCCGGGCTGATCCCCGGGATGGTGGGTTCGATTCCCACACGCTTCCGCCAGCGGGGACAGCGGCGCTCCCTCGTTCAGTCCGACAGCAGGAGGTCGGGCAGAAAGAGGCTCAGGTCGGGCCAGAACGTGACCAGCCCGAGCACGGCGAGGAGCGCCGCGATGAAGAAGACGTTCACTCGCATCACTTCCCAGATCCCGGTCTTCGCGATGGAGCAGGTCGCGATCAGCACCGAAGCCACCGGCGGCGTCTGCTGCCCCACGGCGAGGCTCACGGTGACCATCATGCCGAAGTGGACCGGCCCGATGCCGACCGATTCGGCGAGCGGGAGCAGGATCGGCACGAGCAGGACCACCGCCGCCGCGCTGTGGAGGATCGTCCCGGCGAGGAGCAGGATCCCGTCCAGCACGAGCGCCACCGCCCACGCCGACTCGACCTGCGACAGCACGAACCCGGTGAGCCGCGCCGGCGCCTGCTGGTTCGCCAGGTACCAGCCGAGGACGGCCGAGCCCGCGACCAGCAGCATGACCACGGCGGTCTGACGGGCCGACTCGACGAGCGCCTCGGCGGCGTCGGCGCGGCGAAGGGAGCGGTAGCCGAGGAAGCCCATCACCGCGGCGAGAAGCACGGCCACGGCCGCCGCCTCCGTCGCCGTGAACCAGCCGAGGAAGATGCCGCCGAGGATGACGAGGGGGATCAGCAGCGGCCAGGCGGCGGCCCGCGCCGCCCGGACCGTGCGGTTCCACCGGAACGGCTCCGATTCGCCGAACCCGCCCCGTCGCGCGAGGGCTCGGCTGACGAGCATGATCCCGACCCCCGCCAGCACGCCCGGGACGACGCCGGCGAGGAAGAGCTGCGCGATCGAGGCCCCGGTGACCGCTCCGTAGAGGATCATCGGGATCGAGGGGGGGATCAGGATCGCGATCGTCGCCGAGGACGAAAGCACCGCGGCCGCGAACGGCGCCGGGTAGCCGCGCTCCTTCATCGCCGGGATCAGGACGCTGCCGAGCGCCGCCGCGTCCGCCACCGCGGAACCGGACATCTCCGAAAACAGCATGCTGGAGGCGGTCGTGGTCATGGCGAGCCCGGCGCGCATCCAGCCGACCAGCCGCGCGGCGAAGTCGGTGAGCCGCTGCGAGATGCCGGAAGCGTTCATGAGCGCCCCGGCGAGGATGAACAGCGGGATCGCGATCAGCGGGAAGGAGTCGGTCCCGTTGAACATGCGCAGGGGAACCACGACCAGCGGGGTGTCGGTGGTGAGCCAGATCGCGAGCGCCGACGCGGCGATCAGCACGTAGCCGATCGGCATCCCGACCAGCACGAAGAGCGCCGCCGCGATGAGGGCGACGAGGATTTCCACGACGGCTCAGGCGGGTTCCGAACCGCGCCAGACCGACAGCAGGCTCCGGATCTCGATGGAGAGCGTGAGCGCGGCCGAGAGCGGCAGGACGAGGTAGAAGAGCCCCATCGGGAGCGGCATCGTGATCGCCCGCTCGGTCGCGAACCGGAGCGCGAGGACGCCGCCGAACCAGAGGATCACGAGGTGGAGAACGACCATCAGGGAGTGCTCCACGAGGCGCACCGACTTCCGCAGCCCCGGCCGGAGCGATCGGACGAGGTTCCGGATGCCGATGTGGGCGCCGTCGCGGCGCGCCAGCACGGCGCCCAGGAAGGTGAGCCAGACAAGCCCGAACCCGGCCAGCTCGTCGTAGAACCCGATGCCCCCGCCGAACCCGTAACGGAGCGGCACCTCGACGAGGCAGAGCGCCGCGAGCCCGAGGAGGAGGAGCGAACAGACGCGGTTCAGCACCGACCGGCCCTCCCCGCCCCGGATTCCCGGCTCAGGGCGCCGCGGCGGGTTCGTCCTCGAGGGCGCGCGCCATCTCGATCCAGGCCCCGCCGAACCGCTCGCGGTAGTGGTCGAACACCGGCGCCGCCTCGCGCGCGAAGGCCTCGCGTTCGACCTCGTTCACTTCCAGCTCGCCCGCGACCACATCGAGCAGGCGCTCATCCTCGCCGGCGAGGAAGTCCCGCAGCCACTCCCCGGTCTCCTCCGCCGCCTCCACGAGACCCTGCCGCACATCGGCGGGCAGGGCGTCGAACCACCGGGCCGGGACCACCGGATAGGCCGGCGTATAGACATGGTTGGAGACCGAGAGGTACCGCTGGACCTCGTGGAAGCGGGCCGCCGCGAGCTGCGCGAGCGGGTTCTCCTGGCCGTCCACCACGCCCTGCCGCAACGCCGAAAAGACCTCGGAGAAGCTCATCGAGGCCGGACTGGCGCCGAGCGTCTCGAAGAGGCGCACCCGCTCCGGATCCTTCGGCGTGCGCAGCCGGATGCCGCGCAGATCGGCGGGGGTGACGACCGGGCGGACGTTGTTCGTGATGACCCGGAACCCGTTCTCCCAGAACGCCAGGAGGACGAGCCCGTGCTCCTCCCGGAGCGTCTCCCGCAGGCTGGATCCGATCTCGCTCGCGATGATGCGGCGGAAGTGGTCCCGGTCCCGGACGAGGAAGGGAAGATCGAACAGCGCGAACTCGGGGACGACGGAGTGGAGCACCGAGGACGGAATGTGCATCTGCAGCGTGCCCAGCCGCAGGCCGTCGAGCATCTCGCGGTCTTCGCCGAGCTGCGCGGCGCCGAAGACCTGGACGTCCACCTGGCCGGGGAAGCGGGCCTCCACCAGCTCCTCGAACCGCCGCGTCCCGTGATCGAAGGGGGATTCGGCGAACCCGATGTGCCCGATCCGGACGACCGTGACGCCGGCGTCGCCGGAGCCGCAGCCGACGCCGCCCAGCAGGACAGCGAGGAGAGCAGCAAGCAGCGCGGCGGAGAGCCTCCGACGGACGATTCCGGGCTCTCGCGCCGCGTTGCCGGACAAGGCGAGCTCAGGCGGCCAGGGAGAGGACCTTTCGCCGAAGGTCCGCCTCGGAAGACAGCGATGAAACGGCCGAGTCCGCAACGTCCGTGAGCCGCGCCACATCGAGTCGAGGAATCTCGCTCATGTCGCGGTACACGATGAGGGATCCGAACCGCACCTGATAGTGACGAAAGTGCTGCAGGGAGATCGTGGCGAGTCGGGCCTTCGCCTGGCCCGGAACTCCGAAGAGGAATCCGGGCACCTCCCGGGCGGAGGAGATGCAGTAGTCCACCCGGTAGTTCTCCGCGGCCGGGACTCCCGGGACGACATGGTCCTTCAAGACCCTGGAGTCGCCCAGGACACCCTCCAGAAAACCGGTGAGGTCCTCGTAGAAGGACGAGACCGCCCGGGGCCGGCTGAGGAAGGTCAGGTCGTGGATCTTGGTGAGCGCCTGGGCCAAGAGGAGGGCGGATTCGCCGATCCGGTCGAGGGAGGCGCGGATCATGAAGGCGCCGTCCTGCTCGACCAACCCGTAGTCCCGCACGATCTGCTCCCGGAGTGGAGCTCGCGGGCCATCGAACCAGCGGTCCACATCGTGTTCGTAGCTGATGTGCATCAGCGTGTGCCCCCGATCGCTGAGGACGACTCCCTGCGCGTCCTGATCCACGTACAGCGGGAAGCGGTCTCCATCGGGAAAGCGGAGCGGAGTGTCCAGCATCAGAACCCCGTCAGGCCGACGCGAACAGCGAACCGACCGGGCGGCGGACGCGGAGAGCGATGCCGTGAGCCGGGCCGGCGGCTCCAGATCCTCCTCGGTCATCGGTCCTGCTGCTGGCCGGCGGCGGGGGGATCCCCGGTGACGTGGTCCCAGAGCGCCCCGGCGTGGCGGGTCAGCGCGGGCAGATCCTCGCCGAGCAGGTAGCCGGCCTCGATCAGATCGAGCGCGGCGTCGGTGAACCGGCCCAGATACTCCTCCCGGCTCCCGTAGCGTTCTTCGACCGAGGGTCTCGGGTCGCCGCTCGCCCGCCGGTCCGCAGCGGTCGCGGGGAACGGGATGAAGGAGCCGACCATGCTCGACAGCTCGTCCGGCGGACCGGCTTCCTCCCGGAACAGGTTCCACCCGGTGTAGGTGGCGAGCGGAACCTCGATCTCCGGAAGCCGGATCCCGGCGAGTTCGTTCCCGTCCGGATCCACCGCCGACACCCGGATGGGGAAGCGGCGCCCGATCTCGGGGGGCTCGCGGGTCACGATGCCGCGAGTCGCGAAGTCCGGCCCGTAGTCGGCGCGATAGGCGTAGTGCACCCGGTCGGAGGTCCCGACGCCGGGGATTTCGGGAAACCCGAGGTTCTCCGCCGCCACCGCGCTGCCCTCCTCGACGCTCGGGTAGCGGCTCTCGGGGGGAGACCCGCCGCCGCGGCTCCAGCGGTCGAGCGCGAGCAGGAGCGCCCGCTGCCCCCAGCGGAAGTTGTTCGGATTCGCCCGCTGCTGCCCCAGCGTGACGCCCGGCGGAAATCCCGACGGCCCGTGCTGCGTCCCGGCGTACATGTAGATGCGCACATGGCCGGGGATGCGGGCGTCCTCGTCAGCCTCGACGGTCGTGTGGATCAGACTGGCGGCGCGGCCCCAGTACTCGTACGAGGAGTTCGTGTAGAAGACCCGGGGGTAGAAGCGCTCCCGCTGCCTCGAGAGGAGCCCGGCGGTCTGGCCGGTGTCGGGGTCGGTCTGCTCCACGTCGGTGAACGGGAAGATGTCGGTGGGGTGGAACTGGTTCAGGTAGGGGTGGGCGTCCCTCGAGGCCTGGGCGAAGCGGTGGTTGAAACTGCCGCGTCCGCCGCCGGCGACATCGGAGAGGACGCCGTCGAAGACCCGGCGGCCCTGCTCGTCGCCGTTGAAGCCGTAGTAGAGGAAGGTCCGCAGGAACCGCCCGCTCTGCGAGATCCCGAACCCGAGGGCGTTCGTGATGTCCCCGGCGGCGATCCCGAGCTCGTCCGAGCCGTCGTGGCGGAGGAGCGTCACGAAGTCCCGGATGCCGGCGGGGCCGAGGCCGACGAGCGGCGGGTTCGCCGACCGATAGACGACCTCGTAGATCCGGTGGGGCTCGAAGCCGCCCTCGAGGAAGACGGCCCCGTCGTCCGGCGCGACCCGGCCGTTCTCGATCCGGCCGAAGCCCCAGCGGTCCCGCGGGATGACCTCCCGCTCGTCCTCGACCCGGCGCCGCACGGTCATCACGTTCGCCGGATCCTCCGGGTCGGCGACGCGGTAGGGCCGGTGGTTCCGGTCGGCGAGGGTGTGGTGGTCCACCGGACGCTGCACCACGAAGTCGGCCCGCACCAGGCCCCGGATCTCGGAGCCGTCCGGATTCGTCGCCACCGGGGGATGCATGCGCATGCGCAGCGGGTCGTCGTCGGGCACATCCCACTGCCACGCGAGCCACAGCAGGGTGAACCCGTGGCGCATCAGGAAACCGTCCCCGAAGTGGGCCGCCTCCCGCGGCATGAGGGATCCCTCGGCCATGTTGAAGTAGCCGAGCAGCCCCTTCCGGCCCCGGTTGTTCACTTCGAGGAGGAGCGTCCCCCGGCCCTTCTGCATCACCTTCGGGCGCAGCAGGTGGAACTCGGCGGACATCTCCACCCGGCCGTCCCGGTTCCGGGGCGCGAGGGCGATGTCGGCGATGATCCGGTTCGCGTCGTTTTCCGGATCGAAGGCGAAGCGGACGATCCCGACGATCCGCTCGTAGCCCCCGGCGAGGCCGAACGGACGACCGTCGAGCACATCGGACCTCTCGGTGATCTCGAAGCCGGTGACCTCGGCCGCAGCCGTGCCCGCCAGCAGTCCCGAGCCGAGAGCGAACGCCATCCAGAACCGCGCCGCTTTTCTCATGTTGGCCTCCCCGATGGGCTCCGAAGATACCAGCGGGAGAGCCTCAGACGGTCTGGTAGCGGTCGAAGGCCAGACGCCGCGGACGCCGCCGCGCGGCGCCGAGCCGTTTCGACAGGTACACCTTGGATTCCCCGACATGGAGCGGGTGCGCCTCGTGGTGGATCACATCGAAGTGCAGGTGGGTGAGCGTCCCCCGCATCTCGTAGTAGCGGTTCTTCGTCTTGACCACGATCTCCCGGAACCCCTGCTCCGCGGCCCACTCCTCGAGCGACTCGGAGAGCGCCCGGAAGTGCCCCTGGCCGCGCCAGTCGCTGCGGGTTCCTCCGAGCCAGGCGTAGAGCACGCGCTGACCGGCGAAGCGCACCTTCCCCTCGAGTCGCCTCACCAGGTCCGCCAGCTTGGGGGCGGTTTCCTCGCGCCGGAGCTCGTGGGCCACCCGGTAGCTGACCGGCGCCCAGTGGCCCGGTTCCTCGGGCAGCTCCGCCTCCACCATGAGGATGGCGTGTTCCCGTCCCGCCAGGCGCGCCCGGATCTCGGGCGCCGTCTTCTTCCGGTCGAACTCGCCGAAGAACTCCTCGATGAACTGGATCTCGAGCGCGCCGCTGTCGAGCGGGTACTGGCGGATCCGGTAGGGGCGAGCCATCCCGAGCCGAACGACGACCTCCTCACCGGCGCCCCGGATCCGGGGCCATGCGGGCGCGCCCTCCGAGGTCGTCGGCGATCCGAAGCAGTTCGTTGTACTTCTCGACCCGTTCGCCCCGGCAGGGCGCCCCCGCCTTGATCTGCCCGGCGCCGGCGCCGACCGCGATGTGGGCGATCGCCGTGTCGCAGGTCTCGCCGGACCGGTGGCTCACCATGACGCCGAACCCGGCGCGCGCGGCCCGACGGATCACATCCAGCGTCTCGGTCACAGTGCCCACCTGGTTCGGCTTCACCAGGACCGCGTTGGCGGCTCGCTCCCGGATTCCCCGCTCCAGCCGCTCCTCCCGGGTCACGAACAGGTCGTCGCCCACGAGCTGCACCCGGTCCCCGAGCGCGGCGGTCAGGGCGCCCCACCCCGCCCAGTCGTCCTCGGCGAGCGCGTCCTCGATGGAGAGGAGCCCCGGAAACGCTTCGATCCACCCGGCGTAGGTCTCGATCATCGCCTCCGCCGGCGCCGGGGGGGCATCGGAGCGCGGGAACCGGTACCCCTCCGGGCTCCAGAACTCGGTCGCCGCCACATCGAGCGCGAGGGCGAGATCCTCGCCGGGCCGGAATCCCGCCCGCTCCGCCGCTTCCACGACGAGTCGAAGCGCTTCGCCGGCATCGGCGAGGCGGGGAGCGAACCCGCCTTCGTCCCCGACCGAGGTCGAGTGCCCGCGGTCCGCCAGCGTCTCGCGGAGGGCCTCGAACACCTCCACTCCGGCGTGGAGGGCCTCGCCGAAGGTCTCGGCCCCGAGCGGGGCGACGAGAAACTCCTGGACGAGGAGCGCGTTGTCCGCGTGGGCGCCGCCGTTCAGCACGTTGAAGAACGGGACGGGCAGGGTGTCGGCGACCTCGCCCCCGAGGGAGCGGTAGAACGGCATCCCCCGGAGTTCGGCGGCTGCGCGCGCCGTCGCCAGCGAGACCGCGAGCAACGCGTTGGCCCCGAGCCGCGAACGGTCCAGGGTGCCATCGAGTTCGACGAGCAGCGCGTCCACGGTGGCCTGATCGAGCGCGTCCTCGCCGAGCAGTTCGGCGGCGATGGGATCCTCGATCGCCGCCACCGCCTGGCGCACGCCCCGCCCGTGGTAGCGGGCGGCGTCCCCGTCGCGGCGCTCGACGGCTTCGTGCCGACCGGTGGAAGCCCCCGACGGGACCGCCGCGCGGCCGATCTCGCCCCCGTCGAGCCACACTTCGGCTTCGACCGTGGGCCGACCTCGCGAATCGAGGATTTCCCGGGCCACGAGCCGGGCGATCGCGGACTCGGGCGTTCGGATCTGCATGGGTGGAATTGTAGGGAGGCCGGCCCCCGCCGCCCACCTCCCGAACCGGGCGGGAGGGCACCGCCGGGCGTTGCGTTTGACAGCGGCGACGGGGCGCGGTTGACTTATGGCGTGATCGAAGCGATTCGCGGCGGGCCCGCGGGCCGTCAGCCGACCGTCGGCGCGCTTCTGTTCGCCGGCGCGGCGCTCCTCGCCGCAAGCGCCCCGGCGGCGCCGCATGGAGGCGTCGCCCCCTTCTCCGGAGCGGAGGAGAGCGCTCCCGGCGTCGTCGTGCTGGCGCAGATCGCCGGTGTGGTCGCCACCCAGGAAGGCCATCCCCTGCCCGGCGCGCTGGTCTCCGTCTTCGACGCCGAAAGCGGCGACGAGGCGCAGTTCGCGGTCACCGACGAGGAGGGCCGCTTCGAGGTCGGGGACACCGGCCCGGGGCTCTACACCCTCCGCGCCTACCTCGCCGGTTTCCTCCCGTCCCCGAGGGCGCGGATCCGGGTCCAGAGCGGCGCCTCGATCGCGGACACGCTCCTGATCCAGTTGGCCGCAGCCACCGCGAGCCAGCGGGCCGGGAACCTGTCGGAGCTTCGCTGGCTCCTCCAGCGGGGACGCCGCAACGTCCTGAAGGAGCGCCGGATCGCCGTCAGCCCCGCGGACCTGACCGGTCGCCTGCCCCGGGCGTTCGAGGACGAGTGGAACGACCGGCCCCGGTTCCCGGCGCTCGGCGCCATCGAAGGCGAACTCGGCTTCTTCGCGGCGTCGGGCAGCTCCCTCGGGCTCGCCGAGGGTCAGGGCGCCGACTCCGGGATCGCGTACACGCGGTTCGAGCTGCCCCAGACCGCGCGCGGGCGCTGGGAAGCGGAAGCGCGGCTCATGGAGTCGGCGTTCGCTTCCTGGGCCATGAACCTCTCCTACGAGATGGACGAGTTCGACGGTCACGAGTTCGCCGCCGGGATCGGCTACCAGCGCCACCTGTACCAGGGGATCGGCGGATACCGTCCCCCCGCCGCCCCCGTCCGTCCGCTCGGGGGCCTGCCGGGCCTCGACCCGTTCCACGAGCCGCAGGCGGCCTGGGACGGCGCCGCGTGGGTCGCCGATGACTTCACGGTGGGCCGGGCGCGGCTGAGCAGCGGCCTGACGTACCGTCGGTTCTCCTATCTGGAGGGCCATCGGGGCCTCGCGCCCCGCGCGGTGCTGGAGTTCGAGGCGACGCCCGCGGTGATCTTGCGCGGGGGCGTGGCCGTCCGGGTGGACGGTCCGATCGGAGAGGACTCCGGGCTCCTGTCGCGGGTGGCGCACGCCGACCTGCTCGCGCTCGATCCGGGCTGGTTCCGGTCGCTGGCCGCCCAGCGAACCACCCGCTACCAGGCGGGGGCCGAGATTCGCCTCGACGAGCACGCCTCGGTCGGAGCGCGCGTGTTCCGGGAGGACAACGACGACCAGCTCCTCCGGACCTTCGAGTCCGGACCGGTGGGCGGCGGGCGCTTCGATGTCTCGAATGCGGGCAGCACCCGGGCCCGCGGCTTCGCGCTCGACTGGATCCGCGATCTCGCGCGGGTCACCTCGGGTCTGGACCTGGGGGGGCGCATCTCGTGGGTCGTCGCCGTCGTCGAAGACCGAACCGGAGTCGAAGCAGCACTGTCCCTGGTCCCGATCCCGGCCGCACCCCGCGGCTCCGGCCTTCTGCTCGGGGATCGCGCCGTCCTGAACGATCTCTCCGCCGAGATCGTCGCCGTCCTGCAGCCCTCGGGGACGCGGCTCAACGCCGCCACCCGGTGGATCCGGCATCCGGGTCTCCATCCGATCCAGGTCGCCGGCGAGAATGGCGACCAGATCACGACCCGGTTCGACATCGAGCTGATCCAGCTCATCCCGTTCGCGGACTGGAGCGGCACGGAGTGGGAGCTGTCGCTCGCCGTGCGCGACCTGTTCTTCCGCGACTTCGGAGGACGTTCGCTGCTCGACGAACTCGCCGTGGCCCGCGCTCCGCGCCGGATCGTCGGCGGGCTCGCCGTCCGGTTCTGAACCGCGGCCGGCCGGCCGGCGCTCCGCCGCTCGCGGCGGCTCCAACGGTTTGGATGCGTCGTCACGGGATCCGTCTGATTGGATAGACTGCCGGGGCCGGGATCGTCCGTCGGACCCGGAGGCGCCCCGAAGCCCTTCGGGGTCCGGGCGCCGAGGAACCTGATCTGCCGTCCGCCATGCTGATCCGAGGCCCGACCCGCTCCGTCCTCGCCGTGGCGGCGACGGCGTTGCTCCTGGCGCTCGCCGGGATGAACATCGCCCGTCACGCCACCTCCGGCGTCATGGACGACGGGGTGCTCTGGGGGGACGAGCTCGGACGGGTCGTCGCCCTGCGGGTCGCCGACGGCGGACCCGGGGCCCAGGCCGGGATCGAGGTCGGAGACAGCCTCCAGGCGATCGCCAACCGGTCCACCGGATCGGTCACCGAGATCGAGGTCGCCGAAGACGCCCGGACCGTCCTGGCCGCGGCCGACGAAGGCGCTGCGCTGCGCTATGTCCTGGTCCGGGAAGGCGAGCGACGGGGGATGACGGTGGCCGTCGCCCCGCTCCCCTCGGGCAACGTCTCGCTCTATTTCTTCCTCGCCGCCGTGGGCCTGTTTTCCGGATGCGTCGGCACCTTCGTCTATGCATTCCGCCGGGGCGCCTCGGCGGCGGCCCACTTCTACGGCCTCTGCCTGCTCTGGCTCCTCGCTTTCGCCTTCTCCTTCACCGGCGAATTCGACTTCCTCGACCACCTGTTCTTCTGGCTCGACCGGCTCGGCGTCCTCTTCTTCCCGCCGGTCTTCCTCCACTTCGCGCTCACCTTCCCGAGTCCCGGCCGCCTCCTCGACCGCTGGCCGGGCGCGGCTTCGCGGATCTACCTCCCGTCGTTTCTCCTCCTCGGCCTGACCCTCGGCGCGCGCCTCCTCTACTTCTCTCCGCTCAGTCCGGGCCCCGCCGTCATCACGACGACGGAGGTGCTGCTGGACCGGATCGAGCCGGTGCTGTGGGCCCTCTACTCGCTGGCCGCGTTCGCCGCGTTCGTGGACGCCTACCGGCGCGCCGCCAGCGTCACCGTCGGCAAGCAGCTCAAGTGGATCGTCTGGGGCACCGGGGCCGGGATGCTCCCGTTCGCCCTGATCTACGCCGCTCCCTACTTCACCGGGTTGCCGACGACGGCGGAAATGGAGCTGTCGCTCGTCCCGATGGCGCTCGTGCCGCTTTCGTTCGCCTACGCGATCGTCAAGTACCGGCTCATGGACGTCGAGATCCTGTTCAAGCGCGGGATCCTGTTCGCATCCCTCGCCGCCGGAATCGCGGCGATCTTCCTGGTCACGTTCCTCGTCGGCACGACCTGGCTCGGGGGAGAGGAGCACTCGCTGATGGTCGCGGTCCTCTCGGCGGTCGTCGCCGCGCTCGCCGTCCCCCGCTTCCGGGACCGCATGGAACGGGGCATAGACCGCCTCTTCTACCGCGAGCACTACGACTTCCGCCGGGCGCTCGCGGGTCTGGCGGCGGAGATGAACTCGCGGCTGGACCTCGTCCCGCTCGCCTCGCGGCTGGTGGACAAGATCGCGGAGACCTTCCGGCTCGACCGGGTGGCGCTCCTCGCCGCCCCCGGGGCGCCCGGCGCGGCCGAGCTGAGGATCGTCGCCTCGCACGGCCTCGATGACGAGGAGGCTGCGGCGGCGGAGCGGTTCGCGGGCGCCGCCTCGGTCCGACGTCGCCTGGCCGACGGCGCCATCGCCCGCGCCGCGCTCATGCCCTACCCGGTGCGGGACGGCGTCTGGTGCATGAACGCGGTGCCCTGCGTGGCCCGCGGCGAGGTCGTCGGGGTCTTTCTCCTGGGGCCGACGGTGGACGGGGACGATCTCTCCTCGGAGGATCTGGATCTGCTCCGCACGGTGGCGGCGCAGGCGGCGACCGCGCTCGTGAACGCGCGTCTCTACAGCTCCTTGCAGGAAAAGCACGAGGAAGTGGTCGCGCTCCGGGAGCAGAGCGACGACACGATCGAGTCGCTCGCCGCGGGCGTCGTCGTGTTCGACCTCGACGGCCGAGTGGTGCGCTGGAACCGGTCCATGGAGCGGATCTACGGGCGCACCCGGCACGAGGTCATGCAGGCTCGCTACGATGCCGTGTTCCCGGCGCGGCTCCGTCGCGCCCTCGACGCCGGGCTCGGCGACGACTGGCTCTCCCGGGGGGAGGGCGGCGGCATCTCCCGCCTCAACCTCCACGCCGCCGACGGCGGGGACCGGGTCGTCAACGTGAAGGCGGCCCCGTTCCTCTCGGGCGCCGGCGAACACCACGGCGCGCTTCTCATCCTCGAGGACATCACCGACCGGGTCCGCATGGAAAACGAGATGCAGTTGCGCGAGAAGATGAGTTCGCTCGGTGTTCTCGCCGCCGGAGTGGCCCACGAAGTGAACACGCCGCTCACCGGCATCTCGAGTTTCACGCAGATGCTCCGGGAGCAGACGGATCACGGGGATCCGCGGGCCGTGCTCCTGAAGAAGATCGAGACGCAGACCGAGAGGGCTTCGCAGATCGTGAACGGGCTGCTGAACTTCGCCCGGCACCAGCCCACCGACTTCACCCGGGTGAGCCTGAACCGCGTCCTCGCGGATGTCCTGTCGCTGCTCGCCCACCAGGCCCGCACCTCGCACATCCGCATCCGGCAGGAGCTCGATCCGACGCTCCCCGAGATCTTCGGGGACGAGAACAAGCTGCAGCAGGTCTTCGTGAATCTCGCCGTGAACGCGTTCGACGCGATGGCCGCGGGCGGCTGGCTGACGCTCCGCACCCGCGCCTCCGAGGATCAGGCCATCGCCGAAGTCGAGGACACCGGGGAGGGAATCGCCCCGGAGGACATCCGCAGGATCTACGACCCGTTCTTCTCGACCCGCAAGAAGACCGGGGGCAACGGGCTCGGACTCTCGATCAGCTACGGGATCGTGCAGGAGCACGGCGGAGTCATCGAGGTCGAGAGCCGCGCCGACGCCGGCACCCGGTTCATCCTCCGGTTCCCGCGCGCCGACGCGCGGAGCCGGAGCGCAGCCTCGCCGGCCGAGCCGGACGGACCGGCGGCGCTCGCCGCGGAGGCGGGCTGATGCGCCGCTCCCGGGGCACCGTGCTCGTCGTGGACGACGAGCTGGTGATGCGCGAGATCCTCGAGGCGCTGCTTCGTCAGGCGGGTTACTCGGTGCGGCTCGCGGAGACCGGCGAACAGGGGATCCGGATCGTGGACCGCGAACCGGTGGACCTCGCCGTCGTGGACGTCATGCTGCCGGACATCTCCGGGCTCAAGGTGCTGGAGCGGGTGCGCGAGATCGATCCCGAGCTCTCGGTCGTGATGCTCACGGCATTCGCTTCCGTGGAAACCGCCGTGGCGGCGATCAAGTGCGGCGCGTTCGACTACCTGACGAAGCCGTTCAAGAACGACGAGGTCCTGAACCTGATCGCCAACGGAATCCGCCAGCGCCGCCTCGCCCACGAGAACCGGTCTCTGCGCGAGCAGCTCCGCCGCCGGGAACGGTTCGACGAGATCGTGGGCAAGTCGCCGCGGATGCTCGAGGTCTTCGCGCTCATCGAGCAGGTCGCCCAGTCGATCGCCAACATCCTGATCACGGGGGAGAGCGGGACCGGCAAGGAGCTCGTCGCCAAGGCCATCCACCGTCGCAGCCCCCGCCGCAAGCGACCGTTCGTGACCGTCCACTCGGGCAGCCTCCCGCCGGAACTCCTCGAGAGCAATCTGTTCGGACACCTGAAGGGCGCCTTCACCGGAGCGGTGGCGCCCAAGAAGGGTCTCTTCGAGGTCGCCGACGGCGGAAGCATCTTCTTCGACGAGATCGGCACGGTCCATCTCGAGACGCAGGCGAAGCTGCTGCGCGTGATCCAGGAGAAGGAGTTCATGAATCTCGGGGGCGTCGAGACGATCAGGGTGGACGTGCGGGTCATCGCGGCCACGAACACCGACCTGCGGCGCCTCGCCGAACAGAAACGGTTCCGAGAGGATCTGTACTTCCGTCTCGACGTGATCAACATCCACTTGCCCCCGCTCCGGGAACGGAAGGAGGACATCCCGCTGCTGACGCAGCACTTCCTGCGGAAGTACTGCGCCGAGAACCGGAAATCGCCCATGACCTTCTCCCCGGACGCGATGCAGGCCCTGCTCGACTGCCCGTGGCCGGGCAACGTGCGCCAGCTCGAGAACGCCGTCGAGCGCGCGGTCGTGCTCTCGCCCCGCTCGCCGATCCCGGCCTCGCTCCTGCCGGACACCGTCCGGGAGCAGCCGGCGCGACTCGATCTGCCCCAGGTCTCGCCGCTCAAGCCGGGCGTCGGCTTCCGCGAGTACATTTCCGAAGTGGAGCGGCGCGTCCTTCTCGAGACCCTGGACCGGGTGGACGGAGTCCAGAAGCGCGCCGCCGAGGCCCTGGAACTGAAGCCGACTACCCTGAACGAAATGCTGAAGCGCCACGGGATTCGATCCAGGCGCCGAGGCGCCATCCGGAGAACGAGGAGGTCGCGACGATGATCCGCGCACGAAGAACGACGGTCGTCGCCCTCGCCGCGGCCATCGCCTGGACCTCGGGAGCGTCCGCCCAGGAAGAGCTGGGCCGCGGGGAGCGCATCGAGAGACTGCGCGAGGACCACCGCGCGTGGCTGGAGCGGGATGTCACCTACATCATCACGGACCGCGAGGAAGACGTCTTCCTGAGCCTCGACACCCTGGAGGAGCGCGACCGGTTCATCGAGGTGTTCTGGGAGAAGCGCGACCCCTACCCGGCGACCCCGGAAAACGAGTTCCGCGACGAGCACTACCGCCGTCTCGACTACGCGAACCAGTACTTGGGACGGGAGACCTTCCGGGACGGATGGCGCACGGATCGGGGCCGCTACTACATCCTGCTCGGCGAGCCCCGCGAGCGCCATTCGTTCGACGGCTACAACGAGGTCGTCGCCACCGAGCTCTGGTTCTACCAGGGCGATGTCCAGAAGGGGCTGCCGTCCTTCTTCTACCTCGTCTTCTTCAAGCGCCATGACATCGGCGAGTACCGGCTCTACCACCCGGTCGTGGACGGGCCGCAGTCGCTCGTCCGAGGGCAGTACCAGCAGGGGCCGGGCCCGGAGGGGAACGTCACCGCCTACCAGACGCTCCAGCGGGTGGACGCCGAGCTCGCGAACGCATCGCTGTCGTTCGACCCCTCCGAGCCGGGAGACTGGACGGCGGGGCGGGCGGCGCTCGGGAGCGACCTCGTCATCGCCCGGATCGAGGACTCGCCGCGCCGGGCGATCCGCACCGACTACGCCGACGCCTGGCTCCGTTACCGGGACCGGGTCTCGGCGGACTATTCGTTCAACTTCGTCCCCAGCCGCGGCGTGTTCGGAATCACCGGCGGCCCGCTCGGCACCCCGTTCATCCACTACAGCGTCGAAATCGACCCGCAGAACTTCACGCTGGAGACCGACGAGGACCAGACCCGCTTCTACACGACGCTCGACATCTCGGTCGAGGCGGTGGACGAGAACGACGTCACGGTGCTCGCCGTGGATCGCCCCGCCTTCCTCGAACTCACGAGGAGCCAGGTCCAGGAGGTCCAGTCGAGCCCGTTCTCCTACCAGGATTCGGTGCCCCTGCTGCCGGGGCGCTACGACCTGAGCGTGATCATCCGGAACCGCGCGGCGCAGCAGTTCACCGTGCTCGAGACGACGGTGGACACGACCGCGTTCGCGTCCGGTCCGGACGCGCCGCGGCTCGCCGACGTGATCCCGGCCTACGAGGGGACGGATCTCGCCCAGGCGGAGAGTCCCGACGCGATCCGGACCTTCCAGGTGGGGGGCGTGCGCATCCAGCCGGCGGCGGACGGACTGTTCGCGCTGGGGAACACCCTCCACGCCATGGCGCACGCCATCGGCGCCGGCGACGGGCACCGGGTCCGGTTCCACATCCTGGCGGACGAATTCGGCGAACCCGGCGGAGAAGCGCTCGCCGAGGAGATCCTGCCGGTCCCGGAGGGCGGCGCGGTGCTCGCCCGCATCCCTCTCGACCTCGGCGTCGGCGGAACCTACTGGCTGCGGGCCGGGCTCGAGGACGAGGCCGGAACCGTCCTGGATCGGCGCGACCGCCGGGTCTCGGTGTCTCCGCGGGCGGGCGTTCCCCGCGCCGGATTCATGCTGCGCCGGGGCTTCAACGCCGCGACGCCGGGGCTCCTGCCGCTCATCCGCGGCGATCAGTTCCTCGCGCTCGGACGCTACGACGAAGCGCTCGCCGAGTACGAGGCGGCGGTCCGGGCCGGAAACCCCCAGCTCCCCAACGCCCGCTGGAAGCTCGCCCACGGCTACCTCAACACCGGCCGCATCCCCCAGGCCGCCGCGCTCCTCGACCCGATGGCCGAGGAGTTCCGGGACACCTACGAGGTCGCAAGCGGGCTCGGGTTCGTCCGGTTCTTCGAGGGCAGGCTCGACGAGTCCATCACCCACCTCGAGCACGCCCTCACGCTGCGCCCCGCCGGCCCGCCGCTGCTCAACGTGCTCGGCGACGCCTACGCCCGCACCGGCCGCGTCGAGGAGGCCCGCAGCACCCTCGAGCGCTCGCTCGAACTCGAGCCGGAGCAGCCTCCGGTCCGCGCCCGCCTCGCCGAGCTGACCGGGAGTTCCGGGCCGGGCGCGAGGTAGAACCTCAGCGATCGAGACTCTCGCACATCGTCCGCGCCCGACGACGGCGCCGCAGCGATCTCTTCGTCTGTGTCAGACGTGGTCATGTGAGGGACGCGGCAGGCGCACGGCGTGCGATACGCTGTCCCGCGACCGTTTTCCCGCTGGACGAGTAGCGGCCCGATTCCGGGGAGGCAATGATGGGATGGTGGAGGCGCGCTTTCGCGACTTCTCGCTCGGAGGGGGACGCGTTCGGTCATCCGCAGTTCGCCGTTGCGCGGTTCCTCCTTCGTGAAGCCATGGACCGGAGCTTCACCGTGACGCACATGAAGCTTCAGAAGATGGTGTATCTGGCTCATGCGTGGATGCTGGCGCTTCATGGAATTCCCCTGGTGCAAGGCCGCCTCGAAGCCTGGCGATACGGCCCGGTCTTCCCGCAGCTCTATCACGCGCTGAAGGCGAAGGGGGCGGAACCGCTGACCCTGGCCGATGTGCCCGAGTGTGACGCGACCTTCGACGAGGACGAAACGAATCTCATGGTGTGGGCGGTGGAGCGCTACGGACCCCTGTCCGCGGCCAGGCTGTCCCGGCTGACCCATGCGCAGAGCTCGCCCTGGGAGTTCACCAGGCGACAGGGCCGGAACCGGGAGATCCCGGCCGAGAGCATTCGCGGCTACTACCGCCTGCTGCTGACGCCCACGAGCGCCGAGCAGTCGTCTGCTTCGCGAGCAGGTTCCGCTTGAGCTCTCCCGAGTCGTTGCCCACGCTGGATCAGGAGGACACGAGAGTCTCCGACTCGTCCAGACGCACGCGGGCCGAGATCCTGCAACTCGATGTCTCCGAACGGAAGGAGCAGAAGTCCAGCCGGCGTTGGTGGCGCTAGGCCATTCCGGCGGTCACCGGAGCGTGGTTGGGTCTGATCGTGGCGCTGATCGTCCTTCGCAGAATCGAGGGGGTGCAGGTGGGGATCGCACTCGGAGTCCCGGGGGCTGCGCTTCTGGCGATGGCGACGATCCAGGTCTCCTGGGCCTACGGACGACATCGCCAAACCCGCGACTCGACGGGATCCCCCCGAAAGCCACCACGCAGGCTCCCGGCGCTGGGCGACCCTGAATGAGGCGGGCTCTCGTCAGAACCGGACGCGAATCCCGAGCCGGGCGACCCGCGGGGGCAGGATCCCGACGACCGCGCCGAACGAATCGTCGCGGGATCCCTCGCCGATCACGTGGTTCAGGTTCAGGGCGTTGAACACATCGAGATAGGTCGCCAGCTCGACGCCGCCGGGCAGGCCGAACCGGTGGTCGAGGCGCAGGTCGAGAAGGGGCACCGCGGGGGATCGGGCGGCGCCCGGGGGCTCGACCACGACCTCGGTGCTCCCCTGCGGGAGCCGCTGCCCGTCGAGCGTCCGGGTGAAGATCACGGTCCGGTAGTTCGGCCACCCCGAATGCGCCCGGAACGAGGCCGCGGCGGAGAGCCCCCACCACAGCCGGGTGCTGGCCGAGACCCGCGCGAGGAAGGGACGGTCCCAGTAGGTGGGCCCCTCGTGGAGCTCGCCGTGGTTCGGGTTGTTCAGGAGCGGCCCGCCGAATCCGGCGCCCTCGTCCACCTGGTCCCCGGGACCCGGCAGCCAGCCGATGGATCGGCTCCAGGTGACGGAAGCGAGGAGCTGCCAGCCCGCGGCGTAGCGCTTCCGAACGTCGGCGATGAGCCCGCGGAAACTGGCGCCGATCCCGGGGTTCGTGAGGAGGAAACGGCTCTGGCCAAGCGTCGAGGGATCCTGGAGCCACAGGGTGATCGGCACATCGTCGGCCGACCCGCGGACGAAATCCCGCCCCGGATCCAGATGATGCACCGGGGTCCACGCCGATTCGGGGACTCCGATGTCCACATCCTCGATCAGGTTGCGTTCCCGTCTCCAGATCCCGGTGAGGCCGAGCGTGATGTCCCAGGGAAGCAGCCGTTCGATTCCGAGGGTCAGTTCGTCCGTGACCGGCTGCGCGAGGTCGGGATCCACCTCGTTGCGGGCGGGGAGGAAGACGCTCAGGGGCCGGGAGAAGTCCACTTCGCCGGGGTCCGCGACGCGGTTGAAGTTCGAGTCCTCGATCCGGAACAGGGCCCGCGCGAGGGCGTTCGGATTCGCGTAGCGGGGGACGCTGACGCCCAACTGGTGCAGGTAGCGGCCGGCGCTGAACCGGGCCACGAAGCGCCCGTCGCCGGTGAGGTCGAAGCTGGCGCCGAGCCGGGGAGCGACCCCGAACCAGGACACCAGGTCGTCCCGCCCGGAGATCGCCCCGGCGGCGCCGAACCCCTCGAATACCGCGCTCCACGGCCCGGGCTCGTTGACCTGGTCCGGATAGCCGGCCCTCCACACGTCCGCCCGGAGGCCGAGGTCGAGCGCCAGTCGCCCCCGAACGACGCGATCCTGAACGTAGAACCCGAGGTTCCGGGTGAAGTTGCGCGACGCCACCGGCTCGTTGGAGATCCTCACCTCGATGGGTTCGAGCCGGTCGTGGATGTAGAGGATGCCCCCGTAGAGGTCGTCCGTCGTCCGGGTCGGGGTGTGGACGACCTCCAGTCCCGCCTTGAACTCGTGGGTGGCGCCGAAGACGCCGTCCCGGAACCAGGTGGCGGCCACATTGCCCTGCCACCGGTCCCGCTCGTAGATCGTGTTCCTCCCCGAGCCTCCGTACCAGACGCCGGTGTTCAGCTCCCACCGCGAGAAGTCCGGTTCGCGGCCGGGCTGCGCCCCGTACGGGAAGTAGAGATCCACCAGGCTGGCCCGGGCCTCGAGGAGGAGCGACTCGTCGAGGACCGCCGTCCAGCTCGCCTGGCCGAGCGTCACCGCGGAGTCCTGGTGGAAGGTGGTCTCGGGGCGGGAGCGGAAGAGGCTGGCCGATCGGAACGGCCGGTACTTCCGGTTCCGGTAGAAGAAGAGGCCGATCTCGTGGCCCTCCGCAACCTCCACGGAGGCGCGCCCGAGGAGATTGTCGAGCTGGGTCAGGTCCACGCCCGGATCCCCGGACTCGAGGAAGAACCCCGGCAGGTAGGGCTCCACCCGGAACCGCGACGCGCTCAGATAGAACCAGGCGCGGTCCCGGACGACCGGCCCCCCCAGATCCGCGGACCCGTCGAGGAGTCGCTTCAGCCGGTTGGCCTGTCCCACGCCCCGGGCCCTCAGGGCGTCGTCGAGGTTCTCCGACTGGAAGCGCTCGTGCTCCCAGAAGAAGGCTCCGCTCCCCGCGAAGTCGTTGCCCCCCTTGCGGGTCACGATGTTCAGGAACACGCCGGGAGTCGGAACCTCGGCGCGGTGGCCGGCGATCGAGACCTCGACCTCCTCGAAGCTGTCGAAGGTGTAGTAGGCGAGGGACGCGCCGACCGCGCCCGGATCGGTGACGTTCACCCCGTTCAGGGTGTAGCGGTTCTGGGTCCAGGCCGACCCGGCCGCCGAGAAGAGCGACTGCTGCCCGCTCTCGGCGCCTCCGACGTTGATCTTGTTCATCAGGATGCCCGGCGTCTGCTCGAGCACCGACCACACGTCCCGGGAGTTCGGGAGATCCTCGAGGACGGGACGGTCCACCGTTTCGCGCACCCCGGCCCCGCGCACCTCCAGCGGCCGCCGCGACACGGCGGAGACGCGCTCGACGATGCCGGCCACGGCCAGCCGCAGCTCGACCTCCGCGACCGTTCCGGCCTCGACCACGACCTCCGTCGGGGGAGAACTCTGGAAACCGGGGTGGTCGGCGGTGATCCGGTAACGGCCGGGACGCAGGCCGGCGAAGCCGAAGCGTCCGCTCGGGCCGGCGGACTGGGTGCGCTCGACCCCCCGATCGGCGAGCACCAGCGTGACCCGCGCCCCCGGCAGGACGCCCCCGGTCGCATCCACCACGACGCCGCCCATCCCGCCGGTGGGCTGGCCGACGACCGGAGTCGCAACGGCGAAGAGGAGGCCCGCCGCGAGGACGCCCCACCCCCGAAGCCATCGCGCCGTGGCGGAGAGGGAGGGATTCGAACCCTCGGCGCGGGTCACCGCGCAACTGCTTAGCAGGCAGCCCTGTTCAGCCACTCCAGCACCTCTCCTGCGGCGGCGGGGGGACGAGCCCCGCGGGGCGGGGATGGTACAACGCAGCGGCCGGGACCGGCGAGGTTCGCCTTCGCCGCGACATCGAGAGGACCAGGTCCCTCGCGGGACGCTTCCGGTCCGTCTCGCTGCTATCCTTCGGTGTTCCGGTGATACTGGGAAGTCGTCCAATGGCAGGACACACGGCTCTGGACCGTGGAATCGGGGTTCGAGTCCCTGCTTCCCAGCCAGCCGGGGGGCGGCGGCCGCAGCGTCGAGCCAGCGGTCGGCGGAGCGAGCGACCGTGAGGTGCGGGAGGAGACCCACATGACCAGGAACGAGGCAATCCGGGCCCGGCGCGCGATCGCGGCCCCGTTCGGCGCCACGCTGGCGCTGATTCTGCTGGCGGCGTCGGCGATGGCGCAGATGGGGACCGGCCGCGTCTCCGGCACCGTCAAGGACTCCCAGGGCAACCCGATCGAGGGCGCCACGGTCACGGCGAGGGCGGGAGACTCGGCCCGCGTCCTCGAGGCCACGACGGACGAGCAGGGACGCTGGGCGATCCTCGGGTTCCGGAGCCGGACCTACGACTTCTCGGCCAGCGCCCCCGGCTTCATGCCGTACAACTACCAGGCGCCCATGCGCCAGGCCGGGAAGAACCCGGACATGGACCTCGTGCTCGAGCGGGCGCGGATGGGCCAGTCCGCCGGCACCGGCGGAGGTCTGCTTGCCGAGGCGCAGGAACTCCACCAGGCGGGGCGCTTCGAGGAAGCCCTCTCCAAGTACGACGAGCTGCTCGCCGGCGATCCCACGGTGTACCAGGTGAACCTGAACCGGGGCGCCGTGCTGCGCGAGCTGAACCGGCTCGACGAGGCGAAAGCCGCCTACCAGGTCGTGCTGGACCAGGAGCCCGCGAACGCAGGAGCGCTCGTCTCGATGGCCGACATGGCGGTCAATGCGGGGAACCTGGACGAGGCGGTCACCTACTTCGAGCAGGCGGTGAACGCCACGGACGACGAGATCATTCCGTTCAACGTGGGGCAGATCTATTTCCAGAACGGCGAGATGGAGAAGGCGGTCGAGTACTACGAGGTCGCGTCGGAACGGAAGCTGGACTGGGCCGAGCC
The DNA here is from genome assembly GCA_022822745.1 of Acidobacteriota bacterium. Classification (GTDB taxonomy): domain Bacteria; phylum Acidobacteriota; class Vicinamibacteria; order Marinacidobacterales; family Marinacidobacteraceae; genus JAJEAO01. Next base: position 32,330 of record JAJEAO010000040.1, read on the forward strand.
GCACCTGCAGATCGCCATGGTCTATCTGAACCGGGGTGATCTCGCGACCGCGGCCGAGCACCTGACCATGGCCACGGAAGTGGAGCCCGGGAGCGCCGCCGCCGCGCAGGCGGAGCAGATGCTCGCGGCCCTCCCGAAGCCCGAGTAGCACACGCCGCGGAGCGCCAGGGGCCCGGCCCCGGCGCTCCGCTCCGGACGGCGCGCCCCCGCATCCAGTCCGAGGCCCCATCGGAGGGATGGCCGAGCGGTTGAAGGCGGTGGTCTTGAAAACCACTGACCCGACAGGGTCCGGGGGTTCGAATCCCCCTCCCTCCGCCGCGGCCGGCGGCGCGGATGAAGAGCAGAGCGCCGGTCAGCCTTGCGCGGCGGGCAGCCGGAAGGCGTCGAGGCCATCGAGATAGGGGCGAAGCGCCTCCGGCACCCGGACCGAACCGTCGGCCTGCTGGTAGTTCTCCAGCACCGCCAGCCAGGTCCGGCCCACGGCCAGGCCGGAGCCGTTCAGCGTGTGGGCGAACCGGGAGCGCCGCCCCGGGGCCTCGCGGTACCGGATCCGGGCGCGTCGGGCCTGGTACTCCTCGCAGTTGCTGCAGGAGCTGATCTCGCGGTAGGTCCCCTGCGACGGGAGCCACACTTCGAGGTCGTAGGTCTTGGCCGCCGCCTGCCCCATGTCCCCCGACGACAGCAGGACGACCCGATAGGGGAGTTCGAGCAACTGGAGGATGCGCTCGGCGTCGCGGGTCATGCTCTCGAGCTCCTCGTAGGACCGCTCCGCCTCGGTGATCTTGACGAGCTCCACCTTGTCGAACTGGTGCTGCCGGATGAGCCCCTGGGTGTCCTTCCCGTAGCTTCCCGCCTCGGCCCGGAAGCAGGGAGTGAACGCCACGTAGCGCTTCGGCAGCTCGGACCGCAGCAGCGTCTCGCCGGCGTGGAGATTCGTGAGCGGCACCTCGGCCGTCGGGATCAGGTAGAGATCCCGGCCCTCGACGCGGAAGACATCGTCGGCGAACTTGGGCAACTGTCCGGTCCCGGTGAGGGCGGCGCCGGAGACGAGGAGCGGCAGCCAGACCTCCTCGTAGCCGTGTCGCCTCGTCTGGACATCGAGCATGAACCGGGCGAGCGCCCGCTCCAGCCGGGCGCCCGCTCCGGGCAGCACCGCGAACCGGGATCCGCTCAGCTTCACGGCGCGCTCGACGTCCAGCATTCCGAGCGCGGCGGCGAGCTCCTGGTGCGGCTTCGGCTCGAAGGCGAACTGCGGCGGCTCGCCGACCCGGCGGATCTCGACATTCGCCGCTTCATCCGGTCCCACGGGCACGCTGTCGTGGGCGAGGTTGGGCAGGTGGAGCAGCCTCTGCTCCAGTTCGGCCGCGGCCGCCTTCATCCGCCGTTCGCGGTCGGAGACCTCATCGGGTGACCGCTTCAGTTCGGCGCGCAGCCGCTCCGCTTCTTCCCTCCGACCCGCGCGATAGAGGGCGCCCACTTCCCGGTTGCGGAGCTTCAGCGCGTGCCGCAGCCGGCTGATCTCGGACTGGAGGGCGCGGCGCGTCGCGAGGAGTTCCACGATGGGCGCGAGATCCCCGTCGAAGCCGCGGTCGCGCAGCCGCTGCGCCGTGCCGGAGGGGTCGCGCCGGATCCGTTCGGAGTCGAGCATCGGGTGTTAGCCTAGCCCGGCCCCCGGCCTCCTGGAAGACCGCCGCACGGGGGCCTCCGGCGACGGTCCCCTCGCGCTCCGGGCCCGCCCCGATCCAGACCATGGCGACCGCGCTTCCCATTCCCGACTTCTTCGACGCCGAGCGTGTCAGCCAGCTCTACCGCGTCCCCTACCAGGACCGGGCCACCGGCGCCCGGGAATGGGCGAAGCAGCACCGCATCCGTCCGGCGGCGACGGACGACCCCCGCATCGGACTCCTGCTGGTGGATTGCCAGAACACCTTCTGCCTCCCCGGCGGCGAGCTGTTCGTCGGCGGACGATCCGGCCTCGGCGCCGTGAAGGACTCCTGGCGCCTGTGCCAGTTCCTCTACCGGGAGATGGGCCGGGTCACCGAGATCGTCCTCACCCTGGACACCCACACCGCGATCCAGGTGTTCCATCCGCACTTCTTCCTCGATCCCGACGGGCAGAATCCAGCTCCCTACACCCCGATCACCGCCGCGGATCTCGAGTCCGGCCGTTACCGAGTGAATCCGGAAGCCGCCGACGGGGCAGGCCTCTCCGAAGCCGAACTCGGCCGGCACGCTCTCCACTACTGCCGCCGCCTCGAAGCCCAGGGCAAGTACGTCCTCGTCGTCTGGCCGTATCACGCGATGCTGGGCGGGGCCGGGCACGCCATCGTCCCGGCGATCGAGGAGGCGGTGTTCTTCCACACGATCGCCCGCTCGGCGCAGCCCGTGTTCGAGCCGAAGGGCCTGAATCCGCTCACCGAGAACTACTCGGTCCTGCGGCCGGAAGTTCTCGACGGGGCGGACGGCGCCGCCATCGCGGAGCCGAATCGGCAGCTCCTCGACCGGCTGCTCGGCTACGACGCGCTCATCGTGGCCGGGCAGGCCAAGAGTCACTGCGTCGCGTGGACCGTCGCCGACCTCCGGGACGAGATCGTCCGACGCGACCCGGACGGCGCCCGAGGCCTGGCCGGGCGGGTGTTCCTCCTCGAGGACGCGACTTCGCCCGTCGTCGCTCCCGGCTCCGACTTCACCGACGCCGCCGACGAGGCGTTTCGGGACTTCGAGCGATCCGGCATGAAACTCGTCCGGAGCGTGGACTCGCCCGACGAGTGGCCCGGGTTCCCGGGCTGACCCGGCCGGGCGGCGGCCGGTCCGTCGTCTCCCTCCTCGATGTGGACTTCTACAAGTTCACGATGGGGCAGTTCGTCCTCCGCCGCTATCCGGGAGTTCGGGTCCGCTACCGGCTGATCTGCCGCACGCCGGGGGCGAACCTCCCGGAAGCGGCGCCCCCGGCCGCCCTGCGCGACGAGCTCGACGCCATCCGCGGCCTCTCGTTCCGGCCCGGGGAGCTCGCCTATCTGCGCGGCCTCGAGCCTCGCGGGCGCTTCGGAGAGGACTTCCTCTCGTTCCTCGCCCGGCTGCGGCTGCCCCCCGTGACGGTCGCGGCCGAAGGGCGGCGGCTGCGAGTGGAGACCGAGGGCCGCTGGCCCGAAGTCATCCTGTGGGAGACGCTGATCCTGTCGGCGCTGAGCGAGCGGATCTCCCGGGCGACGCTCGCCCGCGACGGCGGGGCGGGAGCGTTCCGGGAGGCGCTCGAACTCGGCCGGGAGCGGCTCGAACGGAAGGTCCACGCTCTCCGCGCCCGGCCCGGCCTCCGGTTCGCCTCCTTCGGGACCCGGCGACGGTTCTCCCGTTCGTGGCAGCTCGAACTCGAAGCGCGGCTCGCCCGGGCGCTGCCCGACCAGTTCACCGGCACGTCGTGCGTGGCCTCGGCCCGCGAGAACGGCATCGCTCCGGTGGGCACGATCGCCCACGAGATCTTCATGGTGGGCGCCGCCGCCTCCGGCGGGGACGATGACTCCATCCGGGCTTCGCAGCGCTTCATGGTGGATGCGTGGTGGGAGGAGTACGGAGAGCCGCTCTCGGTCTTCCTGACCGACACCTGGACGACCCCGGTCTTTCTCACCGATGTGGATGCGGATCGAGCCCGGCGGTTTCGGGGAGTGCGCCACGACTCCGGCGATCCGGCCGCCTTCGGAGACGCCGTCCTCGAGTGGTACGGTGGCCACGGCGTGGATCCGCGGGCGAAGTCCCTTGTCTTCAGCGATGGGCTCGAGGCGGGCGAGATCCTCGATCTGCACGACCGCTTCGGCGGCCGCATTCGGGTCGCCTTCGGCTGGGGCACGAACCTGACGAACGACTGCGGCGTCCCGAATCTGTCGCTCGTCGTGAAGCCCATTGCCGCGAACGGCCGTCCGCTGGTCAAGCTGAGCGACAACCCGGGCAAGACGACGGGCCCGCCCGCCGAGGTCGCGCGCTACCGCCGGATCTTCGCCGCTCCCGCCGGCCCGACCACGCTCCCGGTGTACTGAGCGCCCGCATGAAGCGCCCGTAGGGAACGCCGTTCCAGACCGGCGCCGCGGCCCGAACGAGCCGGTGCATATGGAACGCCGCTCTCCAGAGTGGCGCTCGATGAGACGGCCGTGCTCCGCAGACCCGAGTTTGACAGTTCATAGATGCATGGTGTCCATAAGTACATGTAGGTAATGAACTTACGGGCGTACACGGGAAAATCCCGTGTCACTAGGGATCTCGACCGGTTCAGTCGAGTCGCAGGATCGGCTTCGGTGCCTCTATCTTCATTCCTTTCAACAACTTGGACGCAGTCGGCCGGGGCCGGGTCACCTGCCACAGCATCCCCTGAGCACCCCGTATTTTCACAAGTTTGATCCCGCGAAGGGCGTGGCCGATGTTCCTCCACGTGTCCTCCGCGCCGTGCTCCGCCATCCGCTCCAGCAGCAGCGCCAGAACCGTCAACGCCACGTGCGCCCGGATCCGGCGCGCCACCCGGTGGTGGACCGGCCGCAGGCCGAGCCCGCTCTTCATCTGCCGCCACGCCTGCTCCACCCGCTGCAGCTGGCGG
>JAJEAO010000103.1 GCA_022822745.1 Acidobacteriota bacterium
CGCGGCGGCCGCCGCCGGCTGCGGGTTCGCGGCGGCGCTCCTGGAGGGCTTTCTCGCGCCGCTCGAATCGAAGGGCGCGATCGACAACGACGGCGTGAACCTGCTCTCGGTCTCGGTCGGCGGGCTCCTCGCCGCCGCCGCCTCGCTCGGGATCGCCTCGTGAGCCGGGAGCGGATCGGGCTCCTCGTCGAGCTGGCGCGCCCGTTCACGCTCCTGCCGCCCCTCGTCGGCTTTCTCGCCGGCGCAGCGGTCGCGTTCGGCGCGTCCCCGTCTCCCGGAGAGGTTTCGTGGCTCCGGCCGGCCCTCGGCTGCCTGATGGCGGCGGCGCTCAACGCGGCGAGCAACGCCCTGAACCAGATCTGCGACCGGGAAATCGACCGGGTGGCGAAACCGGACCGCGTCCTCCCCTCCGGACGGCTGAGCGTCGCCGCGGCGCAGCGGTTCACGGCGTCGGCCGCCGCGGCCGCCCTCGTCCTGGCCTGGTTCGCCAGCCCGCCTCCGGGTCGCGAGTGCTTCTGGATCGCGCTCGTCGCCGGCGCTCTCGTCTTCGGCTACTCGGCGCCGCCGCTCCGCACGAAGCGACTCGGCTGGCTGGCGAATCTGACCGTCGCGCTTCCCCGCGGCCTGCTGCTGCCGGTCGCGGGCTGGTCCTCGGTGCGCACCGCGTTCGCCCCCGAACCGTGGTTCGTCGGGTTCGTCTTCGGTCTCTTCCTCCTCGGCGCCGCGACAACCAAGGACTTCGCCGACCTCGAAGGCGACCGCGCCGGAGGCTGCCGCACGTTGCCGGTGCGCTACGGCGTCCGCGGGGCGGCCTGGCGCATCGCCCCCTTTTTCGTCCTGCCGTTCCCCCTCCTTCCGGTCGGGTCGCGCCTCGGGCTGCTCACCGGCGATCCGCTCCTGCTCGACCTCCTCGGGGCGGGGCTCGCGGCCTACGGGGTCTTCGTCGCGTGGCTCATGCTTCGCCGTCCCGGAGAACTCGCCACCGACGCGAACCACGTCTCGTGGCGCCACATGTACCTCATGATGCTGCTGGCGCAGGTCGGGCTCGCCGTGGCCTATCTCGCATGACGGGATGCCTGCCGGCGACTTCCGGTCGGTCGGAGGGCGCGGAACGGGGTCCGACGCGCACGGCGGAGCGATTCACGAAATCCGGGCGGACCCGAATCTCCGAACCGGACGGCGGAACCGCGCCCGGCGTTCCTATACTCGCGACGTGACCCACTCCAGTACGCGCATCCCCTTCGGCCCTCCTCTCGCCGAGGCCGACCCCGAGATCGCCGCCGCAATCCGCGCCGAGGAGGCGCGGCAATCGGACGGACTCGAGCTGATCGCCTCCGAGAACTTCGCGAGCGAGGCGGTCCTCGAGGCCACCGGCTCGGTGATGACGAACAAGTACGCCGAGGGGTATCCGGGGCGGCGCTACTACGGGGGCTGCGTTCACGTGGACAAGGCCGAGCGGCTCGCCCGCAAGCGGGCCAAGAAACTCTTCGGCGCCCGCTCGGCCAACGTGCAGGCGCACAGCGGCACACAGGCCAACATGGTGGCCTATCTCGCGCTTCTCGAGCCGGGAGACACGTTCCTCGGGATGGCGCTCGACCAGGGCGGTCACCTCACCCACGGACACCCGCTCAACTTCTCCGGAAAGACCTACAACCCGGTCCCCTACGGGGTGCGGCGAGACACCGAGCAGCTCGACCTCGACGAACTCCACCGGCTCGCCCGCGAGCACCGTCCGAGGATGATCCTGGTCGGCGCGAGCGCCTATCCCCGCATCTTCCCGAACCCGGAAATCCGGGAGATCGCGGACGAGGTGGGGGCGCGGGTCGTGACCGACATGGCCCACATCGCCGGCCTGGTCGCGGGCGGGGCGCTGCCCAACCCGATGCCCCATTCGGACATCGTGACGACGACGACCCACAAGACCCTGCGCGGGCCCCGCGGCGGGCTGGTCCTCTGGAACGACCGGAAACTGAGCAAGCGGATCCAGAGCATCACCTTCCCCGGCACCCAGGGCGGTCCGATGATGCACACGATCGCGGCGAAGGCGGTCTGCTTCCACGAGGCGCTCCAGCCCGCCTTCCGCGATTACGCCCGGCAGACCGTGGCCAACGCCCGGGAACTCGCGGATGCCCTCGTCGAGGGCGGCTTCCGGGTCGTCTCCGGGGGCACCGACAACCACATCGTGCTCCTCGATGTGCGGGTCCGGGGGACCACCGGCCGAGCCGCCGAACGGACGCTGGAAGCGGCCGGCATCACCGCGAACAAGAACACGATCCCGTTCGACCCGGAAAAGCCCATGATCGCGAGCGGCGTCCGCCTCGGCACCGCGGCGCTGACGACGCGGGGGATGCGCGAGACCGAAATGCGGATCGTGGCGAGCTTCATGGTCCGCGCGCTCGATGGCGCGGGGGACCGCGCCGCGCTCCGGCGCCTGCGCGGGGAGGTCGCCGAGTTCGCCTCCGGCTTCCCGCTCTACACCCGCCCCGCCCGTTGACCGCCGCCGCCGACCTGCTCGGCCCCGACGGGCCGCTCGCGGCCGCGCTCCCGGGCTTCGAGTTCCGGGAGGGTCAGGTCGAGATGGCCGCCCGGGTCGAGGAGGCGCTTCGCCGCGGGGGCACGCTGTTCGTGGAGGCGGGCACCGGCATCGGCAAGTCGTTCGCGTATCTGTTGCCGGCGCTCCTCTCGGGGGAGCGGATCGTGGTCTCCACCGCGACGAAGGCGCTCCAGGACCAGCTCTTCGAAAAGGATCTGCCGACGCTCCAGGAGATCCTCGGGACGCGGGTTCGGGCGCTCCGGGTCAAGGGACGCGAGAACTACCTGTGCCGACTCGAGTGGGCGCGCTTCGGGGAAGGGCAGACGCCGTGGGCCGTCCCGAGTGCGACGCGCGACCGGGATCTCCGTCGCATCGCCCGGTGGGCCCGGACGACCCGGACCGGCGACCGGGACGAGATCCCCGGGATCGAGGGGCCGCTCGACTTCTGGCGGAGCATCTCCACGGTCGCCGAGAACTGCATCGGCAAGGTCTGCCCCGAGTACGACGAGTGCCACCTCACCCGGCTGCGGCGGCAGGTCCAGCGGAGCCGGCTGCTCATCGTGAACCACCACCTCCTCGTCGCGGATCGGCTGGTGCGCCAGAACGGCTACGGACGGATCCTCGGGGACTACGAGCACGTCATCGTGGACGAGGCGCACCGGCTGGAGGCGGCGGCGACTCACAGCCTCTCGGTAACGCTGACCTCCGGGGCGGCGCGTCGGCTCACGACCGAGGTGAGCCGTTTCTGGAAGCAGGATGTTCCGGGAAAGCGGCCCCCCGCGGCGGCGGGTCGGCTGCGGCGCCGATGGGAGCGGCTCTTCGACGGTCTCCCTCGGGGCGCTCCCGGCGAGGCGACCGCGTTCGATCCGCTGGCGCTGCCGGAAACGGCCATGGAGGCGAGAGCCGCGGCGCAGTCGGATCTGGAGGCCCTCGACAGCGCGCTCGGGGAAGTCGGGGAAGGACTGCGCGCGCCGGCGGCCCGTTCCGCCGAGGCCGACCCGCCGGCCGACCCGAAGGCGGGCGCCGACCGGCTGCGGGTCAAGGTCCAGGACCTCCGGGACGACCTGGAGATGCTGTTCGCGCCGCGGGAGGACTTCGTGCACTGGACCCGGGCGCCGGCTCGGCAGGGAGCGGCGGCGCGAAGGCTGCCGCTCGGCGCGGCGGGTCGCCGTCGCGGGCCCGGGGCGGCGCTGTTCGCCACCGTGGCGCCCATCCACCCGGGCGGCCTGCTTCCCGAGCTTCTCTTCGATTCGCTCCAGTCGTGCGTGCTCACCTCCGCCACGCTGGCGGTGGACGGGGGCTTCTCCCATGTCGCCGAGGAACTGGGCGTCTCGGCGACGGAGGAGGCCACGATCCCGTCGCCGTTCCGCTACGAGGAGCAGGCGGGGCTGTTCGTCCCCCGGGGCGCTCCGGCGCCGACCGGGCCCCGATTCGCCGAGGCGGTGGCCGATCAGGTGCTGGAGCTGGTCACGGCGAGCCGGGGGCGGGCGCTCGTCCTGTTCACGAGCTGGGCCAACCTCGAGCGCGTGTTTCGCCGGCTCGACGGCCGGTGCCCCTACCCGCTCCTGCGCCAGGAGCGGGGAGCGGGCAGCCAGCGCCGGCTGGCCGAGTTCCGGCGGCGGGGAAACGCCGTTCTGCTCGGCGTGCGCTCCTTCTGGGAAGGGGTGGATCTCCCCGGCGAGGATCTGACGCTGCTCGTGATCGACAAGCTGCCCTTCCCGGTGCCGACCGACCCGCTCCAGCGCGCCCGCCAGGCTCGCGCCCAGGAGCGGACCGGAAACGGCTTCGTGCGCTATTCGGTGCCGCTCACCGCCCTGGCGCTCAAGCAGGGTGTGGGACGACTGATCCGCTCGTCGAGCGACCGCGGCCTCGCCGTGGTTTTCGACTCGCGGCTGAAGACGCGTTCCTACGGACGCCGCATCCTCGATTCGCTGCCCCCGTTCCGGCGGATCGAGGACGCCGCCGAAGCCGTCCGCTTTCTCGAGGAGTTGCCATGAGTCTCCCCCCTCTCTCCGACCGCATCGCCGGCGTCCGGGACCGGATCGGGCGGGCCGCCCGGCGGGCGGGCCGGGACCCCGCCGGGGTTCGACTCATCGCCGTTTCCAAGACGCGGCCTCCGGAGGCGATCGAGGTGGCCGCCGCCGCCGGGATCACGGACTTCGGGGAGAACCGGGTCCAGGAGGCGGCGGCCAAGCTGCCCCGGGTCGCCGCGACGTTCACGCCGCATCTCATCGGCCACCTCCAGAAGAACAAGGCGCGGGTCGCCGTCCGCCTCTTCCCCGTCATCCACTCCGTGGACAGCGTGAAGCTCGCGGCGCGACTGTCGCGGATCGTGACCGGGGGGCTGGCGCCGCCGGGCGGAGGGCCGCTCCGCATCCTCGTTCAGGTGGATCTGGCGGGGGAGGCGACGAAGTTCGGCGTGCCCGAGCCCGAGCTGCCGGCCACGCTCGACGCGGTGGCCGCCCTGCCCGGGCTCGACCTCCAGGGGCTGATGCTCATCCCTCCCCATGACCCCGATCCGGAGGCGGTGCGCCCGTGGTTCGCCCAGCTCCGCGAGATCTCGGTTCGCTTCGCCGGGGGCGGGCTGCTCCCCGACGACCCCGAACTCTCGATGGGGATGAGCCACGATTTCGAGATCGCCATCTCCGAAGGCGCCACCATGGTGCGCGTCGGGACGGCCCTGTTCGGCCCCCGCAGGGTCTGACGCCAAGGCGACGTCTCATTGCCGAGAGGCGCGTCGAACGTCCGGTTTCGACGCGCGCAGCGCCCCTCGCGCGTGATCCGATTTTGGGATATCCGATCCCGCGGTAGGAGTATGTCGTTTCCTGACCATGCGGGGGATTCCGGCCGATCGTTATCTTGAGTTCCAGACACGGCTTCGTTGTGCGCGGCTTGAAGCCAACCTGACCCAGCATCAGGTCGCCCGGAGCTTGGGAGTCTCGCAATCCTGGGTGTCCAAATGCGAATCTGGTGAGCGACGAGTCGACATTCTGGAGCTGCGGCTGCTTTCTGACCTCTACGGGAAGCCGATTGACTTCTTCGTCCCCAGGTCTCCGACATGAGACCTCACCCGGACTTCACCGATATGCCGCCGGAGTTCTGGGGTCACGTGCGCCTCATATCCGAGAGGCTCGGTTACTCGATCAGGAGAAGGAAGCGCACGGAGCCGAAGCGTCCCAGAGCCTATGGAATGGAGGAGGTGATTCGATGCCTTTCGGCAGAGGGGCTTCGGACAGATCTTCTCCTGAACCCCCAGACTGGCAAGATCGAGCCATTCGGAGAGCAGGTTCTGACATACCTGAACTCTCGTGGAGAGTGGCTACTCCATCGCGTCAAAAGTAGGCTGATGGACCGTGAGATGGCGCGCAAGGAGTTCTCGCAGCTCCGCGAGTCGCTGAATCCGAGGTGTCCATTGCCGATGAACAAGCGCAGAGGAAGTCAGAGGCATCACGCGTACATGGTGTGCATCGTGAACATGCTGACTGAGCAGGTGCTGGGCGAGAGCACTTTCGACGCGGATCCCAAGAGGCTCACGCTCTTGACAAAGAGATGTCGTCCCTATCGCCTCTTCTCTCGTCGTATGGACGGGGCCTATCCGTCGACGAAGAATCCAGTGGCGATATGGGAGATCAAGGAATACTATGGGACCACGACGTTCGGGTCCCGTGTGGCTGACGGTGTCTACGAGACCATGCTGGATGGACACGAAATCCTGGAGGCGGCCCGAGGCAATGGCCCACGTGTCTTGCACTACCTTATTGTGGATGACTTCTACACCTGGTGGGAGTGTGGGCTGTCGTACTTGTGTCGGATCATCGACAGTCTTCACATGGGTCTGGTGGATGAGGTTCTGTTTGGTCGAGAAGTTCTGGAGCGCTGGCCGCAGGTCGTAGCGAGCTGGAGGCGCGTCGGCCCGACGTCGGACAGGACCGCAGCCGACCGTCACGTCGCCGAGAAGCAGGAGAAGGATGGGAGCCGCGCACGGACGTCTTGAGAGACTCGATGGCATGTCGGTCATGGCATCAGCCGACGACGACCGGAGGTCAGGCGTAGATCAGGCCGTAGCGAGGTGCGCATGTCGCGCGGTCGAAATCGTCCGCCGGTTTCGCGCTCTACAGGTCGGCCCGGAGATGGAGCCGGCGCGCGCGGTGAGACCGCGGGCAGGGGCCGCCGTGGCCGTCATCCACCTGCTCCAGAGTGGATCGAATGCGGGCGGCGCTGCGTCCGTTGCGGAGGGTGTGTGGCACACCGTGCGTGCGGCGACTCACGGGCTCGGGTGGTCGGTGATCGGACCGCTCTCCTGAGCATCCTGTTTGATGCGACGTGCGGCATGGACATGAGGGGTCAACAGGCGTCACGTGGATGGATGATGGTCAACGGCGTCCCGCTGGCTGGCCACCAGCCTCCGATGGACGCGATCGTCGCTGGATCTGACCCGCAGCGAGGCGTGTCCCCATTTCCTGCCACCGGCCCGGTGCCTGAGGGTGTTCGGAATCGCCCGAGCAGTCGCCGGAGCGCGCCTCGCCTGATCAGATGACCCGTCGCTGGAACGGCTGAGCCGCGGTGGCGCTGCCGGCCGAGCCATGGCGCGAACACCGCGCTGCGATACGCTTGCGCCCAATGGACTCTGCGCTGCCCAAAGCCCGCCCGGTGCTGCGTCCGTTGCGCCGTCAGCGTTCGCTCTTTGGTGAGCCTCAACGGGGTATCTGCGTAAGCGACCCTATCGCTCGCCTTCAACTGTTGAAGTGGGTAGGTAACAAGCAGCGCTTTGTTCCCCAGATCCTTCCGTATTTTCCGGCGAAGTGCCGAACGTACTATGAGCCATTTCTGGGAAGCGGCGCTGTCCTTGGTTCGCTGGGACCCGCGAGAGCAGTGGGTTCAGACATATGTGCTCCCCTGATCGGGATCTGGCAGCTGGTGAAGAATCACCCATCTCATCTCGCGGCGAGTTATGCGGAGTCGTGGGAGCAGTTCATGAGCGATCCGCGTCGTACCTATCTTCGAATCAGGGATCGATACAATAACGAGCAGAGACCGGAAGACCTCTTCTTCCTGTCGAGGTCGTGTTACGCAGGTGTGATTCGGTTTCGTCGGGACGGACATATGAGTACGCCTATCGGTCCGCACCGACCCATTTCGCCTGACTCAGCAGCAGTGCGAGTTCGTCTCTGGCACGGACAAGTCCGCGGGACGGATTTCTTGCATTCAGACTTTGAGGCGATTATCGGCCGAGCGGGCGAGGGTGATCTAGTGTACTGTGATCCGCCCTATGTGGACTCCCAGAAGATACTGTATGGGGCACAGGATTTTTCGACACCGCGCCTGTACGCGTCGATCGGACGAGCAAAGGAAAGAGGTGCGCTCATAGCTCTGTCCATGCCAGGGACGAAGAAGTCAGGACGCCGGCGGATCAATATCGGCGTACCGAGTGGACTCTTCGAGCGGAGCATTCCGATTGCGACCGGTCGCAGCATGTTGCGACGCCTGCAGATGAGTGGACGCTCTCTTGAATCCGAACAGACGGCCGATCGCCTCTTGCTGACCTGGCGAAAATAGTCGCAGGCGATACCGGGCTGCGGAATGTGACCGAGATGCTCGGGTCAGGCCAGAATCGCGAGTCCACGGCCAGTGTGCCGACAACCCCCGTGGAGAGTTGAGCGTTACTCGACCGGGGTGAAGAAGCGGTTCCAGCGGGTGCGCGAGACGAACCGCACCGGGAGCAGGAGCAGGTCGAGCGCCCGGCGGGAGAGGCGGGTCTCGAGGTACTCCTCCCGGGGGGCGGCGTAGGACCAGTAGATGAACAGCCCCTTGCCCTTGACGTGGCTCGCGGGCAGCGCTCCCCAGTACCGGCTGTCGTCGCTGTTGTCGCGGTTGTCCCCCATGACGAAGTAGTGCTCGGCGGGGACGCGGTATTCGCGCATCGCCGGCTGTCCGCCGTGGGCGAACCGGGTGTAGTCCTCCTCCAGCCGGACGCCGTCCACGAAGACCTGTTTCCGGCCGAACCGGATCGTCTCGCCGGGGAGTCCGACGATCCGCTTGATGAAGTCGCGATCCGGCTCCTCCGGGAACTTGAAGACGACCACGTCCCCCCGCTCCACCTCGCGCGAGGGCGCGAACGGCAGGCCGGGCTCGTGATAGAGCATCTTGTTCACCATGAGGTGATCCCCGATCAGCAGGTTGTCGATCATCGAACCGGTCGGGATCTTGAACGCCTGGAACACGAAGGTCCGCACGAACAGCGCGAGGATCACCGCCACGCAGATGGACTCGAAGTAGTCCCGCGCGGTGGATCGCGCCGGGCGGGGTGCGGTCGAGCTCATCGGGGCGAGTCCTCGGGGTTCGCTTCGCCGCGGCTGCGCCCGACGGTCACGGTCACGGTCGCGGGCGCCAGCGAGACGACCTCCACCTCCTCGGCGGCGACCCCACCGAGGCGGAGGACCGGGGCCAGCTCGTGGGAGCCGTCCTCGAGCCCGGCGCACTCGACTTCCGCGACGAGCATTTCGCCGCGGTCGGCGGCGAACGATTCCGCGAGGCTCTTCGGCACCAGCACCGCGGCTTCGAGTTCGGGGGTGCGGATATCGCAGACCGAATCGGCGGTCCGGCGCACCGGAACCTGGAGTTCGAGAGATTCGCGCTCCTCGCCGATCACGAGGCGCACGTCCACGCGGCGGATCGTGGGCCGAAGCGCCGGATCGAGCTCGATCTGGAGCGCCTGCGCGTAGCTTTCCCGCAGCCCCTGCACCGAGACCGGCTCGGTGGTGACGGCCTCCACATCGCGCAGCAGGGCCTGCGGGCCCTCCACGGTGAGTTCCGGCGGCGTGATCTCGATCCGGTGGATCTCGAACCCGGTCGCCGGCTGGCCCAGAACCCGAGGGCTGACCCGGACCGCCGCGGTGACGGTCCGATCCAGGGCGAGCAGGACCTGCGGCGGGTCAACGCGCATGACTTCCACGCCGCTGGGGGCCTCGACCGACTCGGCCCCGAGGAACCAGGCTCGCTCCCCGGGCAGTTCGCCGGTCAGGTCCAGCCCGGCGCGGAACTCCTCGCGCGGCGTGTCGCGCAGCAGCCGGGAGGCGCCCCGAAGTCGAATGTCCACGGTCTGCACCGACTGGCTCACGACTTCGAGCCCGGGAGGGATGTTCCGGAGTTCGAGCGGCGCGGAAACCAGGATCTCGTTGGCTTCCTCGTCCGCCACGAACACCCACAGGCCGACGGCAAGGACCAGCGCGACGATCACCCGGAGGACTTCCGCGGCGCGGAAGGGGCCGCCGGCGGCCGGCCGGTCGGTCATGCCTGGCGGGTGCTCCTGCCGAAGAAACCCCGCAGGAGGGAGGATGCGGAACCGGCCGCGTCGGCGAGCGAGAGGCCCCGAGCGGCTGCCCGGGCCTCGAGGATCTGCGCCTCGAGATCGGCGGCGTCGGCGGCCGGGACCATGCGTCCCCCCGACACCACGCTGGCGTGCCCCGTCTCTTCCGATACCACGAGCACGGTGGCGTCGGTCCCCTCGGTCAGGCCCACGGCGGCCCGGTGCCGCATGCCCCCGTCGGCGGTCTCCTCCTGGGAGAGCGGCAGGAGGCACCCCGCGGCCACGATCCGACCCTGGCTCACGATCACCGCGCCGTCGTGGAGCGGCGACCGGTGCTGGAACAACGAGATCAGGAGACGCGAGGTGAGTCGGGCGTCCACCGCGACGCCGGTGTCGGAGTAGCTCTTCAGACCGATCGCTCCCCGCCACACCACGATGGCGCCGATGCGCTGGCGGGAGAGCTCCATCGCCGTGCGCACGAGCACCGTGATGGTCTCCCGCTCCGGCTCCTGATCGCGGCGCCGGTTGTGCAGGAGGACGCCGCCTCCGAGTTGCGCCAGCCCGGTTCGGATCTCCTCCGCGTAGAGGACGATGAGCGCGATCCCGAGGTAGGGCAGGGTGTTGCGGACGATCCACTGCACCGTGCCGAGGCCGAGCTGCGAGGAGCCCGTGATGAGGAGCAGCCCGCCGAGCACCATCGTGCCGAAAGCCATCTGGGAGGCGCGCCGGCCGGCGATCAGCCTGAGCACGACGTAGATGGCGCCCGTGACCAGCAGGATGTCCAGCGCGTCCGAGAGGGACAGATGCGCGGCGAGCTGCCCGGCCAGGGTGACCAGCCGTTCGACGAGGGTCATGGCGGCGTGGTCTTCAGGCTCCGGACTGCGTCACCGGCCTGTCGTCGTCCGCTTCCGGCTCAGGCGCTTCCGGGTTCGGGAACCAGGGGCGGGCTGAGGGGCGCCCGCTGCGGGCGCCTGGCCGGTTCGGTTCGAGTGTCTTCTTCCACCGGCGCCGCCTCCTCGACGCGGACCGCCGGCAGGGACTCCCCGTTCAGCACGATTTCGACCTCTTCCGAGGTGAGGACTTCCCGCTCCAGCAGCGCTTCGGCGACGGCTGCGACCCGGGCCCGGTTCTCGTCGAGGAGGTCGCGGGCCCGCTGGTAGGCCTCGTCCACGATCCGGTGGATTTCGCGGTCGATCGCCTTCGCGGTGCTCTCGGAGTAGTCCTTCCGGGAAGCGAGGTCGCGCCCGAGGAACACTTCGCCGCCGCTGCGGTCGAAGCTGAGGGGGCCGAGAACCTCGCTCATCCCCCACTCGCACACCATGCGGCGCGCCAGATCGGTGGCCTTCTCGATGTCGTCGGAGGCGCCCGTCGTGACCTGGCCGAGGAAGAGCTCCTCGGCGAGGCGGCCACCCATCTTCACGGCGATCATGGCCTCCACGTAGTCCCGCTCGTGGGTGCGCCGGTCGTTCTCCGGGAGCAGCATGGTCACGCCCATGGCCATGCCGCGGGGAATGATGCTGACCTTGTGCAGCGGGTCCGCCTTGTCGAGGAGAGCGGCGACGACCGCGTGTCCGGCTTCGTGGTACGCGGTCGTGCGCTTTTCCTCCGGGGTCATGATGACCGAGCGTCGCTCGGACCCCATGAGGACCTTGTCCTTGGCCTGCTCGAAATCGAGCATGCGGACGCGCTTCTGCGAGTGGCGGGCCGCGGCGAGGGCCGCCTCGTTCACGAGGTTCGCCAGATCGGCGCCGGAGAAGCCGGGCGTGCCCCGGGCGATGATCGCGAGATCCACATCGGGTTCGAACGGGATCTTGGCGCTGTGGACCTTCAGGACGCCTTCCCGCCCGCGGATGTCGGGCAGCGGCACGACGACCCGTCGGTCGAATCGTCCCGGCCGAAGCAGCGCCGGGTCGAGGACGTCGGGGCGGTTCGTGGAGGCGATCAGGATGACGCCGTCGTTGGACTCGAATCCGTCCATCTCCACGAGGAGCTGGTTCAGCGTCTGCTCGCGCTCGTCGTGGCCCCCGCCGAGTCCCGCGCCCCGTTGGCGGCCGACCGCGTCGATCTCGTCGATGAACACGATGCACGGAGCGTTCTTCTTCCCCTGCTCGAACAGGTCGCGCACCCGGCTCGCGCCCACTCCGACGAACATCTCCACGAAGTCCGAGCCGCTGATCGTGAAGAAGGGAACGTTCGCTTCCCCGGCGATCGCGCGGGCGAGCAGGGTCTTCCCCGTGCCCGGCGGGCCCATGAGCAGGACGCCCTTGGGAATCCGGCCTCCGAGCCGCTGGAACTTCTGCGGCTCCTTCAGGAAGTCGATGATCTCCTGGAGTTCCTCCTTCGCCTCCTCCACGCCGGCCACATCCTTGAACGTGGCCTTCTTGGGGTTGGACGAGAGCTTGGCCCGGCTGCGGCCGAACGACATCGCCCGGTTCCCCGGGGCCTGCATCTGGCGGATGAGGAAGAAGAACAGGCCCACGATGAGGAGGATGGGCAGCCAGCTCAGCAGGGTGATGGCCCAGGGAGTCCGGCTTCCGTCGCTCGCTTCCACGTTGATGCCGCGCTCGATGAGCGTGGTCACCAGCCCCTCCATCTCCGGGGCGAAGGTCTTGAAGTTCTTCCCGTCCACGCCCGTCCCGGTGATCTCGCTTCCTCCGCCGGTGCCGCTGATCCGGACATCGGCGACCTTGTCTTCCTCGACCCGCTGCATGAACTGGGTGAACGAAAGCTCGTTCTCCCGGTCCGACAGCCGGCTGGAAACGCTCCAGAACAGGATGAGGACGAGCGACGCCACCAGCCAGAACATGAGGTTCTTCATGGTGGAACTCATCTCGATCGTGCTCCTGCCTTCGGGTTTCGGGGATCGGCGGCGAGTCCGGGGGCCACTCCCCCTTTCGCTTCCCCGTGCGACAATTCCGTGGATTATAGGCGGCGGCGAGCGATGCGGCGGGTCTCGTCGAGCCGGCGGAGTCGGCTGTCCCGGGTCCCGAATCCCGGGATCGGCCGTCGGATCCTGCTCGTCCGGGCCGTTCCGAGAGGTCCGGATGTCCGGCGGAGCGGGAGCCACCGGGTTCAGGGCGATGCGCGGCCTCGTCGCGCCTCGATCCGCAGCACGCCTCCGACGAGGCGGACCCGGGCGCCGGGCAGGTCCAGGGACGCTCCCCCGCGTCCCGCCCGGATCATCTCGAGGATGTCCTCGATGTGGACGAGCCCGATCCGCCGCAGGTGGCCCCGAGTCCGGGCGAGCCCGAGCCGGATCACGCGCCGGGCGAGCGCCGGGTGGAGTCCGGCGAGGCCGGCGGCCGGGAGATGGACCTCCGGACCGCGGGGAGCGGGACGGGAGGACAGCGCGGCGAAGACCCGTTCCGCTTCCCCGGACATCCAGTCCTCGTCGTCGCGCAGCAGGTCGGCGGCCCGTCCGAGGGCGGCGTCCGCGGCCGGGTTCACCTCGGCCCGGAGCCGGGCCAGCGATCCATGGCGGACGCGGTTCCGGGCGAATCGAGGACTCCGGTTCGAGGGATCGTCCCGGAACGGCCATTTCTTCTCACGGAGGATCGCTTCGATCCGCGGGCGGGAAACCCGCAGCAGCGGCCGAACGAGGAGCGTCTCCGCGAACTCTTCGGAGAGCGGTCCCGCGGGGCGCATCGCCCCGAGTCCGGCGGTTCCGGCGCCGCGAGCGAGCCGGAGGAGCAGGGTTTCCGCCTGATCGGAGAGCGTGTGTCCGAGCGCCACCGCCGCCAGTCCGCGCGCGGCCGCGGTCTCCCCGAGGAACCGGAGCCGCGCTTCGCGGGCGGCTTCCTGGAGCGACCGGCGCCGGCGGGCGGCGAGCGCGGCCACGTCCCGGCGCCCGACGACGCACGGGATCCCGAGTTTCCGCGCCGCCCGCGCGGCGGACTCGCCGGCTTCGGCGGAATCGGGCTGCAGCCCGTGGTCGAGGTGGGCGGCCACCACGGCGCCGGGTCGGCGCTCTCCCCGCCGCCGCGCCTCCTCCGCCAGGAGGCGCAGGAGGACCGTGGAGTCCGGGCCGCCGGAGAAGCCGACGAGGACACCCGCCTCCCCCGGGAACCCCGGCAGGGCGCGGGCGAGGACGGCCCGCGCTTCCCGCGCCGCGTCGCGGAGCGCGCGTCCCGGCTCAGCCAGCCGTCCTGTCGTCACCGGGCGCCCTCCCTTCGGGGGCGCGCGACCGGTTCGTTTCCACCCGAAGCCGACGAATCCGGTTTCCCGCGACCGCCTCCACCCGGACCACGCCGCCGGGCACGAGCACGGTTTCGCCGGGCTCGGGGATCCGGCCGGTTCGGGCGAGGACGAAGCCGCCCACCGTGTCGTAATCGTCCCCGGGAGGAATCTCGATCCGCTCGCCGAGCGGACGGCGAGCCAGTTCGACATTCGCCTCGGCCACCGGGACCGCGCCGTCGAACCGCCAGCCCCCGGGGAATCGGGGCGCTGCGGCCGGTCCCGGTCCCCACGCCGCCTCCAGGAGCGAGTCCGACGTCACGATGCCCTCGACGCCGCCGTGTTCGTCCACGACGAGCAGCAGCCGGCAGTCCTGGTCGCGCATCTGGACCAGGGCCTGGGCGAGGGTCGCGGTTCCCGGGCAGAACCGCGCGGGAGCGAGGTGGTCGGCGAGGGCAAACGGGGCGTCTCCTCCGGGCGCCTCCAGCACATCGGGGAGCGACACCAGCCCCTCCACATCGTCCAGCCCGGAGTGGGCCACCGGAAGCTGCCGGCGCCCGTGCTCGCGAAACCGGCGCAGCACTTCCTCGAGGTTCGCGTCCGCGGAGACCCATTCCACCGCTCGCCGCGGCGTCATGACCTCGGTGAGCCGCCGGGAGGTGGCGTCCGCGAGTCGCGCCAGAACCTCCTTCTCGACCCGGTCGGCGGCGCCGGGAGAGATGCGGAGGCTGGCGCGGATCTCGGCGGCGCTGATCGCCGCGTCCCGGGCGGGTCGGGGGATGCCGAAGATGCGCAGGAACTTCGTCACCAGCCAGGTCAGCGCGCGGGCGATCGGGGACAGCAGCCACAGAAGGATCCGGATCGGCCGCGCAGTGAGCACCGCCCAGCGCTCGGCGTGGCGGGCGGCCACGCTCTTCGGGACCATCTCCCCGAAGACGAGCAGCCCGGCCCCCACGAGGAGGGTGGCGAGGGTGGCGGCCCGGGCCCGCTCCTCGGTCGTCTCGGCGCCCGCCGAGAGGGCGAGCGTGATCAGCACGCCGACGAGGGCGTTGGCGAAGACGTTCCCGGTGAGGACCGCCCCGAGGAATCTCTCCGGGTGCGCGGCGATCCGCAACGCGGCTGCGGCCCGCCGATTCCGTGAGGCGAGTTCGCGCAACCGGTGGATGCGCGCCGCGGTGAAGGCCGTCTCCGAGCCGGAAAAGAACGCGGACAGGGCGAAGACGAGGACCAGCGCCGCGCCGAGCGCCCAGATCAAACCCGTCCCGGATCAACCCGTCGCGGCGGCCGCGTCGCGGCGCCGTTCGCGTCGAAGCGGCGCAGGATCCGGTAGCGGGTATCCCGCTGGACGGGAGCGAATCCGGCCTCCCGGATCAGCGTCTTCACTTCCTCGGTGCTGGTGCGGTTGATGAACCCGGTGCAGGCGTGGACGTTTTCCTCGATCAGCGTTCCGCCGAAGTCATCCGCGCCCCAGTGCAGGCCGACCTGCCCCGCCTTCTTGCCTTCGCTGAACCACGATGCCTGGATGTGGTCGAAGTTGTCGAGCACGAGTCGGGACACGGCGAGCACGCGGAGGTAGTCGTTCGGGCCCGCGTAGTGCGGGATCCTGCGCACCAGCGGCGTGTTGCCCGGCTTGAAGCTCCAGGGCACGAACGCGGTGAACCCGCCGTTCTCGTCCTGCAGATCCCGGATGTGGATCAGGTGTTCCGCCACATCCTCCACCCCCTCGACATGGCCGTACATCATCGTGGCGGTGCTCTTCCAGCCGATCCGGTGCGCCTCGCGGTGGACATCCAGCCACGCCGCCGCGCCGCCCTTCTTGTGGGACACCTTCCGGCGGATCCGGTCGGCGAGGATCTCGGCGCCCCCGCCGGGCAGCGTGTCCTGACCGGCCTCGTTCAGGCGCAGGAGAACCTCCCGGATGCCCAGGCCGCTCACCTTCGCCATCCCCTCGACCTCGACCGCCGACCAGAAGTGCGGCGTCACTCCGGGATACCGCTCCCGCGTTCCGCGCACCAGGTCGAGGTAGTAGTCGAGGGGGAGGGACTCGTTGACGCCTCCCTGCAGCAGAACCGTGGTGGCGCCCTGCTCCACCGCCTTCCCGATGCGGTCCAGCATGTCCTCCACCGAGTGGGTGTAGGCCTCGTCGTGACCGGGGCGGCGGTAGAACGCGCAGAAGGTGCAGTCCACTTCGCAGACGTTCGTGTAGTTCGGGTTCGTATCCACCACGAACGTCACTTCGGCTTCGGGATGACGCCGGAACCGCTGGTGGGCGGCGGTTTCCCCGAGCTCCAGCAGCGGACCTTCGGACAGCATCCAGATCGCATCGTCGAGGTCGAGGCGTTCGCCGTCGTCCAGCTTGCCGTGGATGGTCTCCATCGTGATCCGGTTCATGGTCGGAGTCCTGCTCGGTTGGCGAAGGCGGATTCGCCGTTCTTCGTCGTCCCGCGCCGAAGGAACTCCCGGAAGGTCGCGAGCCCCCGGCGCTCGGCGTCGGTGAATCGGTAGGTGAAGTCGGAAAGATAGACGCTGAGCGTCTCGGCGTCGCCGAGCCGGCCGGCGCGCCGGCGGGCGATCTCGCGAATCCGGTCCTCCCCGGCGTCGAGTGCTCGGGAGAGAGAGTCGGTGAGGCGGCGACGGAGCGCCGGGGTCAGGTTCCGGCGGGCGCTCCAGACGGCGAACACGAACGGAAGCCCGGTCCACTCGCGCCAGGCGCGGGCGAGGTCGGTGCGGAACGGGTACGCCGCATCGGGGTGCATCCGCTCGCGCATCGCGTCGTCGCCGATCAGCAGCGCCGCCGCGTGGCGCCGGCGGACGCCCCTGCGGGTGCGGACTCCCTCGACGCCGACGCGCTGCGACAGCCAGAGATCGAGGAGCAGGACCGACGTGGAGGTCTGGGACGTGATCTCGATCGTCCGTCCTCCGAGTTCGTCGGGGGGGGTCCGCGAAACCAGGAAGACGCTCCCGGCGCGCCGCCGGCAGGCGATGCCGAAGCGGGGGATTCCGCCGAGAGGCGAGTAGTCGTCCTCGAGCCGAAGCAGATCCCCGACCGACAGCAGGCCGGCGTGGATCTCCCGCTTCTGCGCCAGCCGGCCGATCTCGGCGGGGGAGGCGCGGAAGATCCGCACGCCCGGGAGCGGCTCGAACGGGCGGGTGTTCAGGTAGTCGAGCTGACCGACGAGGGGGCGCACGCTTCAGTGTCCGGCGCCGGAGCGTTCCGCTCGCATCGCCGTCCGACGCCGGCTCAGGCGGCCTCCCAGACCTGGACCGTGTTGTAGAGCGCGTCGCGCTCCACCGGGATCTTCCCGGCGTCCGAGATCATCCGGACCAGCGTTTCGCGGGTGACGCCCACCGGGCTCTTCGCCTGCGCGTAATGCGCGATCCGCTCTTCTCCGATCGTGCCGTCGAGGTCGCTGGCGCCGAAGTTGAGCGCGATGGCCGCCGAGTCCTCGCCCAGCATGACCCAGTAGGCCTTCACGTGGGGGAAGTTGTCGAGCATCAGGCGGGAGCAGGCGACCGTGCGCAGATCCTCGACGACCGAAGCCTGCCGCGATGCGAGTCCGGTGTTGCCGGGCTGGAGGGCGAGCGGGATGAACGAGGCGAAGCCGGCGTCGTCGGGGCCGTTGTCGTCCTGCGCGTCCCGAAGCTGCAGCATGTGGTCCACGCGCTCGGCGTACGTCTCGATGTGTCCGTAGAGCAGGGTGGCGTTCGTCAGGATGCCCAGCCGATGGGCGGTCCGGTGGACCTCGAACCAGCGTTCCCTTCCGATCTTGGTCCGGAAGGTGGCCTTTCGCACCCGGTCGGAGAACACTTCGGCGCCGCCGCCGGGCAGCGCGCTCAACCCGGCTTCCCGAAGGCGGATCAGGATGTCCTCGATCGAGGTTCGCTCCATGCGGGCGAACCAGTCGATCTCCACGGCGGTCCACGCCTTGATCTGAACCCGGGGGAACTGGCGGTGGATCTCGCTGACGATCTCGAGGTAGCGGGGGAACCTCCACTTCGGATGCAGACCGCCCACGATGTGGACTTCGGAGAGGTCGTCGCTCACCTGGGCGAGGACTTCGTCGAGGCTCTGCTCGTAGGCGTGGTCGTCGCCGGGCTTGGCCGCGAAGTCGCAGAAGACGCAGGAGAGGACGCACAGGTTCGTGGGATTGATCTGGCGATTCACCACGAACTGCACCCGGTCGCCGTTCCTGCGACGGGCGGCGTGGTCCGCCATCCGTCCGAGCGCGGGAAGATCGAACGTCTCGAGGAGCGCGAGGCCGTCCTCGGCGCCGAGACGCTTGCCGGCGAGCACCTTCTCCCAGATCGGGATCAGGGCGCGGTCGCGGAAGCGGATTCCTTCTGCCAGCACGATGGGGCCACCCGGGCGGGGCAACAGGGCCCCGTGGACTGGGACGGCGATCCTACCACCGGCGTCCGGACGGGGACGGACCTTCGGGGTTTGCGCCGACCCGTCCGCCCGGATTTCCCGGGGCGGCTCTCGTTCCTCCGGAAGTCGGCGGGCGGCTCCCACTCCGCCGGAAGTCGACGGGCGGCCGGGCGGATCCTCCCGGGATGCCCCGAGCCCGGCGCGACCGAACTGCGCGTGGGCGCCGCGCGGGGTCCGGGGAATCCGCGGCCGTCAGCTCCCGTCGCCGTTCCCGATCCGGTCCTCGCGCCAGCCCGGACCCGCCGGAAGCCCCAGCACACCGAGGATCTTGTCGCAGAACCCGTCCACGACCTCGTCCATCGAGGCCGGATTCCGGTACCACGGCGGGGCGATCGGCATGATCACGCCGCCGGCCCGGGCGATCCGGAGGGCGTTTTCGAGAGTGATCGGGGACCACGGCGTTTCCCGGACGCAGACGATGAGGCGCATCTGCTCCTTGAGCGCCACCTGCGCCGCCCGCGTGATCAGCGTGTCCGCGATCCCGGCGGCGATCTTTCCCAGCGTGGAAAGGCTGCAGGGCACGAGAACGAGGGCGTCATGGCGGTTCGACCCGGACGACCACGGCGCCGCGAGATCTCCATCGTCGTGAACCCGGGCCACGTCGGCCGAGAGATCCTCCACCCGCAGACCGGTCTCGTGGAACAGCACCTCGCGTCCCCATCGGGAGACGATGAGGTGTTTCTCCCCCGGGCACCGCTTCAGGAACCGCGCGCCGTACACCGCGCCCGAGGCGCCCGAGAGGCCGACCACGATGCGCACCGGGCTCAGGCGCCGCCGTATTCGTGAAGCGCCACGCCGAGGAACACGACGGCGCCCAGGGCGGCGTTCACGTGGAAGAAGGCGAGGTTCACTCGATCCCGGATCCGGTGCTGGACGACGAACAGCGCGCCGGCGCCGAGGACGGCCGCCGTCGGCCCGATGCCCCCGAGCGAAGTTCGGTAGAGACCGCACAGCGCGAGAAACGCCGCGGCGTGGAGGACGATGGCGACCCGGAGCGCCCGCCTCGATCCGAGCGCGGCGGGAAGCGAGTGGACGCCGGTCTCCCGGTCCGACGCCTCGTCCTGCGTCGCGTAGAGGATGTCGAAGCCGGCGCACCAGAGCGCGGTGAACGCCGCGAGCCACAGCGCCGGCTGCGCCTGATCGAAGCTCAGATTCACCGCGTACCAACCGCAGAGAGGACCCAGCGAAAACGCGGCGCCGAGGCCCAGGTGCGCCCAGTTCGTGACCCGCTTGAGAAGCGGATACACCACGAAGGCGACGAGAGGGATGGGGCTCAGCAACGCGAGCTGCGGGGAGATCGCGGCGGCGGCGAGGATCGCGACGGCGTAGGCGAGCGTGACGGCGCCGGCGGCGGCGCGCGGGGATAGCCGACCCGAGGGGAGCGCCCGCTGGCGGGTTCTCGGGTTCAGCGCATCGAGTCGCCGATCGAGGATCCGGTTCAGTCCCATCGCCGCCGCGCGGGCGCCGGTGGCGGCGACAAGGATGAGCAAGCCGGTTCGCAACGTGAGGGGCGGTTCGGCGAGAAGAGCCCCCGCGTAAATCACGGGAACGGAGAACAGTGTGTGCTCGATCCTGAGGTGCTCCGCCCAGATCCGGAGTCGTCCGGGGGTGGTTGCGGCTTCGGTCGGCATCTCGGTCTCGCGGCGGCGGAGGCGGTCCAGCGTACCGCCTGGATTTCCCCTGACTTCCTGATCTCTTCCTGATCGGGACCGCGGTTCGGCGAACGGCGCGCGCCGGCCTTTCCCGGGGCGGTGTCCCGCGGAAATCGGTATGGACCCGCTACAATACGCGGGATCTCAACGGCGCAACTCCAACCGCAACGGGCATTCGTTCTCCGAAAGGATCTCCAATGGCAATCATCAACGAGGATTCTCTTCCGAAGATGCAGCTGCGCAAGCTGAACGCGCTGCGCAAGTCTGTCGGCAACGACATCGGCGAGAGGGCCTTCACCGAGTGGCTCCACTCTCAGCCGCCCCCGAAGCCGAAGACGGACAAGAACGTCGAGATGATCGCGGCGGCGCTCCAGAACCTCCGCGAGAACGAGGGGCTCCGGATCCGCACCGGCGGGTATCTGGTGAAGTCCGGTCGCGGCCGGGTCATCGTCACGCCCGGGAACTAGCTCCGCGGCGCGCGGAGCGGCGATCCCGCTTCGCCGACGCTCTCCCGCGTCGGTCTCCTCGCAGCCTCGCCTTCGGCCGCTTTCCCCGGGTCTCCCGAGGCTCCGGGGAGGCGCTGGCTGACGGCGGGAAGTGCGACGAGCGGTTCCGTTTTGTCGGGCGGATTCTGCGGGCTGGTAAAATTCGCGGTTCCCATTGACTGCTTCCGGAGGAATCGTCTTGCGATCTGAACCCGTGCCCGTCCGATCCCGTCCTCTTCGCCGCTCCCGTTTCCGGGGAGGCGCCGCCCTGCTCGTCGCCGCGCTCCTGACGGGCGCCGGCTGCGGCGGGCCGGACATCGGAGTGACCTCGGAAGAGATCCGTCTCGGGAGTTTCGCTCCCCTGACCGGGGACTTCGCCGCGCTCGGCAACGTGGGCCGGGCGATGCAGGCGTACTTCGACTGGGTCAACGATCAGGGCGGCATCCACGGCCGTCAGGTCGTGTTCAGCCTGAAGGACGATCAGGGCGATCCGGAGATGACGCCGCAGGTCGTGGAGGAGCTGCTCCGCCAGGAGCAGGTCTTCGCGATGGTCGGCGGGCTCGGAAGCGCCAACTGCCTCGCGGTGCAGGACTATGTGTGGAACCGGTTGGTCCCGTGGGTCAATCCGGGCTCCAGCGCGAGGGTCTGGACCGACCCCGTCAACGCCTACACCTTCTCCATCTTCCCGACCTCGATCACGGCCGCCCAGGCCCTCGCCCGCTACGCGCTGGCGGAGCTGGGGGCGCGCCGCATCGCCTCGATCGCCGAGGACACCCCGTTCGGCAGCCAGGGACAGGAGGGGTACCGGCTCGGTGTGCGCGCCTTCTACGAGGAAGTCGCGGCGAACCTCCCCGAGGGCGTCGAAGTTCGCTACGCGCGGATCTCGTCCCGCCCGCGCCGGCCGCGCACCGCGAACCCGGCCAGCGAAGGCTGGCTCGAATTCCCCGCCGGCGGCCAGGGCGTCCTGTGGCGGGTCCAGCGCGAAGACGGCGGCGCCTGGCAGCGACCGGAGGCGGCGCCCGAGGACATCGGGATGGTGCGCGCCTTCAGGGACGGCGGCGGCGTGGCGACCGCGCTCGCCGGCCTGAAGGAGCGGCAGGCGGACGCGGTCCTGGTGTGGGGCGTCGCCGAGTTCGGCGCCGCGGTGGTCGAGGCGATCGCCGCCGATCCGGACTGGAACCCGCTCATCCTCGGGTCCATCGCGATGGCCGATCAGATCATGGTGGATCTCGCCGGGGAAGCTCTCGAAGGCGCGGTCGTCGCCTCCACGACGCCGGATCTCTCCCGGGACACCGACGAGATTCGGCTGGTGCGGGAGATCCTCCGGGACTACGCGCCGGATGTCCCGTTCGGGGACTACGCCATCCTCGGCATGGCGTGGGCGCAGCTCGCGCACGAGGGGATGGAGCGCGCCGGGCCGGACCTGCGTCGCATCAACCTGTTGCGCGCCCTCGAGACGATGGACAACTGGCAGGGACTCATGGGGCACCCGGTGACCTTCACCGCGGAGAACCACCGCGGGTTCGATGCGGTCACGCTGAAGCGGGTCGAGAACGGGGAGTTCGTTCCCTTGACCGGCTGGATCTCGCAGTAGCCCGGATCTCGCAGTAGTCCGGATCTGGCAGTAGTCCGGATCTGGCGGACCGGCGTGGACTGCGCTCGGGCGGGCGCAGTCCGTCGGATCCGGTTCGAGACGCTCCCTGCAGCGCTCCCCGCAGCCCGCCCGATGGAGCCCCGGTCTCCGGCCGATCGCCGGCCCGGAACCCCTGAAACGCTGAACCGGCGGACCGGACCGGCCCTCGGGCGCCGTCCCGCGATTTCGGGCGGACCCGAAGCCGCGTCCCGAGAACGCCGCCGCAGCGGCGCGGCGGTCCGCGCTACCCGGCGGCGCGCCCCAGGTACGCCTGGCGGACCTCGGGGTCTTCGAGGAGTTCCCGCCCGCCGCCCTCGCGCACGATCCGGCCGCCTTCGAGGACATAGCCGCGTTCGGCGATCTCCAGCGCCCGCACCACGTTCTGCTCCACGAGCAGGACCGCGACGCCTTCTCCGCGGATCGCCCGGATCGTGTCGAACACCGTGTCCACGACCCGAGGCGAGAGCCCGAGCGAGGGTTCGTCCATCAGGAGCATGCGCGGCGCGGCCATGAGCGCCCGGCCGATGGCGGCCATCTGACGCTCTCCTCCGGACAGGGTTCCCGCGAGCTGGCCGGCGCGCTCGGCCAGGCGCGGCAGCAGGGTCAGGATCTCGTCGAGCCGACGGGTGAGGCCGCTCTTGCGGCGCACCGCCCAGGCTCCCAGCCGGAGGTTCTCCATGACCGTCATCTCCGGCCAGACGCGGCTCCCCTCGGGGACGTGAGCGATGCCGGCGCCGACGACCGCCGCCGGACCGATGCGGGTGATCTCCCGCCCGGCGAAGTGGATCTCGCCGCGCCACGCAGGCGAAAGCCCGCTGATCGCGCGGAGCGTCGTGGTCTTGCCGGCGCCGTTCGCGCCGAGCAGCGCCACGACCTCCCGCGACCCGACGGCGAGCGAGATGCCGCGCAGCGCGCGGGCGCCGCCGCGGCGGACCTCGAGACCGGAAACCTGCAGACCGTCCTTCATCGGCCGGTCCCTCCCCCGTCGGCGCTCTCGGCGGCCCGCCCGAGGTAGGCCTCGACGACGCGAGGATCCCGCATCACTTCGTCGGGGGGTCCCACCGCAATCGTGCCGCCGTAGTTCAGAACCTGGACCCGGTCGGAGAGGTCGAGCACCGCCTCCATGACGTGCTCGACGTACACGATCCCGACGCCGGCCTCCCGGATGTCCCGGAGCAGGTCCACGGTTTCGCGAACTTCCGCCGGATTCAGGCCGGCGGCGGCCTCGTCCACGAGGAGTACCCGCGGGTTCGAGGCGATTGCGCGGGCCAGGTCGAGGCGCTTCCGCTCGGCGAGGTTGAGCGAGCGCACCGGGTCATCGCGCCGGGAGGAAAGCCCGGTGCGGGCGAGGCACTGCCTCGTGACGGACGCGGGCGAGCGGCTCGGGGTCGCGCGTCCGAACCGGGCCCCGACCAGGACCGCCTCGAACACGCTCAGCGAGAGAAACGGCCGCGGCACCTGGAAGGTGCGGGCGAGTCCGAGGTGGCAGATGCGGTGCGGCGGCAGGCCATGGATGTCCCTCTCCAGGAGACGGATGGTCCCCTCGTCGCTCCGGAGCTGTCCGGCGAGGAGGTTGAACAGGGTCGTCTTTCCGGCCCCGTTCGGCCCGATGAGCCCCAGGACTTCTCCCTCCGAGACATGGAGATCCACCCGGTCCACGGCCGTGAGCCCCCCGAAGCGCCGCACGAGACCCCGCGCGTCGAGAAGTTCGCCGAGTTCGCTCTTCACGCCGGACCTCCCGCTTCCGGCCTCCGGAAGCGGCGGCGGATCAGGGAAATCGCCTGGACAAGTCGCGGCGCCAGGCCCCGCGGCTCCATGAGCACGATGAAGATCAGCAGCGCCCCGAAGGCGGCGAGGTGGATGTCGGCGAGGCTCGCGAGCACGAACTGCTCGAGGATCAGATAGATCACCGCTCCCAGGACCGGGCCCGACACCGTCCCGATCCCGCCGACGAGGACCATGAGCACCAGGCTGATCGAAAGGTCGAATCCAAAGACCTTCTCCGGGACCACGTAGAGCGTGAACTGCGCGTAGTAGGCGCCGCCGAGGCCGGTCAGGGCGGCGGCGAGGGCGAACGCCTTGACCTGTTCGCGGGCGACGTTCACGCCCGAGGCGGCAGCGGCGCGGGCGTCTTCCCGGAGCGCCACGAGCCCGAGCCCCAGCCGCGAACGCCGCACCAGGTCGCACGTGAGGACCGCGACGACGGCGAGAACGGCTCCGAGCGCATACAGCCCGACGGTGCCGATGTCCTGCTCGAGCGGGAGGGTCAGGCCCGAGGCGCCCCCGGCGGCCTCGATGTGGTTCGCCACGATGCGCGTGGCCTCGGCGACCCCAATCGTGGCGATGGCGAAATAGGGACCGCGGAGCCGGAGGCAGGGCCATCCCCACGCCGCGCCGTAGAGGGCGGCGGCGAGGGCGGCGGCCGGCATGGTCAGCACCGGGGGGATCCCCGCCAGCCACAGCAGCGAAGTCGCGTAGGCGCCGACGCCGAACAGGGAGGCGTTGCCGAACGAGATCTGCCCGGCGAATCCGCCGACCAGGTTCCATGCGCTCGCGAGCACCACGTTCAGGAACAGCAACTGCGCCAGCCGCGCCGCGTAGGGGTTGGCGGTCAGCAGCGGAGCGGCGGCGGCGAGGGCGACCACAGCCGCCCCGGTCCAGACCAGGTGGCGGCGGGAGACCGGGCGCTGCATCAGCAGCCCTCGCAGGAAGCGGCGCGAGCCGCGTGGCGGCGGTCGCACCCGGCGGGGAGGCGGAGAGTCATCCTGGTCACCGCCCGGTCATCCTTCGGCGTCCACCCGCCGCATCACCAGCGCCGCCACGAGGACGAGAAAACTGACGACATCGCGGAAGCCGGTGTGGATGTAGAACGCAGTCAGATCCTCGGCCACTCCCAGCCCGATGCCGGCCACCAGGATCCCGCCGATGTTCGTGAGCCCCCCGAGGACGACGACGCAGAAGCTCTTCAGGAGGAACCGGGCGCCGAATTCCGGCGTCACCGAATAGAACAGCGACATCAGGGTTCCCGCCGACATCGCGAGCGCCGAGCCGATGCCGAAGGCGGTGGCCCACACCCGGTCCACCGGGATCCCCGAGAGCGCCGCCGCTCCCCGGTCCTGCGCCACCGCCCGCAACGCGAGTCCGGCCCAGGTGCGCTTCAGGACGAAGGCCAGGGCGACGAACCCGAGCAGGGAGAACGCCGAGACCACGATCCGGGGGATGCTCAGCGTCACCGGTCCGAGCGCCAGGGATTCGAGCGAGTAGCTCGTCAGCAGCGAGCGGTCCGTTCCTCCGAAGACCAGGTAGAGGACGTTGCGGACGATCAGCCACACGCCGAACAGGAGAAGCAGCGTGGTCACCGGCGGGCTGTCGCGCAGCCGGAAGACCAGCGTCCGCTCCACGGCCGCGCCCAGACCGAACCCGAGCGGCGCCGTGACCAGGAGCGAGACGAGCGGATCGATCCCGAACGTGAAGTGGAGCCACCAGGTGACGTACACCCCGAGCGTCAGAAACGCCCCGTGGGCGAGGTTCACGACCCGCAGCACGCCGTAGATCAGCCCCAGTCCATAGGCCATGTAGGCGTACACCGTGCCCACGAGCACGCCGGAGACGAGGACGGAGAGGAAGTCGGTCAACGCGTCGCGCCCGGACGGCTCGTCTTCCGGTTGGGGGAACGGCAGGGTTCCGGGCGGGGCCCGGAGAGGCAGTGGGGGGTCAGCGTCCGGGGCCGAGGTAGGCGGGTCCGTCCGCGGCTTCCGGCGGGAACACGATCCGGGTTCCGCCGTCCGGGAGGTTCTGGACGATCACGCAGCGGTTCCGAATCTGGTACCGGCTGTCGGCCGGGAAGTGCAGACGTCCACCCGGGAGCAGCGAGTCCTCGAGGTCGAGCGCCATCAGCGCGTCGCGGACCGCGGCCGGCTCGGTCGAGCCGGCCCGGGCGATCGCCGCGATCAGACCCCGGGCCGCTTCGTAGGCGACCGCCGGGTAGTACTCGGTCACCGGTCCGCCATGTTCTCCCTCGTACAACTCCACGAACTGCCGGGAGCGCTCGTAGGGGAGATCCCGCGTCCACCACTGGGCCGACACGAGGTGCGCCACCGCCTCTCCGAGGCCCTCGCGCACCGAGCGTTCCGGCCCGCGGGCCCCGTAGCTGACCGCGACATGGTTGAGCCCCTGCTCCACGTAGGCCCGGTGCTGGAGCAGGAAGTCGGGCTCGTGCGCGTCCGAGAGGAACACGTCGGATTCCACCGAGCGCACCTTGACGATGAGCGAGGTGTGGTCGGAGGAGAGGTGCTCGAACGACTCGTCGAGGACGATCGTGAACCGGTCGGGGTGGCGCTCGATCACGGTGTGCACGCCGGTGCGGTACTCCCGACCGTGATCCGTGTTCTGCCACACCATCGCCACGCGCAGCGGCGCCGGGAGCCGGTCGTGGTCCTGCTCCCACATGAGCCACTCGAGCGTGGTGCTCGCGAGCGATTCGACCGGGCTGAGCGCGCCGAAGACCCACTCGTTCCCTTCGCGGAAGATGGCCTGGGAGGCCCCTCCGGCGTTCATGAACGGAACGCCCCGGCGCATCGGCACGATCACCTGCGCCTGGACGAGGGGCGTGGAGTAGCCGGAGAGGAGGGCGGCGACGCCGTCCACCGCGATGAGGCGCTCGAGGAGGCTGGGGGAGATGGAGGCGTCGCTCTTGTCGTCGTAGAGGACGAGCTCGATGGACTGACGCTGCCCTTCGATTTCGATCCCGCCGGCGGCGTTCGCCTCCGCGACCGCCAGTTCGTAGCCGTTGCGGAAGAACCCGCCCACGTTCGCGTGCTTCCCGCTCAGGGGGAGCGCCGCCCCGATGCGGAGGCCGCCCTCCTCTCCGCCGCACGCGACGGTCCCTCCGATCGCTGCGAAGAGTGCGGAGAACGCGAGGAGCGCGAATCGCGGCGAATTGAACCTGAGAACCATGGACCGGATCGGAGACGCGGGGCGCCTCCCGGAAATGCTACCAGCGGCCGCGCGCCGCGCCTTTCCCGCGCTCCCGCCCCCTACAATCCGGCGCGTGGCGAAGTCCGCCGGCCATCCCGGGGGAACGGGAGTTCCGACCCTCGAGGTTCTTCCGATCCGGGACATCCGGTTTCACGAGGAGGTGGATCTCTCCCGGGTGGCGGCCCTGATCGAGCGGCTGGGGGCGGATCGGGTGCTGCGCAACCCGCCGATCGTGGCCCGCGACCGGGAGCGGACCCGTCTGCTGCTCGACGGGGCGAACCGGATCGAAGCCCTCCGGCGCATGGGGATCCCGCACGCGCTGGTCCAGACCGAGAGCCTCGACGACCCCGGGCTGGAGCTCGGCCGCTGGAACCACGTGATCCGCCGCCGCGAAGCCGATCGGCTGGAGCGGTCGCCGCCAGAGGGGATCCGGGTCGCGACCGGCGCCGAGGGCGAGCCGCAGGCGCTCTGCCGACTGATTCGCCCGGACGGCCGCGAGATCGCGTTCACCGGTCCGCGGACCTCTCCGGAGCGGGCGGCGGCGCTGCGGAGGATCGGGGCTCTCGCCGCCCACTCGCGCGCCCGGGTCGGGCGGATCGTCCACGCGGATCCGGAGGAGGTCCGGCGGACCCACCCGGAGTTCGGGGGGCTGCTGGCCTACGGCGAGGTGACCCTCGAGCAGGTGCGCGAGGCGGCGGCCGCCGGCGAGCTGCTCCCCTCGGGCGTGACGCGGTTTCTGGTGCCCCGTCGCGTCCTCGGGTTCGACCTGCCGCTCCCGTTTCTCGAGATGTCCATTCCGCTGGGCGAGAAGCGGCGCCGGCTGGAGGCTCTGGTGGCCGAACGGTTCGCATCGGGCCGGGTCCGCTACTACGCCGAACCGGTGATCGTGTTCGACGACTGACCCGGCGGATCGTCGTCGCATCGTGGGGTAGGATGCTGCACTTGACGTCCGGGTCGTTTCTTCGGGCAGCGTCGCCCCGTCCCCGGGCCTCGTGAAGGGGAGAAGGACTGCTCCGTGTCGGGACACAGCAAGTGGCATTCGATCCGCCACAAGAAGGCGATCGTGGATGCGAAACGCGGCAAGGCATTCACCCGCCTGCTCAAGGAAGTCACCATGGCCGCGCGCATCGGGGGCGGTGACCTCCAGTTCAATCCACGCCTCCGCCTGGCGGTCGAGAAGGCAAAGGCGGGCAACGTCCCGCGCGGCAACATCCAGCGGGCGGTGAAGAAGGGCACCGGGGAACTGGAGGGGTTTCGCCTCGAAGACGCCAGCTACGAGGGCTATGCGGCGGGCGGCGTGGCCGTCTTCATCCAGGCCGCGACGGACAACCGGAACCGCACTGTCAGCGATGTCCGGCACCTGTTCTCCAAGCACGGCGGGAATCTCGGCGAATCGGGGTCGGTGAACTGGATGTTCGAGAAGACCGGCCAGTTCCTGGTGGCCAAGGACCAGGTCTCCGAGGACGATCTGCTCGAGCTCGCTCTGGATCACGGCGCGGACGATGTGCTCGACGACGACGAACACTGGGATGTCCGGACGCCCCCGGAGGCCTTCGCTGCGGTGCGCGAGGCGCTGGAAGCGAGCGGGATCGCACGGGAGAGCGAGGAGATCGCCATGCTCCCCACGCAGCACGTCGAGGTCCGCGGCGGCGACGCGGCGAGAGTCGTGCGCCACCACCGGGCGCGCCAGGACCACCATGACGGGACCCCCGGCGGGGCCCAAAGCCATCAGGGCGAGAACCAGCGCGGGGCTGCCACCAGAAGCGGGACGCACCCGACCCCGACCCC
>JAJEAO010000018.1 GCA_022822745.1 Acidobacteriota bacterium
CGCCACCCGCCCGATCGCCGTGGAGAAGGCCGTCCCCGTTGCGGTGTAGAGGTTGATCTCCGCATCCGCGAGGAGCTGCTGGTAGTCGTTCGAGCCGATCCCCATGTACACCCCGCCCCGGCTCCCCTTCAGACTCGACGGGTCGAACCCCGCGTCCTCGAGCGCCTCCCAGCTCGTCTCCAGCAGCAGCCGATGCTGCGGGTCCATGAACTCCGCTTCCACCGGCGCGATCCGGAAGAACTCCGCGTCGAAACGATCGAGCCCCTCCACGTACGCCCCCCAGGGCTCTCCTTCCGTTCCCGGAACCCGAGGCATCAGGTCGTCCGGACGCCCCCGCCGCACGGCGTCCTCGCCCGCCGCGAGCTGCGACCAGAACGCCTCCGGACTCTCGCCCCCGGGGAACCGGCACGAAAGCCCCACCACCGCGATCGGATCCTCGGACGCCGCCACCGCAACCGGTTGCGCCGCGGCCGGCCATGTCGCTCCCAGGGCCTCCGCAAGATGCCGCGCCAGTTTCCCGACCGTCGGATGATCGAAGACGACGGTGGACGCCGCCACATAGCTCCCGGCGAGCGCCCGGTTCACCCGGCCGCGCAGCTCCACCGCCGTCAGGCTGTCCATCCCCAGATCGAAGAACCCCACCTCCTCCGCCGGGGGAGCGTCCAGCCGCAGAACGGAGCGCGCCTCCTCCCGCACGAACACCCGCAGGATGTCCTCGTGCTCGCGGCTCGGAACCTTCGCGAGCCGGAGCGCCAGCTCTCCCTCCGGCTCGGCGGCCGGGTCGCCCGTCACCAGTTCCGACAGAATCGCCGGACGCCGCCGACCTCCCTCCGCAACCTGATCCCAATCCATGGCGACCGCCGCCGCGCTGCCCTGGTCCGACCGCAGCAACAGACCCAGCGTCGAGATTCCCTCCTCCGGCGTGAGCCAGCCCGCGCCCGACGCCGAGAGCCGATCCTCGATCCGGCCCCGGGCCGCTTCCGCGATTCCGGCGCCCGACCACGGCCCCCACTGGATCGCCTGACCGGCAAGCCCCCGCGCGCGGCGGTAGAGCGCCAACTGATCCAGGAATGCGTTCGCCGCCGCGTAGTTCGCCTGCCCCGGGTTCCCGAGCGTCCCCGAAAGGCTCGAGCAGAGCACGAAGGTGTCCAGATCCAGCTCCTCGGTCGCGCGGTGCAGCCCCCAGGCGCCGAGGACCTTCGGCCCCAGGACCCGCTCGAATCCCTCCCAGTCCTGGTTCGGGAGCACGGCGTCGGACAGGGCGCCCACGCAGTGGAACACGCCCCCGAGCGGCGGGAGCCCGGCTTCGGTTCCGGCGCGCGCCACGAGTCGGGCCACCGTGTCGGGATCGCTCACGTCCCCGAGCTCGATGCGCACTGCCGCGCCCCGGCGGTCGGCTCGCTCCCGGAGTCGGGCGATCTCCTCTGCCGCGGCGCCTTCCGGCGCCCGCCTGCCGTTCAGCACCAGCGCGCCCGCGCCCTCGTCGAGGAGCCACGTCGCGACGGCGCGTCCGATCCCGCCCATGCCGCCGGTCAGCAGATAGGTCCGATCCCCACGCACCGGCTCGCGCGACTCCCCCGCCGCCGGCCGCCAGCGGACGAGCCGCGGCGCCTTCCGGCGCCCGCCGCGCCAGGCCACCTCGGTCTCCGGACCCGCCGAGAGAAGCTCCGACACCAGGACGCCGGCGTCCGAATCCGCCTCCGGATCCAGATCCAGCAGGCGCACCGGGATCTCCCCGAGTTCGCGCGCCACCGTCCGCCCGAAGCCCCACAGCGCTGCGCCGGCGAGATCGCCTCCCGCCTGCTCGGGAAGCACCTGACCGCCCCGGGACACGAACCAGAGCCCCGATTGCGGCGCGACGCCCGCGTCCAGGAGGCCCTGCGTGAGCGCCAGGGCCCCTTGTCCGATCCGCCGCAGGTCGGCGCCCAGCGCGGAGACCCCCGCTCCGGCTCCGCGCCCCGTCGCCGCTTCGAGATGCACCACGCCGGCGAGCTGCTTCTCCGGGAGTCCCTCGAAATACTCCCGCCAGCGGTCCCGCGGCGATCCGCTCCCGCTCCAGGCGTCCCCGGCGCCGGCGAACAGGACGCGCTGCTTTCGACGGCGCAGTTCCCGACCGAGCTCGCTGGCCAGCGTCCCCTCGGACGGAGCGATCACCCAGGGGCCGGCGGAGGCCGGAAGAGCGGGCGGGGTCTCGTCCATGGCCGCATCCCGCCAGATCACCTCGTAGAGCAGGTCCTCGACTGCGCGCGCCGCGGAATCTCCCGGTCCGTCGGCGATCCGCTCCGGCAGCCGCACCCAGTGCCGCTTCCGCTGGAAGGGATACGTCGGGAGGGACACCCGGCGCCGCCGCTCGCCGGCGAAGAGCCCCTCGAAGGAGACCGGAAGCCCCGCTTCCCAGGCCGCCGACACCGCCTCGGCGAAGTCCGTTTCCCGGCCGAGACTCGCCACGACCGACGGCCCTGTCGCCGGGCCATCGGAATCCTGCGCCCCTTCCGGCCACGAGAGCGCCGCCAGCGGGCCGAGAACCGCGCGCGGTCCCACCTCGATCAGCGCCCCCACCCTCTGCTCCCGGAGCGCCTCCACTCCCGCCGCGAAACGGACCCGCTCCCGCGCCTGACGCCGCCAGTACCCCTCGTCCCACATCTCTCCCGGGCCCACCGCGCGACCCGTGAGGTTGCTCACCAGCGTCGTCTCCGGCGCGTTCCAGCGAAGCGCTCCCGCCGCCTCCGCCAGCTCCCCGAGCACCGGGTCCATGAGCTCGCTGTGGAAGGCGTGGCTCGTCTCGAGTCCCGCCGTCCGCACTCCCCGCTCTGCGAGACGTCGAGACAGCGAAGTGACCAGCCGCAGGGGGCCGCTCACCACACAGTGGGTCCCGTTCTCCGCCGCGATCTCCAGCCCCGCGCCCTTCGTCTCCGCGATCTCCGCCTCGACTTCCGCCACCGGCGCGAACACCGCCGTCATCCCGCCGCCCGAGGGCAGCGAACCCATCAGCGCCCCCCGCCGCGCCGCGAACACGAGCCCCTCTTCCAGATCGAGCGCTCCCGCCGCCCACGCCGCCCCGATCTCCCCCACGCTGTGCCCCAGCACCGCCGCCGGAGTCACCCCCACGCTCCGCCACAGCTTCACGAGCCCCGCCGACAGCGCGAAGATCGCCGGCTGCGTCCACTCCGTCCGGTGGAGCAGATCCTCGGAACCCTCCGCCTCGCCGAACATCACCGGGAGCAGCGAGATTCCCCGCTCCTCCCGGAACGCCGCCTCGCAGCG
>JAJEAO010000100.1 GCA_022822745.1 Acidobacteriota bacterium
CGCCACCCGCCCGATCGCCGTGGAGAAGGCCGTCCCCGTTGCGGTGTAGAGGTTGATCTCCGCATCCGCGAGGAGCTGCTGGTAGTCGTTCGAGCCGATCCCCATGTACACCCCGCCCCGGCTCCCCTTCAGACTCGACGGATCGAACCCCGCGTCCTCCAGCGCCTCCCAGCTCGTCTCCAGCAGCAGCCGCTGCTGCGGATCCAGCGACTCCGCCTCCACCGGCGCGATCCCGAAGAACTCCGCGTCGAAACGGTCGAGCCCCTCCACGTACGCCCCCCAGGGCTCGCCTACCGTTCCCGGAACCTGCAGCATCAGGTCGTCCGGGCGTCCTCGCCGCACCGCGTCCCCTCCGGTCGCGAGCTGCGACCAGAACGCCTCCGGGCTCTCTCCCCCCGGGAACCGGCATCCCAGCCCCACCACCGCGATCCGGTCCTCCGACGCCTCGGACACCCCGGCCGCCACCGCCGGCGCCGCCGCGGCCGTCCAGCCCAGCGCCTCCGCCAGGTGCCGGGAGAGCGCCTCGACCGAGGGATGGTCGAACGCCACCGTCTCCGGCGCCACGTACGCGTCCCCGAGCCCCTCGTTCAGCCGGTTCCGCAGCTCCACCGCGGTCACGCTGTCCATGCCCAGATCGAAGAACCCCACCCCCGGCGACGGCGCTTCCCGCAGCCGCAGCACCGAGCGCACCGCCTCCGCGACGAACCGGAACAGCCACTCCCCCCGCTGCGCCGCCGGCGCCTCCTGAAGCCGCGCCAGGAGTCCCGCTTCCAGCCCCTCCTTCGCCCCGCGAACCCGCCGCTCCGGGCGGCGAGCTCCCGCCGGGCGGAGACCCTCCACCAGCGGCTGCGGCGCATCCACCGTGTCCGTGAACCTCTCCCAGTCCATCGGCCCCACGGCCGCCAGCCCCACGTCCGCCTCCAGCAACCGGGAGAGCGCCGCGAAGCCCGTCTCCGGCGCAATCCAGCCCACGCCGATCGCCTCCAGCTTCCGCTCCAGCGCCTCCCGAACCGTCTCCGCCGCCCCCATCTCCGACCAGGGACCCCACGCGATCGACTGTCCCGCGAGCCCCAGTCCCCGCCGGCGCAGCGCCAACTGGTCCAGGAAAGCGTTCGCCGACGCATACGACGCCTGGCCCGCGTTCCCGATCACCCCCATCAGACTCGAGAACAGCACGAACAGATCCAGGTCCAGATCCCGCGTCGCCCGGTGCAGGTTCCAACTGCCCACGACCTTCGGCCGCGAGATCTCCTCGAACCACGACCAGTCCTGGTTCGTCAGCGCGCCGTCCCGGAACACCCCCGCGCAGTGGAACACCCCGCCCAGCGGCGGCAGCCCCGTCTTCGCCCCTCCCGAACGCGAGACCAGCCGGCGCGCCACTGACGGCTCCGCCACGTCCCCCCGCTCCACCCGCACCTCCGTCCCCGACGCCCTGAGCGCTTCGATCCGACCGGACGCCTCCTCCCCCGGCGCCCGCCGGCCGTTCAGCACCACGGCGCCCGCTCCGCGCTCCGACAGCCACTCCGCGACTGACAGCCCGAGGGCTCCCAGACCTCCCGTGACCAGGTAGGTCCGGTCCTCCCGCACCCTCCCTGACTCCGGGTCTCCCGCCGGCTCTCCCGCGGGCGCCCCCAGTCCCTCCAGTCCCTCAAGCCTTTCCAGCCGCGGCGCCCAGCGGCGCCCCTCACGCAGGGCAACCTGGGTCTCGCCGTCCGGAGACAGCAGCTCCGCCGCCAGAACCTCCGACGGGTCGGGCTCCTCCGGGTCGAGATCCACCAGGCGCGTTCCGAAATGCGGTTGCTCCCGCGCCAGAACCCGCCCGAATCCCCACAGCGGCGACCCCGCGAGCGATCCCGCGCGCTCCTCGCCGAGCGTCTGACCGCCCCGCGTGACGAGGCAGACCTCCAGCGTCTGTCCCGCGTCCCCCAGGCCCTGCACCAGGGCCAGGGCGCTCGCCGACGCTTCCCTCGACTCCGACTCCAGCCGCGCCGCCGAGACCCCCATCCCGCCGCCCGCCGTCGCGAGATGCACCACCCCGCGGAGCGGCGCCTCCCCGTGGAGCCGCGCCAGCAGATCGCGCCACGACTCCCGCTCGAACGGATCCAGCCCCGGATCGCCCGCCCCCGCGATCACGGCCTCCTGACCCTGCTCCGCGAGCGACCGCGAGAGCCGCCGAGCGAGGGGCAGCGCGTCGTCCGAAGCCGAGAGCAGCCAGCGGCGCGGCGCGGCCTCCCCGGCCGGCGTCCCTTCTTTCCGGCCATCCTGCGCGCCCGGCGCCTCATGCCAGCCCACCCGGTAGAGCAACTGCCCGAGCCCGTCCGGATCCCGCCCCGCACCGGTCCAGTCGGCACCGGCCCAACCCGTCATGGCCGCCGGCTCCACCCAGTGGCGCTCCCGCTGGAAGGGATAGGTCGGGAGCGATACCCGGCGGCGGCGCTCCCCGGCGAAGAGGCCCCCGAACGACAGCGGGAGCCCTGCCTCGTACGCCTCCGACACCGCCTCCACGAAGCCCGCCGTCCGGCCGAGGCTGCTCACCACGGACGGCCCTGCCGATGGGCCTGATGCCGGGCCGGTCGCCGGGCCATCGGAGTCGTTCGCCCCCTCCGGCCACGAGAGCGCCGCCAGCGGGCCCAGCACCGCCCGCGGTCCCACCTCGATCAACACCTCCGCCCCGAGTTCCCGGAGCGCTCCCACCCCCGCCGCGAACCGCACCCGCTCCCGCGCCTGGCGCCGCCAGTAGCCCCCGTCCCACACCTGTCCCGGGCCCACCGCGCGACCCGTGAGGTTGCTCACCAGCGCCACTTCCGGCGCCTTCCAGCGAAGCGACCCCGCTGCTTCCTCCAGATCCGCAAGCACCGGGTCCAGGAGTTCGCTGTGGAAGGCGTGGCTCGTCTCGAGTCCCGCCGTCCGCACCCCCCGCTTCCCCAGCCGGCGCGCGAGCGAATCCACCAGCCGCAGCGGGCCGCTCACCACGCAGTGCGTCCCGTTCTCGGCCGCCAGCGACAAGCCAGCACCCTCCGCGCCCGCGAGCGACAACCCCGCGCCCTTCACCCGCGCGATCGTTTCCGCGATCTCCGCCTCGACTTCCTCCACCGGCGCGAACACCGCCGCCATCCCGCCCCCCGAGGGAAGCGAACCCATCAGCGCCCCCCGCCGAGCCGCGAACACGAGCCCCTCCTCCAGTTCCAGCGCTCCCGCCGCCCACGCCGCCGAGATCTCCCCCACGCTGTGACCCAGCACCGCCGCCGGAGTCACCCCCACGCTTCGCCAGAGCTCGGTGAGCCCCGCCGACAGCGCGAAGAGCGCCGGCTGCGTCCACTCCGTCCGATGGAGCGGATTCCCGGAACCCTCCGCCTCGCCGAACATCACCGGGAGCAGCGAAACGCCCCGCTCCTCCCGGAACGCCGCCTCGCAGCGATCCAGTACCTCCCGAAACACCGGCTCGGTCCGGTACAGATCCCGGCCCATCCCCGGCCACTGGCTCCCCTGGCCGGTGAACAGGAACGCGACTCTCGGCGCCTCCGCCGGGGCCGCCTCATGGGACGCCCCACTGGACTCCAGCTCCCGGAGCTGCTCCGCGAGCTCCGCCCCGTCCCGGAACACGAGCCCCGCCCGCCACGCGAAGTGGCTCCGGCCCACTCCCGCGGTCCACGCCATGTCGGAGAGCTCTTCCGCATCCCGGGAGTCCGGATTCCCCAGCCAGCCCAGATACCGGCCGGCCAGTTCGGCGAGCGCGGGTCCGGTGCGGCCGGAGAGGGGGAGCAGGCGCCGGGGCCGGGGGGCTGCGAGGACTTCGCCCGCCTCCCGCGGAGATGGCCGCGCGGAGATCGGCGCTTCCGGCGCCGGGTAGTCCTCCAGCACCATGTGGACGTTCGTCCCCGAGAGCGAGAAGGAACTCACGCCCGCTCGCCGCGGCCGGCCGCCCGTCTCCGGCCACGCGATCGTCTCCGTCACCACCCGCACCGGCAGCGCGTCCCACTCGATCCGCGGGTTCGGCGTCTCGAAGCGCGGGTGCTTCGGGATCTGCCCCGCCCGCATCGCGAGCAGCACCTTGATCACCCCCGCGACCCCGGCCGCCGACTCCAGGTGGCCCACGTTCGTCTTGACCGAACCCAGCAGCAGCGGATGCTCCGCCGCCCGCCCCTCCCCGTACACCGACGCCGCCGCCCGCACTTCGATCGGATCCCCGAGCGCCGTCCCGGTCCCGTGCGCCTCCAGGTAGTCCACGCTCGACGCCTCGACCCCCGCCCGCTCCAGCGCCTCCCGGATCACCTCCTCCTGCGCCGGGCCGTTCGGCACCGTCAGACCGGCGCTCGCCCCGTCCTGGTTCACGGCCGAGCCCCGGATCACGCCCAGGATCCGGTCCCCGTCGCGCTCCGCGTCGCGGAGGCGCTTCAGCACCACGACCCCGCAGCCTTCGCCCCGCACGTAGCCGTTCGCGCCCGCGTCGAACGTCTTGCAGCGGCCGTCCGGCGAGAGCATGCTCGCGGACTCGAAGAGCCGCGTCATGTCCGGGATCACGATCGCGTTCACCCCGCCCGCGAGCGCGAGGTCCACCTCCTCCCGCGAGAGCGCCGCCGCCGCCTGGTGGATCGTCACCAGCGACGAGGAGCACGCCGTGTCCACCGCGATCGCCGGGCCCCGGAACCCCAGCGCGAACGCCACCCGACCGCTCGCGGCCGCCGCCCCGTTCCCCGTGGACAGGTAGAAGCTCTCGGCCGCGACTCCCCGAGGCGAGGCCAGGCTCGCGTAGTCGCCGTTCATGATGCCGGTCCAGACTCCGGTCCGGCTTCCCCGCAGTCCCTCCGGATCCCGTCCGAAGTCCTCGAGCGCCTCCCAGCTCACCTCCA
Organism: Acidobacteriota bacterium; assembly: GCA_022822745.1. Classification (GTDB taxonomy): domain Bacteria; phylum Acidobacteriota; class Vicinamibacteria; order Marinacidobacterales; family Marinacidobacteraceae; genus JAJEAO01. The sequence continues at coordinate 4,851 of JAJEAO010000100.1, forward strand.
GCAGCAACCGGTGCTGCGGGTCCATGAACTCCGCCTCCACCGGCGCGATCCGGAAGAACTCCGCATCGAAGCGGTCCAGTCCGGGCAGGTAGGCCCCGTACGGCGCCGGGCCGCGGCTCCGCTCGCCCGGAACGAGCTCCTCCGGGCGCCCCCGGGTGACCGACTGTTCCCCCGCCGCGAGCTGCGACCAGAACGCCGCCGGGTCCGCCCCCCCGGGGAATCGGCAGGCCATCCCCACGACCGCCACCCGATCCTCCGACCCCCGGGCGGCGAGCCGGGGAACGACCCGGGGCGCCTCGACGGCCTCCTCCGGAAGCTCGCCGAGCTGCTCCAGCAGATGCCGTCCCAGCCGCGCCGGCGTGGGGTAGTCGAACACCACCGTGTTCGGCGCCACGTACGCCCCGGCAAGGGTCCGGTTCAGCCGGTTCCGCAGATCGACCGCCATCACCGAGTCCATCCCCAGATCGAAGAAACCCGTCTCCGCGGGCGGCGCGGCCGCGAGCCGCAGCGCCCTCCGGACCTCCTCCCGCACGAACTCCACCGCGACGCCCTCCCGTTCCCCCGGACGGGCCGACCGGACCCGCTCCACGAAGTCGCCGTCGCCGCCCGACGCCTCGCGGCTTCCCTCCACGGCCAGCTCGGAGAAGAACGGCGGCAGGTCGGGGGCGCTCGCCGCAAACGCGGACCAGTCCACCGGAACGACCACCGCCGTCCCCACATCCTCCCGGAGCAGGCGCCCGAGCGCCTCGACGCCCTGCCTCGGTGTCACCCAGCCCAGCCCCGACGCCGGAAGCCGCGCCGCCATCCGGTCGCGCGCCGCCTCCGCCGCTCCCACCCCCGACCACGGACCCCACTGGATCGCCTGCCCGGGGAGCCCCTGCGCCCGGCGATAGAGCGCCAACTGGTCGAGGAACGCGTTCGCCGCCGCGTAGTTCGCCTGGCCCGGGTTCCCGAAGACCCCCGCGGTGCTCGAAAAGAGTACGAACAGATCCAGGTCCAGGCCCAGCGTCGCCCGGTGCAGATGCCACGCCCCGAGCGCCTTCGGCCCGAGCGCCCGGCCGAAGCGCTCCCATTCCAGGTTCGCCACCGAGCCGTCCTCGATCACGCCGGCGCTGTGGATCACGCCGCCGAGCGGGGGCAACCCCGCTCCCGGGCCGATGGCCGCCACCAGCTCCGAGACCGCCTCCTCGTCCGCCACATCGGCGAGCGCGACCCGGATCTCGACTCCCCGCCCCCGCAGCCGCCCGATCTCCGCCTCCACCGACGCCGCCGGGTCCCGCCGGCCGTTCAGCACCACCGCGCCCGCGCCCTGCTCCGCCAGCCACCCCGCAACCGCCATCCCCAGCCCGCCTGCGCCCCCGGTCACCAGGTAGCTCCGGTCCGGGCGCACCCCGGCGTGCCGGACACCGCCGCCGCCAGCGTCCGGACCGGCGCCGCCGGCAGCATCCGGACTCGCCCCGACGGGCAGCCGCGCGAGCCGCGGGACCAGCCGGACCCCGCCCCTCCAGGCGACCTGCGGCTCCCCGTCCGGGGAGGCCAGCTCTTCGAGGAGCCGCGCCGGCCAGTCCGCCTCCTCCGGGTCGAGATCCAGAAGACGCACCCCGAGTTCCGGGAGCTCCTGCGCCACGGTCCGCCCGAAGCCCCAGAGCGCCGCCCCCGACAGCACCCCGCCCGACAGCACCCCGCCCGGCGACTGGCTGTCCACCGACTGGCTGTCCACCGATTCGCCGGCCACCGATTCGCCGGCCACAAGCTGGCCGCCGCGCGTCACGATCCACAGGCCGGTGTCGGGGGACACCCCGGCATCGTTGAGGCCCTGGACGAGCGCGAGAGCGCGCTCCGTCGCCCGCTCGATGTCGCTCCGGAACTCCGCCGCGGCCGCGTCCATGCCGCACCCGGTCACCGCATCGAGGCAGACCACGCCGCGCAACCGCCCCTCGCCGGCAAGCCCCTCCACCACGGAACGCCATGTCTCCCCCTCGGGGAGCGGTGCGTCCCCGCGCGCCACCACCGTGTCGCCCCGCTCTCCGAGCGCCGAGGCCAGCCCCTCCGCCTCCGCCGCGCCCCCCGCGGTCAGCAGCCAGACCCCGGCCTCCCCGTTCCCAGCGTCGCCCTCGGAACCGCCCGCGGCGCTTTCGCCCCGGGCCGCCTCACGCCAGCGGATGTCGTAGAGCAGCTCCCGGACCCCCGAGCCGCCGAGAAGCAGCGCCGCCCGCCGCGCCCGCCGCAGCTCCAGGCCCTCGAACCCCCCGAGCGCTGCCCCGTCCATCCCGTAGAGGAGGAGATCCGCCCGCAGCGCCTGCCCGATCTCCCCGTCGTCTGCCCGCAGCGCCTGCCCGATCTCCCCGTCGTCTGCCCGCCGCGCATGACAGAGCAGCCGCTCCGGCAGACGCTCCCGCAGCCAGAGACGCTTCCATCCCACCGGCAGCCACACCGCCCCGCTCTCCTCTTCGCCCTCCTCCTCGTGGCCAACCAGAGCGGAGACCCCGCCGAGCACCTGGAAGCACGCGTCCAGCAGCGCCGGGTGCGCCGGCGCCCCGTCCTCGCCGGACCCCTCGGCCAGCGCCACCTCCCCGAGCGCCTCCCCGGACCCGGACCACAGCGCCCGCACGCCCCGAAACGCCGGCCCGTACTCGTAGCCCGATTCCCGGAGCGTCCGGTACTCCGCGAGCGCGTCCCGCGGTTCGAGTTCCGACTGGAGACCCTCGATCTGCGCCGCGGTCAGACTCTCCGCCGGACCGGAAGCGGCCGCGCGCACCCGTCCCGCCGCGTGCCGCACCCACGGCCCTTCCTCCGAGACCCGGCCGTACGCCTCCCACTTCCGCCCCGCTGCGCCGTCCTCGCCGCCGAGCACGAACTGGATGACGCGCGACCAGTCGCCCCGCGACTCCTCTTCGGTCAGCACCAGCGGCTGCTCGAATCGCACCTCCTCCACCGTCATCGCGCCGGGCGCCCCTCCCTCCGCAGCGAGCGCCGCCACCGCCTGGCCGGCGTAGAACGCCCCGGGCACGACCACCCGGCCGAAGAGACGGTGATCCGCGAGCCACTCCGGCTCTCTGGCCGTGAACTCCATCTCGAACGCGGTCCCGCCGTTCGCCAGTTCGTGCCGGGCCCCGAGCAGCGGAACCCGACGCCCCATCAACCGGGACAGCGTCGGCCGCATCCAGTGGCGCTCCCGCTGGAAGGGATACGTCGGCAGCGACACCCGGCGCCGCCGCTCCCCCGTGAACAGCCCCTCGAAGGAAACCTTGAGCCCCGCTTCGTACGCCTCGGCAACCGCCTCCGCGAACCCCGTCTCCCGACCCAGGCTCGTCACGAGCGACGGACGACGCGCCGCATCCTCATGCCCGTCCGCTCGCTCCGGCCACGAGAGCGCGGCCAGCGGGCCCAGGACCGCTCGCGGGCCCACCTCGATCAGCGCTCCCACCCCCATCTCCTGGAGCGCGCCCACGCCCGCTGCGAACCGAACCCGCTCCCGCGCCTGACGACGCCAGTACCCCCCGTCCCCGATCTCCGCCGCGCTCGCCAGCCGGCCCGTCAGGTTGCTCACCAGCGCCGTCTCCGGCGGCCGCCAGTCGAGCTCCGACGCCGCCGCCTCCAGCTCCCCGAGCACCGGGTCCATGAGCGCGCTGTGGAACACGTGGCTCGTCTCGAGTCCCGCCGTCCTGATTCCACGCTCGGCGAAATGGAGAGCGAGCGAACCCACTAGCCGGCGCGGGCCGCTCACCACGCAGTGCGTCCCGTTCTCCGCCGCGAGCGCCAGTCCCCCACCCTTCACGTCCGCACTTGACAAACCAGCGCCCTTCACCCCGGCGCTCGACGACCTCGCGCCCTTCGCCCGCGCGATCGTCTCCGCGATCTCCGCCTCGACTTCCTCCACCGGCGCGAACACCGCCGCCATCCCGCCCCCCGACGGAAGCGAACCCATCAGCGCCCCCCGCCGCGCCGCGAACACGAGCCCCTCCTCCAGATCCAGCGCTCCCGCCGCCCACGCCGCCGAGATCTCTCCCACGCTGTGACCCAGCACCGCCGCCGGAGTCACCCCCACGCTCCGCCAGAGTTCCGTCAGACCCGCCGACAGCGCGAAGATCGCCGGCTGCGTCCACTCCGTCCGGTGGAGC
>JAJEAO010000013.1 GCA_022822745.1 Acidobacteriota bacterium
GACCGCTTCCGCCACCGCCTCCAGCTCGTCGGTCTGGCCCGACTTGGCGAAGAGGTGGACGAGCACTTCGGTGTCCGAGGTCGTCCGGAAGATCGAGCCCCGATTCACGAGCTGGCGACGCAGGATGTGGGCGTTGACCAGATTGCCGTTGTGGCAGACGGCGATCTGGCCGAATTTGCACTCGATCTGGATCGGCTGGATGTTCTCGGCGCTGCTCGACCCGGCGGTGGAATAGCGGGTGTGACCGATCGCGGTGGGGCCCGCGAGCGAGTCGAGCGCCTTCGCACCGAAGACGTCGGCGACGTACCCGGTTCCGGTGAGGCTGCGCAGACGCCCACCGGCCCCCGCGGAAGCCACGATCCCGGCGGCCTCCTGGCCGCGGTGCTGGAGCGCGTAGAGGCCCAGATACGCGAGGCGGGCCGCTTCCGGGTGGTTCCAGATCCCGACGACGCCGCACTCCTCCCGAAACCCGTGTGCGCCCGGGGCGACGGTGGGGCCCGACGCGCCCCGGCCGGGACTCGTCGTGGAGTCGGGATTCATCGTTTCCTTGCCCGGAAGGCGCTCCCGGGAGGCGTGGGCGGGCGGGTCGCGGCGCGACCCCCGTCGGTTTCGGATGCTATCCCACCCGCATCGGGCCGGAGCCGCCCGGTCCGGCCGATGCCTCCGCCGGATCACGCCCGGGCGGCGCGAGCGAGACCGTGGAGAAAGGAGTCCGCCACCCGGTCCAGGGAGAGCCCGACCGCCTCGTCTCCGTTCACCCGAATCCGGAGACTCTCCCCGCCGACCCGCCCCACCCGCCGCGCCGGTACCCGGTGGCGCTCCGCGACGGCGGCGAGGGCGTCGGCGCGCGCGGGTCGGACGCTGACCAGCGCCCGCGCGGAGGCCTCGCCGAACAGCGCGGTGGTTGCCGGAACGCTGTCTCCCAGCGCGAGCGAGGCGCCGATGCAGCTTCCGTCCGGGGCGAACAGCGACTCCACGGCCGCCTGCGCCAGCCCCCCCTCGGAGAGATCCTTCGCCGAACGGGAGATCCCGGCCGCCGCCAGGGAGCGGAGGGCGGCATGGAGCCGGAGTTCGGCGTCCAGGCCCGGCGCCGGGGGGCGTCCGTCGGTGCGGCCGTGGAACACCTTCAGGTACTCGCTGGCCCCGAGAGCGTCGTCGGCGTCGGGTCCGAGCAGGAACACCAGATCCCCTTCCTCGACGAAGTGCTGGCGCACCAGCGTCGAGACGTCGTCGAGGACTCCCACCACGCCCACGACCGGGGTCGGGAAGATGCCCTCGCCGTCCGTCTCGTTGTAGAGGCTCACGTTCCCGCCGGTGATGGGAACCCCGAATGCTCCCAGCGCCTCGGTCATCCCCCGGACCGATTCGGCGAGCTGCCACATGACCTCCGGTTTCTCCGGGTTCCCGAAGTTCAGGCAGTTCGTGGCGCCGACCGGCGTCGCTCCCACCGCCGCCAGGTTGCGGCACGCCTCCGAGACGGCCAGCGCCCCGCCCCGGCGCGGATCCCGCAGCGAATAGCGGCCGTTCCCGTCGAGCGTCATGGCGAGGCCGAGCGGTGTCCCCTTGATCCGGACCACGCCGGCGTCGCCGCCGGGGCGGGCGATCGTGTCGCTGCGGACCATGTGGTCGTACTGCTCGTAGATGTGGCGGCGCGAGGCCAGTCCGGGGGATCCGACCAGCCGGAGCACGGCCCGGTTCCAGTCGGCGGGCTCACCCAGCTCCCCGGCGCGAACCTCCGGCTCGGGGAACGACTCCGGCGCGGCCCGGGGCCTTTCGTACACCGGCGCCTCGTCCGTCAGCAGGCGGCAGGGGACCGCCCCGACCTCGCCGCCTCCGTGGCGGACCCGGAGCAGGCCATCGCCGGTGATCCTCCCCACGGCCGCCGCATCCAGATCCCAGCGCTCGAAGACCCGCTCCACCTCGCGTTCGCGGCCGACGCGCACCACGAGGAGCATCCGCTCCTGCGATTCCGAGAGCAGGAGCTCCCACGCCGCCATCCCGGTCTCCCGCTGGGGCACCCGGTCGAGGTCCATGAGGATCCCGGCGCCGCCCCGCGAGGCCATCTCGGCGCTGGAGCAGGTGAGCCCGGCCGCGCCCATGTCCTGGACTCCGGCGAGCGCGTCGCCCCGCATGAGCTCGAGGCAGGCCTCCATCAGCAGCTTCTCGAGGAACGGGTCGCCGACCTGGACGGTGGGGAGCTTCGCCTCGGCGGCCTCATCGAACTCGGCGGACGCCATCGAGGCGCCGTGGATGCCGTCGCGTCCGGTCTTCGCGCCCACGCAGAACACGGTGTCCCCGGGGTGGTCGGCCCGGGCGAGGAAGATCCGGTCCACGGGCGCCACGCCGAGCGCGAAGGCGTTCACCAGCGGATTCAGCGAGTGGCACGTCTCGAAGGCCACCTCGCCGCCCACGGTCGGGATCCCCATGCTGTTCCCGTAGTTCGCGATCCCGGCGACCGCCCCCGAGAGCAGCGCCCGGTTCTTCGGAATGTCCAGCGGGCCGAACCGGAGCGCGTTCATGAGCGCGACCGGTCGGGCCCCCATCGTGAAGACGTCCCGGAGGATGCCGCCCACGCCGGTCGCGGCGCCCTGGTAGGGCTCGATGAACGTGGGGTGGTTGTGCGACTCCACCTTGAACACCGCAGCCAGCCCGCGCCCGATCGCCACCGCCCCGGCGTTCTCGCCCGGGCCCTGGAGCACCTGCGGCCCTTCCGTGGGGAATCCGGCGAGGATCCGCTTCGACGACTTGTAGGAACAGTGTTCCGACCACATCGCCGAGAGCATCGCCAGCTCGTTGACGTTGGGCGTCCGGCCCAGCCGTTTCCGGATCTCCCCGTACTCCGCTTCGGTGAGGCCGGCGGCGAGCGCCTCCTCGAGTCCGGGGACCGACTCGCCGCCGCTCACGACTCGCTCCATCGCACCAGGCTCTCGAACAGCCGGAGGCCCCCGGTGCCTCCGAGAGCGGGCTCCCAGGCCCGGTCCGGGTGCGGCATCAGCGCGGCCACGTTGCCGCGTCGGTTGCGGACTCCGGCGATGTGGTGCCGGGAGCCGTTCGGGTTGGCCGCTTCGGTGAGGCTGCCGTCGGGCTCCGAGTAGCGAAAGATGACCTGCCCGGCGGCTTCCAGCCTCTCCAGATCGCGGTCGGGCAGGTGGAAGTTCCCCTCCGCGTGGCCCACCGGGAGCCGAATCGTCTCCCCGGGCGTGAGCGCCGCGGTGAACGGCGAGCCGGTCTCCTCGGTCCGCACCCAGACATCGCGGCAGACATAGGCCAGCGACCGGTTCCGCTGCATCGCGCCCGGCAGAAGTCCCGCTTCCTGGAGAATCTGGAACCCGTTGCAGATGCCGACGACCAGGCGCCCCGACTCGGCCATGGCCGCGAGCGGCTCCATGACCGGGGAAAACCGCGCCAGCGCGCCCGCCCGGAGGTAGTCGCCGTGGGCGAACCCGCCGGGGATCACGGCGGCGTCGAATCCGGCGAGCGAGCGCTCCTGGTGCCAGACCAGCTCGGCCTCCTGCCCCGCCACGGCCCGCAGCGCGTGGAGCACATCCTCTTCGCAGTTCGTCCCCGGAAACACGGGGATGGCGAACCGGCGCCGGGCCATCAGGAGGCGACGGAATCGGGCCCGACTTCGACGACGTGGTCCTCGAGCACCGGATTCGCCAGCACGCGGGCGGCGATCTCCCGGACCCGCGCTTCCGCCTCCTCTGCCGAATCGGCCCGGACCTCCAGCTCGATCAGCTTGCCCTGACGAACCGATTCGATCCCCTCGACGCCCGCCGAGGCCAGGGATCGGCGGATCGCCTCGCCCTGGGGGTCGTAGATCGAAGGTCGCAACCGCACCAGCACCTGCGCTCCGAAGGACGAGCTCAAACCGATTCCTCCTCGGCGAAGACCCGCTCGAACACGGCGTCGAGATGACGGAGCTGCACCGAGAGATCGAACGCCGCATCGAGCTCCCGAGGGGTCAGGATCGCGCCGATGCGGTCGTCGGTCGCGAGTTCATCCCGCAGCGCCGTCCCCTGCTCCCACACCCGCATCGCCGCCGCCTGGACCATCCGGTAGGCGTCCTCGCGCGAGACCCCCCGCGCCGCCAGGTCGAGGAGCACCTGGCCGCTGAACACCATGCCCCGCATCCGCTCCAGGTTCCGCTGCATCGCATCCTCGTACACCAGCAGGCCGTCCACGATCCGGGTGAGTCGCAGCAGGATGTGCTCGGAGAGCAGGAAACTCTGCGGAATCGTCATCCGCTCCGCGGAGGAGTGGGAGATGTCCCGCTCGTTCCACAGGACGATGTTCTCCAACGCCGGGGTCAGGTTCGTCCGGATCACCCGGGCCAGACCGCACACGTTCTCGCTGCCGACCGGGTTCCGCTTGTGCGGCATCGCCGACGAGCCCTTCTGCCCGGCGGCGAAGGGCTCCTCCACCTCCCGGATCTCGGTGCGCTGCAGGTTCCGGATCTCGGTGGCGATGCGTTCCAGCCCGCCCGCGAGGATCGCGAGCGCGGCGGCGAGTTCGGCGTGGCGGTCCCGCTGGACGACCTGGGTGGAGATCGGCGCCGGCCGGAGCCCCAGCGCGCCGCACACCCGGGCCTCCACCGACGGCGGGAGGTGCGCGAAGGTGCCCACCGCGCCGCTCAGCTTGCCCACCCGGACCGCCTCGCGGGCAGCGGTCAGCCGTCTCCGGTTCCGGCCCATCTCCGCCCACCAGAGCGCCAGCTTCATTCCGAACGTCATCGGTTCGGCGTGGACGCCGTGGGTGCGCCCGACCATGACGGTCTGCCGATGCTCCGCCGCCCGCCGCTTCAGGACATCCCGCAGCGCATCCAGCCGCTTCAGCACCAGGTCGCACGAAGCGACGAGGCGGGTGGCGAGCGCGGTGTCCACGACGTCCGAGCTGGTGAGGCCGAAGTGGATCCAGCGGCCTTCCTTCCCCACGTGCTCGGCCATGCACTGGGTGAACGCCACGACGTCGTGCCGCGTCGTCGCTTCGATCTCGTGGATCCGGGCGACCGTGAAGCCGGCGCGGTCCCGGATCGCCCGGGCTGCCTGTTCGGGGACGATGCCTTCCGCGGCCATCGCTTCGGCGGCGGCGACCTCGACCCGCATCCAGGAGTCGAAGAGCGCCTCGTCGGTCCAGAGCGCCCCCATGTCGGGGCGGACGTAACGATCGGTCAGCATGGTTCAGACGCGGCGGACGCGCACCGAGGAAGGGCGCGGCAGCGAGAACAGGGAGCGCGGCCGGGGTGCCGGAGGCCGGGGCGGAGGCGGCGCGGTGGAGACCGGCTCGGTCGCCTTCCGCCGCGAGGCCACGACCAGGCGGACCTCGGACCGGCCGGCGGCGTCGAGGGCCCTGCGGGCGGTGCGCTCGGCGAGGTCCGGCGTGTTCGTGTTCTCGGACAGGTGGGCGAGCACGACCGTGCGAACGGATGCCGGCAGGTTGCGGCGCAGGTAGAGGGCGAGCGCCCCGTTCGAGAGGTGGCCGCGCCGGGACGCGATCCGGTCCCGGAGCATCGCCGGATAGCGACTGTTCCAGAGCGACTCCTCGTCGTAGTTGGACTCCACGAGGAGCAACTGCGCGCCGTGCATGGCGCGCGTGACCGGCTCCGAGAGATGCCCCAGGTCGGTCACCATGACGGCGGCCGCGCCGCCCGACTCGAACCGGAAACCCAGGGATTCCGCCGCATCGTGCGGGGTCGGGAAGGGACGGATCGTGAGGTCGCCGATCCGGCGCGGCCGTCCCGGCCGGAGGCGGATCCAGCGGGGCAGGCGGTTCGAGCGACCGGCCGTGAGGCGGTCCCAGGTGCCCCGGGAGCAGGCGACCGGCAGGCCGTATTCGTTCGTGAAGGTGAGGGCGCCCCGGGAGTGGTCGCCGTGCTCGTGCGAGACGAGCACCGCGGCGATCTGCTCCGGACGCACCCCCGTCGGCTCCAGCCGGGCCTCGAGGGCCTTGCGGTAGAAGCCGGCCTCGACGAGCAGACGGGTGCGGCCGGCCCGCAGGACGGCGGCGTTTCCCGAGCTCCCCGAGCCGAGGACGCGAAGGCGAATTTCGGAAGACAATGGGTGTCTCGCAGCGGATTCCACGGGCGCTTCCCGGCCCTCCCGGCGAGCGGGCGAGGCTAGCACCGCTCCGGTCGGCGATCAAGGCCGACCCCCAACATGTTGTGGTCGCGCGCTTCTCCCACCACAACCGGTTGTGGTTCGACCCGTCGAGCGCCTGCCGGCGCTTCGAGTCTCCAGCTCGGCGCGCGCACCGAAACGTCGGCCGGATGCCGGTGAGCGCCGTCAGCCGCCGCGGCAGCCGCGGGTCAGGATCGTCTCGACCGGGCAGCGGAGCCGGACCGGGGCGCAGCCGGGCGCCACCGCCTCCACCTCCAGGTCGCGGTACCAGGCGAGCGAGACGCGTTGCGAATGGCTGCGGCCGGCGCCGCTCCGGTAGGGCATGGCGTCGGGAAAGAAGAGCGGCACCGGCGCCACATCCGAGAGCGGGATGGGCAGCTCGGGAGGCTCGTCCCACGCCTCGAGGCGCTCCTCCCAGTAGGGTTCTATGAAGCGGACGGCGACGTTCGCGGGCCCCTCGAGAAGGAGCCGGGCCGACGAGAGCCCGTCGCGCTGGTCGAACCGCTCGCTCGTCGCGCTCAGGTGGAGCGCCGAGCAATCGTGCGGATCCGCCTCGGGCAGCGTGACCCGAAAGCGGTCCTCCCGCTGGGACAGCCCGATACCGGGCGGGAGGCCCTCCTCGGGCGCCCGCAGGGAGATCTCGTGTCGGCTGGCGGCCTCGAATCCCGATGTCGGGCGCCGCTCGATCTCGAAGATCCCGTGACCGTGCCGCTCCACCCGCACCTCCGAGGGGACATCGAGGGCGCCGGCCGGGAACGGGTGGTGGAGGTCGAGGGTCATCGCCGATTCGAGGGGCTCGCCGGCGGCCGTGACCGAGACGCGGACCCGGCTGCCCGCGAACAGTTCGGCCGTCGCCGGCGGGGCGAAACCGATCCAGGTGACCGCCGGCGGCGGGGGAGGCTCCGCAGCGGGCAGCGTGAGCCGGAAGCGGGTCCAGTTCTCGTTCAGCGCGACGCCGGGCGGGAGGCCGCCCTCGGGCGCCCGGAGGACGATCTCGTGCTGGCTCGCGGCCTCGACTTCCGATACCGGGGGCCGCTCGATCTCGATCGTCGCGTGGCCGCGTTCGTCCACCTCGACCGCGGATGGGAGCACGAGAGTCCCGGCCGGCGCCGCGTGGTCGAGAAAAAGCAGAAGCGGCGTCGTCAGCGGTTCGCCGGCGACGGTGATCCAGACGTGAATGCGGCGGCCCGCGGACAGTTCGGCCGTCGCCGGCGGGACGAAGCCGATCCAGGTCACGGTCGGCGCGGGCGGAGGCTCGGGCGGCGGTGAGGGCGGGGGCGGAGGGGGAGGCTCCGGGGTCGGGGTGGGCGCCGGCGGGGGGACCGCAGTGGTGGCCCCGGAGCCGCCGTTCTCGGCGCAGCCGGCCACCGCCAGGGCCACGGCGATCGCCGCCGCCCCCATGCGCCGCCGACTCATCGCCGGCTCCGGTCCGAGAGCTCGATGTCGGGTAGGCCCACCGTCGTTCCGGCGGCGACCCTGACCCACTGCCACTGGTGCGCGAGGTCCAGCGTTCCACGGCTTGCGGCTTCGACCAGCATGTCCCCGTGGGCGTTGCCGCCGTGGATCAGGATCGGGTGGATCCAGAGCAGCAGCGCCCCCGGCTCGAGTCCTCCGAGATCGAAGGCTCCGTCCTCGTCGGAGAAGGCCCCGGGCCCCATTCGCGGACGATTCCCGGGATAGACGGCCTGGACGTACGCGAACGGGACGGCGCCCCGACCGGCAACCAGGCGACCCGCCACCGCGCCGTGGGATGACCGAAAGGAGGCCGTCGGGTACAGCAGCGAGACCCCGGCGCCATCGTCCCGGGTCACTTCTGCCCGCGACGAGAAGCCATAGGACATCACGGTTTCGGGAAGGAAGCCGGAGGGGATGGGCGGCGGGGCGTCGAAGTAGGCGAGCCAGCCCGGGATCGGGTGGGGCTCCGTGTGGTCGAGCCCGAGGCAGTGCCCGACCTCGTGAACCAGAGTGTCGGAAGCCCGCTCCCTCAGTTCCTCCGGATCCCAGCCCTCATCCACGAGCTCCCGATACCGCTGCGAATTCATCAGGATGTCGCAGTGCCCGATCTGTCCGAGCGCGGCGGAAGTCCAGACTATGGCGCGTCCGGGGAACTCGTCCTCGTCCGCTCTCCACCCGATCGTCAATCGGTCATCCGTGCCACTGGGCTCCTCCCCAGGTGCGAAGCCTGCTTCGAATCGTAGAGAGATCCGCGCCGTGATCACGCGGTCCCATTCGGCCAGGCTGTCCTCGACGACATCCCGCCAGGCGGCTTCGTCGAAGTACTCCGGGATGTTGTCCTGGAGCTGAAACCGGAGGGGAAACGCATCCTGGCCCCACCGGGCCGCCCCCGCCGCCGAGGCGATTCTCCCGTCCCCCGCCGGATAGAAGCGATACGCGCTCGCCGCCGGCGGGAGGAGGAGACTGGCTGCCAGGAGCCCCGCGGCCCGAAAAAGGGGCGCGCGGCGCCGCTTCGAGGAGCGATCTCGCATGGCGTGGACGATACGGGATCCCGATGCCGGATCCCGTCCCGACTCCCCGGTCGGCCGGAGTATGGTGCGCCGGTCATGGAGAACCTCTTCGGTCGCTCGCGCGCCGGGCTGGCGGAACTGACGGCCGGGCTCGGCCTTCCCGCCTACCGCGGCCGGCAGATCTTCCGGCATCTCTACGCACGCGGGGTCAGCTCGCTCGACGCGATGACGGACCTGCCCGCGGCGCTCCGGCAGCAGCTCGGCGGCCAATTCGATCTGCGCCATCCCCGGGTGGCGGCCCGCCATCCCTCGCGGGACGGCGCGGTGAAGCTGCTGCTCGAACTCGATGACGGCCTGCGGGTGGAGGCGGTCGCGATCGGCAGCCGTCGCACGGCCCTCCGCCGGCGGTCGGGCCGCGCGCCGGCGCGCCGGGCCGGTTCTCGCGGTAGCGGCTCCGCCCGGCGCAGGAGGACGCGGGGGACACCCGAGCCGCCGCGTCGTCCGGCTCCCGTGGATCTCACCGTCTGCGTCTCGACCCAGGTCGGCTGCCCGCTCGCCTGCACCTTCTGCAGTTCCGGCGCGGTGCGGTTCCGCCGCAACCTGACCGCCGGCGAGATCGCGGCCCAGGTCCTCCTCGCCCGTCGCCACGGCCCGCGCGACGGATCGTGCGGGCCCGGCGGGCGGACCAACATCGTGTACATGGGGATGGGAGAGCCGCTGCTGAACACCGGGGCGGTCCTCGAATCGCTCGACCTGCTCACCGATCCGGACGCCTTCGCGCTGCCCTGGCGTCGAATCACGGTTTCGACCGTGGGCCTTCCCGACGAGATCCGAAGGTTGGGCCAGGCCGCGCCCCGGGTCGGGATCGCCGTGAGCCTCCACGCCGGCGACGACCCGACCCGCCGGCGCTTCATGCCGATCGCCCGCCGGCATCCCATCGGCGAGATCTTCGCCGCGCTCGCCGATCTGCCGAGGAATCCCCGTCGGCGGATCACCCTCGAGTACGTCCTCCTCGGCGGAGAAAACGACCGGCCCGACGACGCCCGCGGCCTCGTGCGACAGCTCGGCCGGCTCGCCGCGGCCGGGGTCCGCGCCCGGGTGAACCTGATCGCGTTCAACCCGTGGTCCGATCCGGCGCCCGGGGCGCCGCACCGGCCCGGAACCGAGGCCGACGCCGAGCGCTTCCTCGCCGCGGTGAGCGCCGCCGGCTACGTCGTCACGCTGCGGCGGAGTCGGGGGCGCGACGCGAACGCCGCCTGCGGCCAGCTCGCGGCGCAGTCACCGGGATAGGCATGGAGCCCCCCGGTTCTCCCGGCAGGGGCCCGTATGGAACGCCGGTCTCCAGACCGGCACGGAGCGACGCGAAAGCCGTGCGCTGGCCGGGAATTGCCGCACCCCTACCGGGAGAACCGGGGCGCTCCATACTGCCGGCGCGCCGGGCTCCTGCCCGGCACGTCTTGCCGGCGCGCCGGGCTCCTGCCCGGCAGCGCGTACGCCGGCGACGCGGAGAAACAGCGCGAATTGGCGCACCCCTACCGGGAAAACCGGTGGAGAGCGGCGCTCCACAGGAGGCCGCGCGCCATAGTGCGCCGGCTGGAGTGGGGCGCGGTGCTGCTCTGGAGAACCCCTACCGGGAGAACCTGGGCGCTCCATGAGAAGAGCGGCGCTCCATGGGAAGAGCGGCGCTCCCTGGCGCTACTCGGCTTCCATGGCGTCCGACGCCGCCTCCGCGGCTGCCGCCTTCGCCTTCCGCCACGCGGCGATCCGCTCCGCGACCTCGGGATCCTCGAGCCCGACGATCTGCGCCGCGTAGTACGCGGCATTCTGCGCTCCCGGCTTGCCGATCGCCATCGTGCCCACCGGGAACCCGCCCGGCATCTGGACGGTGGCGAGCAGCGCGTCGAGGCCGGCGAGCGGGGTCGCAGCGAGGGGAACGCCGATGACCGGAACGGTGGTCCGGGCGGCGAACGCGCCGGCGAGGTGCGCGGCCGCGCCGGCCCCGGCGATGATCGCTCGGACGCCGTTCTCGCGGGCGCTCGCCGCGAGCGCCGCCGAGCGCTCCGGCGTCCGGTGCGCCGAATAGACACCCATCCGGCACGACACGCCGAGCGATTCGAGCACCTTCTTCGATTCCCGCATCACGGCGGTGTCGGAAGGGCTTCCCATCACGATCAGGACCTTCGGGCCCGCTTCGGAACTCATGTTTCTGACTCCTGGTCGGTGTTCGTCAGGCGCGGCGACTCTCCCGCCGCGCCGGTCGTCAGTTCGGGAGCGCCCCCGCCGCGATGTCCCGGCGGAAAGCGCGACCCGGCCAATGGATGGACTCCGCGGTCCGGTAGGCGGTCTCCCGGGCCTCGGCCCACGTCGTCCCGAGCCCGGTGACCGCGATCACCCGACCTCCGGCGGTCTCGACGCCGCCGGCGCCTTCCCGGGTTCCGGCGTGGAAGACGAAGGCGCGCTCTCCGGACTCCACCGCGTCCGGGAGTCCGGCGATGGATGCTCCCGTTTCCACCGGTCCCGGATAGGCGCCTTCGGCCAGGATCACGGTCACGGACCGCTCCGGCCGCATGCGAAGCGCCGGCGGCCGGGCCGCCGGCAGTTCCCCCCGGGCGGCCTCGAAGAAGACCGGCAGGAGGTCCTCGTCGAAGCGGGGGGCGAGCGCCTGGCACTCCGGATCCCCGAAACGCACGTTGAACTCGAGCACTTTCGGCCCGTCGGCGGTGAGCATCAGTCCGGCGTAGAGCACACCGCGGTACGGCGCGCCCTCGGCGGCGAGACCGAGCACGGCGGGCTCGAGGACTTCCCGGCGAATCCGCGCCAGCAGTCCGGGGCCGACCTGGTGGCCGGGACTCACGCTCCCCATGCCCCCCGTGTTCGGCCCGCGGTCCCCGTCGAAACGGCGCTTGAAGTCGGAGGCGGTCCCGGCGTGGATCACCCGCTTGCCGTCGGTCACGGCGAAGACGCTCAGTTCGGGCCCTTCGAGTCGCTCTTCGAGGACGACCTCGCTTCCGGCCGCCCCGAGTCGGCCATCGAGCAGCGCCATCGCCTCCCGCTCGATCGCCGACGGATCCTCGGGGAGCAGAACCCCCTTGCCGCCGGCGAGGCCGCTGGCCTTCACGACGGGCAGATCCCCGAGTTCGCCCCCGGCGAGCGCCCGCCGCAGCCCGGCGGCGTCGCGCACGGTGGCGTGGCGCGGCGCCGGAATCCGGTGGCGGGCGCAGAACGCGCGGGCGAACGCCTTGGAACTCTCGAGCCGCGCCGCCTCGGCCCGGGGGCCGAAGCAGGGAATCCCGACCTCGGCGAGCCGGTCGGCCAGTCCGTCGGCGAGAGGCGCCTCCGGCCCGGCGACGACGAGGTCCACTCCTTCGTGGCTCGCGAGCCGACACATCCCCGGCGCGTCCCCGGCGCTCACCGGGGCGAGTCGGGCCAGGCGTCCGATCCCCGGGTTCCCGGGCGCCGCGATCAGCGCGCCCAGCTCCGGGCTGCGGGAAAGGCGCCAGGCGAGGGCGTGCTCGCGACCGCCTCCTCCCACCAGGAGGACGCGGAGGCCCGCGGGACTCCCCGGGCTCAGCGCCGGCTCCGCCGACGGCGGCGACGCTTCCGGGCGCGCTTTCGCGCGGCGGCGCGCTTCTGTCGCAGCTTGTCTCCCGGCTTCACATAGAAGGCGTGCCGCTTGACTTCCTTGATGATGTCCTCGGCCTGCACGCGCCGCTTGAAGCGCTTGACGGCGACGTCAATGGACTCGCCTTCCTGAACGATGATCTCTGCCAAATGGGTCCTCGGTGCGTTCCTGATCGTCGGTGGATCGTGGCTGGGGATCGTGGCTGGCGCGGCCGGCGACGGACGGGGTTGTCGGCGAAAACCGCCAGTAGAGACACCCTCGCCGGCGAAAGCCGCCAAGGAGACATCCTCGTCGGCGAAAGCCGCCAAGGAGACACCCTCTCCGAGACCCCTCCCCGTGAGGCGGGAACCGTACGCCGGGCATCGCATCCTGTCAACCGCCTGTACGGGCCCACCCTCTTTGGCAGTGGGGGATTCCGGGAGGGGGTGGAGGCTTCCCGAGACGGGGACGGGGAGGTCGAGTCGGTTGGGCGCCGGCAACAAGGGCGGAGGTGCGGGTTCTGGTGCGCGGCGGGGGTGGCGGCCGGTAGAGGGGCCGGTCCTCGCGGAGCTCCGCCTCTCTGGCGAGGACGGCCATGGGGAC
>JAJEAO010000067.1 GCA_022822745.1 Acidobacteriota bacterium
CGGATCGGCGGCGGCGCCGCTCCCGGAGCGGCGCTTCCGACCCGCTGCCTCGCGCTCGCCCGGGCGGGCGACGCCCCGCAGCGCCTCCGGGCCCGGCTGCTCCGGGCCGATCCCCCGATCGTCTCCCGGATCGTGGACGGACGGGTGCTGCTCGATCTGCGGACCGTGATGGACGACGAGCTGCCCGAGCTCGAGGGCGCTCTCCGGGATCTCCTCGATTCCCGGAGCGCGTCCCCCCTTCGTTAGCATCCGCACTCCTCCGGCGACGGGATCGGAAGGCGCTCGCGCTCGCCCATTCGCATGACGACCCCTTCTTCTTCCGCCCCCCGCGCCCTCCTCAGCGTCAGCCGCAAGGACGGCCTCCCCGACTTCGCCCGCGGGCTCGTCGAACGCGGCTTCGAGCTCGTCGCGAGCGGCGGCACCGCCCGCGCCCTTCGGGACGCCGGCATTCCGGTCCTCGACGTGGCCGATGTGACGGGTCACCCCGAGGTGCTCGACGGCCGCGTCAAGACGCTCCACCCGACGATCCACGCCGGCGTGCTGGCGCGGCCTTCGCGCCCCGAGGATCTCGCCTCCCTCGAGAGTCTCGGGATCCGGCGCATCGCCCTCGTGGCCGTCAACTTCTATCCGTTCGAGCAGACCGTCGCGGCCGGCGCCGACGAGGAGGAGGTGCTCGAGAACATCGACATCGGCGGGCCCTGCCTCGTTCGCGCCGCGGCGAAGAACTGGCCCGGCGTCACGGTCGTCGTGGACCCGGCGGACTACCCGGCCGCGCTTTCGTCGCTCGATGAGCCCGACGAGGCGGGCCGCGCGTTCCGACGCCGTCTGGCGATGCGCGCCTTCGCCGCCACCGCCGACTACGAGGCGAGGATCTCCGGCTGGTTCGCCGCGCGCGCCGACGGGCCCTTCCCCGAGCGACTGGTCCTTGCGTTCGATCGCGTCGCGTCGCTGCGATACGGCGAGAACCCGAACCAGCAGGCGGCGCTCTATCGGGATCGCGGACCGGGAATTCCCGGTTCCCGCCAGCTCCAGGGCAAGGAGCTTTCCTACAACAACATCCTCGACCTCGACGCCGCGGTGCGCTGCGTCGCCGATCTGGCCACCCTGCCGGCGGGGCGGGATGGCGTGGCCGCCGTCGTCATCAAGCACTCGAATCCCGCCGGCGCCGCCATCGCGCCGACCGTGAAGGAAGCCTGGATCGCCGCCCGGTCCACCGATCCGATCTCGGCGTTCGGCGGGATCGTGGCGCTGACCGGCCAGGTGGGCGCCGCGACCGCGAAGGAGCTGCGGAGGACCTTCCTGGAGGCGATCGCGGCGCCCCGCTTCAGCGCCGCCGCCCGGCGCCTGCTCCGCCGCAAGAAGAACCTGCGGCTCCTCGAAGTGGAGGCCCTGGAGAATCCCGAGCGGTTCGTTCCCGAGGGCCGTTTCTTCGCCCGCGTCGCCGGCGGCCTGCTGGCGCAGGATTGGGACGCGGGAGACGCCGAAACGCGGTGGCGGACGGTGAGCGAGGTCGAGCCCGACGCCGGACAGCTCGAGGCGCTCCGGTTCGCGTGGCGCGCGGTGAAGCACGTCAAGTCGAACGCCATCGTGGTGGCGCGCGGGACCGCGCTCCTCGGCGTCGGCGCCGGTCAGATGAGCCGACTCGATTCCTGCCGACTGGCGGTGGAGAAGGCCCGGGTTCCCCTCGAGGGCGCCGTCGCGGCGTCCGACGCCTTCTTCCCGTTCGACGACGGGCTGACGGCGCTCGCCGAGGCCGGGGTGACGGCGGTGATCCAGCCGGGCGGCTCGGTGCGCGACGCGGAGGTCATCGCCGCCGCCAACGCCCGTGGCGTCGCGCTCGTCCACACCGGCGCGCGGCACTTCCGACACTGACCATCCCGCCGATTCCGGTAAATTTCTGATGATGCGGGCAGTTCGGCGCGGGGTATCCGGTCGGGGAGCGCTGCCTCTGTGCCTGCTGTTCAGCGTCGTCGCCTCGGCGCAGGCGCCGGAGCCGCCTCCGCTCGATCCGGTGGCCGCCGCCTATCGCCACTTCGCCGAGGGGCGGATCGCGCAGATGGAGCGGGACTTCGAGTCCGCGATCAGCGCCTACCAGCGCGCCGCCGAACTCGATCCGAACGGCGCCGGCCCGCTCGTGGCGCTCGCCGAGCTGCGCCTGGGCGCCGGCGAGTACGAGGCCGCGGAGAGCGCCGCGTCGGAGGCGGTCGCCCGCGATCCGGACGCGGGACGGGCGCACCGCCTCCTCGGGGCGCTCCACTACCAGCGCGCCCGCGCCGGCGGCGGGCGGGAGGATCTCGAGCGCGCGGTCGCGTCCTACGAGGAAGCGGTGCGGCTCGATCCGGACGACCTCGAGACCCGCTCCCGGCTGGCGCGGCTCCTCCAGCCGATGGGCCGGGTCGAGGATGCCTCGACGCACCTCCGCGCACTGGTCCGGAGGGCGCCCGACGCGTTCACCGAGCTCCAGGAACTCGCTTCGCTTCGCCTCGCCGCCGGGGACCGGGAACAGGCCTTCGACTTCCTGCTCCAGTCGTTGCGGGTCGAACCCCGGAATCCCGACGCCCGCAAGATGCTCGACGATCTCCTCCGGGAGGACATCCCGGGACGGACGCGGGAGGAAATGCTCGCCGATGTGGCCGAGCTCTACGAAGAGGCGGTCGCCCGCCACCCCGATGATCCCGACCTCGGGCTCGCCCGCGCCGACATCCTGGCGCGGACCGGACAGCTCGACGAAGCCGCCGCCGGCTTCGAGACCCTCCTCGCCGCCGAGCCGGACAGCGAGATCGCGCTCATGGGACTCGCGATGGTGCGCCGGGAGCAGAAGCGGCTCGAGGACGCCGAGGCCGCGCTCTCGCGACTCGTCGAGGGGAACGAGCGCAGCGTCCCCGGGCGACTGGCCCTCGGAGGCGTGTTTCTCGCCCAGTGCGAATTCGAGCGGGCCGTGGATCAGTTCGAGTCGCTCGCCGGACTCCCGATGGAGGACTACGGCGCCGGCCGGCGGCGCGAGGTGCTCGGGAGGCTGGCGCAGGCGCTCGAGCAGCTCGGTCGCTACGACGAAGCCCTCGAAGTTCTCGCGGAGGCCACCGATCTGGCCGGTTCGGGTCGCGCGGCGCTCTCCTTTCGGGTGGCGCAGATCCAGAACCGGCTCGCCGCCGGAGAGCCGGAAGACGCCGCCCGCCGGTTGATCGGCCTGAAGGAAGTGGAAGACAGCGACCCGGGGCTCCTCGCCCTCGAAGCCCGGGTGCTCGCGGCGCAGGGTCGTTCCGACGCCTCCCTCGGGATCCTTCGCGGTCTCGTCTCGACCTATCCGACGGTGGCCGGAGCGCAGTTCGCTCTCGTTCGGCACCACGCCGAGGTCGGGGATCTCGCCGTCGCCGAGGCGGAGACGCGCGACTGGCTGGAGAAGAACCCGACCGACGCGACCTTCCGGTTCCAGCTCGGCGCCCTGCTGGAACAGCAGGGGCGGTACGAGGAGGCCGAGGCCGAGTTCCGGCGCGTGATCGAGGCGGTTCCGAACCACGATCTCGCGCTGAACTATCTCGGCTACATGCTCGCCGACCGGAACGATCGCCTCGGGGAGTCGCGGGATCTCATCCAGCGCGCCCTCGACCAGGATCCCTACAACGGCTCCTACCTCGACAGTCTCGGGTGGGTGCAGTTCCGCATGGGCGATGTGGCGGAGGCGGAGCCGAACCTGCTGCGGGCCCAGCGCTGCATGCCGCGCAACAGCGTCGTGCTGGATCACCTCGGCGACCTCTACCGGGCGAAGGGGGAGCCGGGCCAGGCGGTGCGGTTCTGGAAGCTGGCGCTCGAGCATGACGACGAAGGGGAACTCGAGCAGGACGCCGTGGCCTCGAAGATCGAGGCGGCCGGCCACGAGCCTGACTGACCCCGGCCGCCGTCGAGCGGCCCGGTGGCTCGCGCTTCTCGCCGCCGCCGGGCTGCTCGCTGGCTGCTCGGCGCGCCGGACTCCGACCGCGGCCGCCGCCGCGCCCGCTCTCACGGAAGCCGACGTCCGGGAGCTGCTCGCCGAGGCGGCCCGGACGGCGCGCGCGGTCCGCCGCTACGAGGCCGTGCTCGATGTTCGCGGCTCCCGCGCCGAGGGTCGTTTTTCGGGGCGACTGCTGTTCGTCTTCGCGCGGCCGGAGGATCCGGGCGCCTCCGCTCCGGTCGAGGCGCTCCGCATGGAGGCGTTCGCTCCGGTCGGCGGCTCGCGGTGGAGCCTGGTGGCCCGTCCTGGCCGAGTGCGGGTCGTCGCGCCGTCCGAGCGGGCGTTTGCCGAGGGACGGGATCTCACCGAGTTCTCGGAACCGGTTCTCGGGGTCTCCGTGGGCATCGAGGAGGTCGTCGCCCTGCTCGTCGGGATCGGAGCGCCCGTGGGGGACCCGACGCTCGCCCGACCCGTCGGGGGCGGGGGGGCGATGCGGCTGGCCGCCGGGCCGGTCCTGTGGTGGGACCGGTCCGCCGCGGCGCCTCAGGTGCGCCGGGTCGAGGGAGCCCGCTACCGCGCGACCTACGCCGGAGACTGGCGGAGCGAGGGACGCCAGGTGCCGCGCCGATTCGAGGTCTCCTCGAGCGGCGTGGAGGCCACGCTCGAGGTCGAGGAACTCCGGGTGAACGCCGAGCTTCATCCGGAAGCGTTCCGCCTCCAGGCGGTTCCGGGTTTCCGGCAGGTCACGATCCGCGAGCTCGCCCGCTCGCTCGTCGAGGCCCGCGAACGGCGGGGCAACTCAGCGTCCCGGTGACTCTCCCGGGTCGCGCCGGCGGCTCCTTCCTCGTCCGGACCCCCGCCAAGGTCAATCTCGGACTCGAGGTGCTCGGCCGCCGCCCGGACGGCTACCACCAGATCCGAACGCTCCTCGCCGCGGTGAGTCTCCGCGACACCCTGCGGTTCGCGCCCGACCCCGGGAGAGCGCCGGGGCGGGTGCGCCTCACCTGCGACGATCCCGGGGTTCCGGAGGACGGGACGAACCTCGTGGTCCGGGCGGTCACGCTCCTGGCGGAGCGCTTCCCCGGTCGGCTCCCGGCGCTGCGGATCCACCTCGAAAAGCGCATCCCCGCCGGAAGGGGCCTCGGGGGCGGCAGCTCCGACGCCGCCGCCACCCTCGCCGCTCTCGACCGGCGGTTCGCACTGGGGGCGTCCCGAGGCGAGCTGCGGGCGCTCGCCGCCCGGATCGGCATGGATGTCCCGTTCTTCCTCCGGGGCGGGACGGCGGTTGCTGTCGGACGGGGGGAACAGGTGTTCCCGCTCGCCGAGCCGGTCCGGCTGTCGCTCGTGCTGCTGATCCCCGACTTCGGCGTCTCCACTCCGGCCGCCTACTCCGGGCTCCCCCGCGGATCCTCCCCGCGGCCGCTCCGTGCCCGTCCCGCTTCCACGGGCCCGCCCGCTGCTACCATGCGCCGTTCTTCCGGGTCCGGTGCGCGGCGGCTGCTCCGGCGCCCGGAGGCCCTCGCCCGATGCCTCCGGAACGATCTGGAAGAGTCGCTCGCCCTCCCCGGCGGCGTCTCCGACGCATCGGCAGGCGGTTCCATCCGGGGGATGCGCCGGGCCCTCGAGTCAGCGGGAGCGCTGGCGTCGGCGATGTCCGGCAGCGGCTCCGCCGTGTTCGGTGTCTTCCGCGACGCGGAGGCGGCGCAGCGAGCGGCGCGCCGGCTCCCGGAAGATCCGGAGCTCGCCGGGGCTCGGGCGCTCGCCTGTTGGACGATTCCGCCGGCCGCGTCCGGCGCGTCTCGCCCGGGAGACCTTGCGGATGGGGCGTGGCCGAGCGGCTAGGCACCGGGTTTTGGTTCCGGTTCACGAGGGTTCGAATCCTTCCGCCCCAGCGCTCCCGGCGTTCCGGTGAGCGGAGATAGCCGCCGCCTCCAACCCTCACGATCCATGCAGACACCACCGCGCGCCACCACCAGCCAGGGTTTCCGGGGCAACCTCCTGCTCTTCTCGGGTTCCTCGAACCCGGCCTTCGCCGCCCGCGTCGCCGGACATCTCGGGCGGGATCTCTCCCGCGTCCGCCTGGGGCGGTTCCGCGACGGCGAGGTCCGGCTGCAGATCCAGGACAACGTGCGCGGCGCCGATGTCTTCGTGATCCAGTCCACCTGCCCGCCGGTCCACGAGAACCTGATGGAGCTGCTCCTGATGGTGGACGCCCTGAAGCGCGCGTCGGCGGCGCGCATCAACGCGGTCGTGCCCTACTACGGCTACGGGAGGCAGGACCGGAAGGATCGGCCGCGGGTGCCGATCTCGGCGAAGCTGGTGGCGGATCTCCTCTCCGTGGCCGGCGTCCACCGCATGATCACGATGGAACTCCACGCCGGTCAGATCCAGGGCTTCTTCGACATCCCCGTGGACCACCTCTACGCCGCGCCGGTCATGCTGGGCTATCTCGGCGCCTCCGAGCTGGATCGGGTCATCCTCGTGTCCCCCGACGCCGGCGGCGTGGAGCGGGCGCGCCTGTTCGGGAAGCGCCTCGGCGTGGGGATCGCGGTGATGGACAAGCGCCGCGGGGAGGACAACGAGGTCGAGACGATCCACGTCGTCGGAGAGGTGCGCGACCGGACCGCGGTGATCGTGGACGACATCGTGGATTCCGCCGGGACGCTGATGCGGGCCGCCGGGGCGCTGCGGGAAGCGGGCGCCCGGCGAGTGCTGGCGATCTGCACCCACCCGGTCCTTTCCGGATCGGCGGCGGAGCGAATCCGCCGGGGGCCGATCGAGCGGGTCATCGTCGGCGACACGATCCCGCTCTCGGCCGCGACCCGCGCCGCCGGAGACAAGATCGAAGTGCTTTCGGTCGCCTCGCTGTTCGCCCGCGCCATCGAGTCGGTGCACGGGGAAACGAGCGTCAGCTCGCTCTTCGTCTGACCGGCGGCGCTGGATCGCCGCCCTCCGGAGCGGCAGCAGATCGAGCCGGGGGTCGAGCGGGGGCGGGACCGCCGGACGGGAACGGGGTATTCCGCGGCGTCCGCATTGTTACAATCCGCCGCCCGATTCCGCCGTGGCCGGTCTTCCGGTCGCGCGGCCTGATTCCGGTCGGCGCCGAAGGGATCCGGCGCCAGGTCCGGACCGGACGCCCGGACCCGTCGAGTCGCCGGCCGGACGCCGCGTTCCTCCCTTTCCGTTCCCCACCGAGCACACCATGCCCCAGGTCACCGTCGCCGCCAGCCCGCGGACCGCTATCGGGAAAGGGGCGAATCGTCGCCTCCGGGCCACCGGCCAGATTCCCGCCGTCGTGTACGGGGGAGAACGGGGGGCCCGCAGCCTCGCCCTCTCGCCCGGCCGCATCACCGAGATCCTGCGGTCGCCGCGGGGAGAGAACACGATCTTCGCGCTCGAGGTCGCCGGCGAGGCCGCGCCCGAGCAGGTGATGATCCACGACTACCAGCTCCATCCGCTCGATCACGCGATCCTGCATGCCGACCTCATGCGCGTGGATCCCGACAAGGAGTCCCACTGGCACGTCCCGGTGCACCTCGTGGGGGACGCGGTCGGGGTCCGGCGCGGGGGCTACCTCGACTTCGTGACGCGGACGCTGACCGTGACCTGTCTTCCCCACGACATCCCGGTGCACCTGACTCTGGATGTCGCGGCGCTGGACTACGGCGACACGGTCCGCGCCGGCGCCGTGGCCCTTCCGGAACGGCTGGCGCTCGCCACCGACAAGGATGTGGTCGTCGTGCATCTCTCGCCGCCGAAGGGAACCGACGACGAGGAGACCGAGGAGTCGGCCGAAGCCGAACCCGAGGCCGTCGGCGAGTAGCCGGTGACCACCCCCTGATCCGGTGCGTTTCGTTCCGGCTTCCCGCGCGATCCGGCCAGCGGCTCCGGCGGCTCCGGAAGCGATCCGGCCAGCGGCTCCGGTGGCGCCGGAAGCGATCCGCGTGGTCATCGGACTCGGCAACCCGGGCCCGCGCTATGACGGCACCCGGCACAACATCGGCTTCGATGCGGTGGCCGCCCTGCTCGGACAGCGGGACAGTCGCCGCCGGCATTTCGATGGAGGCGTGCTGACCGATGTCGAGGTGCGCGGCCGCGCGATCTCGCTCTTCTTTCCCACGCTCTACATGAATCGCAGCGGTGGCCCGGTGCGGCGCCTGCTCGGCTCGAACGCCGCGCCGCCGGAAGCGGCGCTCGTCGTCTGCGACGACATCGCGCTCCCGCTGGGCTCGATCCGGATCCGCCGACGCGGCAGCGACGGCGGTCACAACGGCCTGTCCTCGATCCTGGCCGCCCTCGGAACCCGGGACGTCCCGCGGATGCGTCTCGGCGTGGGGGCGCCGCCCTCCGCCCGGGAGCAGTCGGACTATGTCCTCGACCGCTTCGCGGCCGGGGAGACCGACATGGCGACCGAGCTGGTGGAGCGCGCGGCCCTCGCCATCGAGTGCGTCATCGGCGACGGCCTCGACGCCGCCATGAACCGGTTCAACCGAACCGCGACCGCCGCCTGATGCGCCACGCCCGTCGCGAGGTGCACCGCCTGATGCGCCACGCCCGTCGCGAGGTGGACCGCCTGATGCGCCACGCCCGTCGCGAGGTGGACCGCCTGATGCCTCACTCCCGCCGCGAAGCGGACCGCCTGGCCGCGCCATCACCCCTCCCAGGAGGCCGCCTCCCATGAATGGCTACGAGTTCATGTTCATCCTCGATCCGACGCTCGACGACGCGGCGTCGCTCGAGGTCGTTGACCGGGTCGAGGCGATCGTCACCGCGCAGGGAGGCCACGTCGTGAGCCTGAAGCCGTGGGAGCGGCGCCGGCTCGCCTATCCGATCGAGGGCCACAACGAGGGCCTCTACATGCTCTGCTACTTCGATGCGCCGCCGGCCGCCATCACCGGGATCCGGAGCCGCGTCCGGCTCACCGAGGGGGTGCTGCGCTTCATCGTCCTGCGCACGGATCAGGAGACCCGGGAGCGCGACCAGGCGGCGGACATCCGTCGCCGGCAGGAGCGCGCGGCGCGGGCCGCGGAACAGGCCGCCCGCAAGCAGGCGCGGGCCGAGGGCGGCGGACCGCCGCACCGGTCCTCTTCCCCCGGCCGACCCGCGGCCAAGGAGTCCCGATGAGCGACCGTCGCCCGATGCAGCGCCGCCCGCCGCGCCGACGTTCACGGCGCCGGGTGCGCATCAACCCTCTCCTGAACGGCGTGGACCGCGTGGACTGGAAGGACGTGGACTTCCTGCGCGAGTTCCTCGGCGACCGCGCCCGCATCACCCCCCGCCGCGTGAACCGCAGCCCGGCTCGGATCCAGCGGCGGATCCGGGTCGCGATCCAGCGCGCGCGCACGATGGCGCTCCTGCCGTACGAGTAGGTCGGAACGATGCGGCTGCTGCTGAGAGAACCCGTCGAATCGCTCGGAGAACCGGGGGACGAGGTCGTCGTCCGGGCCGGGTACGCCCGAAACTATCTCCTTCCCCGCCGCATCGCGGTTCCGGTCACGGAGGAGAACCGTCGCGACGTCCTGGCCGCCCGCCAGGCGTGGGCGGTGCGGCGGATGCGGGAGCGGGACGCCGCGCAGGCGCTCGCCGAGTCCCTGTCCGGTCGCATCCTTCGCTTCGAGCGCCGCGTGAAGACCGACAGTGACGCGCTCTACGGCTCGGTTTCGGTCCAGGACATCGCCCGCGAGCTGGCGGAGGCCGGGTTCGAGATTCCCCGGAACCGCATCATTCTCGGGGGGCCGATCAAGCAGGCGGGAGACGCCTCGGTGCGGTTGCGGCTCCATGTCGAGGTCGAGGTCGAACTCGCCATCGAGGTGCTGCCCATCGCGGCGGGCACCCTGGGCGTCGAGCCGGTCCCCGTCCTCCCGCCCCTGGACCCGGATGTCGATCCGGAGGAACCGAAGGCGGCGGACGAGGAGACGGACGACGGCGACTTCGACGACTACAGGGACGACTACCGCTACTACTGAAGCGCGCCCGTCCGTTCTGGCGCCGGTCCCGGACCCGTCGTGACGCGCGCTGGCGCTCGGATCGCCTTGCGCGGCCGCCCGCGGCTCGCGGTAGGGTAGGCGGTACGCGTCGTGGCCAACGAAACGAAGCTGCCGCACGATCACACCGCCGAACGGGCGGTGCTCGCATCGGTGCTCGTGGACGCCGCCCAGCTCGATGCGGTCCGCACCATCCTGGAGCCGGCCGACTTCCACGACACCCGCCACCGGGGCATCTTCAAGGCGATCTGCGAGCTCGACGACCGGGACGAGGGCGCGATCGACATCGTCACGCTGATCGCCCATCTCCAGGGGGACGCGCTCCAGGCCGTGGGAGGGGCAGCCTTCCTCGTGGATCTGTTCGAAGGGACGGCGCGGTCAACGAATGCAGCCGGTTACGCGCGGGTCGTGAAGGAGCGCTCCCTGAGCAGGAGCCTCTATCGCCTGTCGCTCCGCTTCGAGAAAGAATCGCTTGAAGAGCCTCCGATGGAGGTCCTCGAAGAGGTCCAGAAGGAACTCCTCACCCTCGGGGCGAGCCTCGAGGGCGGCCCGGTTCCGATCGGCGAAGTCGTCGGACGGGTGTTCGAGGCTGCCCAGAGCCAGCGCGAGGGCTTCCCCGGGATCCGGACCCACTTCCACGAACTCGACGACCTGATGGGCGGACTGCGGAAGTCGGATCTCATCCTCATCGGCGCTCGCCCGGGCGAGGGCAAGACCAGCCTCGCCCTCAACATCGCGCTGGCGGCGGCGGCAGACGGCAGTGCGATCCTGTTCTTCAGCCTCGAGATGCCGCTGCGCCAGATCGCCACCCGGCTGCTGTTTTCCCGGGCGCGCGTGGACGCCGGTCCGCTCCAGCGACCGGGAAGGATGAGTGACGGGGATATCCAGCGCCTCCGGGATACGCTGCCCGAGGTCGCGCGGATGAAGATCCATGTGGACGACTCGAACGTGACGGCGGTGGACATCCGCGCCAGGGCGCGACAGATGAAACGCGACCAGCAGGGGCTCGATCTGGTGATCGTGGACTATCTCCAGCTCATGCAGGCGACCCGGGCGGGCGAGCGGCGCTTCGACAACCGCGTTCTCGAGATCGGGGAGATCAGCCGGTCGCTGAAGCTGATGGCCAAGGATCTCGATGTGCCCGTCCTCGCCCTGTCGCAGTTGAATCGGGCGCCCGAGCAGCGGGATTTCGCCCGTCCCCAGCTCGCCGATCTGCGCGAGTCCGGGTCGCTCGAGCAGGACGCGGACATCGTGCTGCTCATCCACAACCCGCATCGCCCCCGACGCACCAAATCCGCCGAGGAGGAAGTCAGCGAGCCGGAATCCCCGACGCGGCGGATCATCGTGGCCAAGAACCGCAACGGTCGCACCGGAGAGGTCGAGCTGGCGTGGCTGGGTCAGTTCACGCTCTTCGACAACATCCACGCCACCAGCGACGACCTGGGAACGGACGATTTCCCTCCGGACCCGGGCGCCAACGGCTCGGGCGGCGACTACCCCGGCTTCGGGGAAGACACCGACTTCTAGGAGGGGTGGTGCCCGGTTCGCGCGCCCCGCGGCGGCAGCCGGCCGGCCGGCCCGCCTCCCCCGCCTCCGTCCCGGTCCCGTTTCGTCCCGCCCGGAACCCGCTCGCGGGATAGCGCCGGCGACCATGCCCCGCTCCGCCGTCCGCAGGAAGACCCGGTTCGCCTGCTCCGCCTGCGGTCAGGACTTCGGCCGCTGGATGGGTTACTGCCCGTCGTGCGGGAGCCGGACCCCCCTCGTCGAGGAAGCGGCGCCGCGAGGGACATCGGCGAAGGGAGGCTGGCGCGGCTTCGCGTCGGCCGCCGGTCGCATCGCCGAGCCGGTCGCGTGGAACGATGTGGACGCCGCCGCGACCCCGAGGCGGCCTCTCGGGATCGGGGAGCTGGACCGGGTTCTGGGCGGCGGCGTCGTTCCCGGTTCGGCCGTGCTGGTCGCCGGCGAGCCGGGCGCGGGAAAGAGCACGCTCCTGCTGCAGCTCGCTGCCGCCGCCGCGAAACCCGCCGGCTCGGCCTCCGGCGTCCCGGTTCTCTATGTCAGCGGCGAGGAGTCGGAGCAGCAGATCCGGATGCGGGGCGACCGGCTCGGACTCCAGCCGGAGAGTCTGCGCCTCTACTGCGAGACCGAGATTCCCCGGATCCTCGACGCCGCGGCGAAGATCCGCCCCCGGCTTCTGATCCTCGATTCGATCCAGTGCGTCCACCTCCCCGAGGTGTCGGGCGCGCCGGGCGCGGTGGCGCAGGTCCGCGAGTCCGCCGCCGCGCTCGTCGTGTACGCCAAGTCCACCGGGACCCCGGTCTTCCTCATCGGACACGTGAACAAGGAAGGCTCGATCGCGGGTCCCCGGACGCTCGAGCATCTCGTGGACACGGTGCTCCACTTCGAAGGGGACCGTCGTCAGCCGCATCGGCTTCTCCGGGCGGTCAAGAACCGCTTCGGGGCGGCGGGCGAACTCGGCGTCTTCGACATGACCGGGAAGGGCCTCGTTCCGGTGCGGAACCCTTCGCGCCTGTTCCTCGGGGGCGGCGCCCGCGCCCCCGGATCCGCGGTGGTCTGCACTCTCGAGGGCACCCGGCCGCTCCTCGCGGAGATCCAGGCGCTGCTGGCCGAGAGCCCGCTGGCCTACCCGCGGCGGGTGACCGTGGGATTCGACAGCGGCCGGCTCGCGGTGCTGCTCGCGGTGCTCGAGAGCGCGCTCGGCGCGGGTTTCGCGCGCGCGGATGTCTATGTTTCGGTGAGCGGCGGGCTCGCGGTGAACGAGCCGGCCGCGGACCTCGGTCTGCTCGCCGCGGTCGTCTCGCGGCGCCGGGGGGAGCCGGCGCCGCCGGACACCGTCTTCCTCGGAGAGGTCGGTCTCTCCGGCGAGGTTCGTCCGGTCCATCGCGCCGCCGACCGCCTTCGGGAAGCGGCGCGGCTGGGCCTTCGCCGGGCGGTCCTGAACCCCGAGGGCCTGCGGCCGGAGGAGCGCCCGGCGGCGATCGAGCTGGCGCCGGTCCGGGCGCTCGCTCCGGCGCTGGACCGGATCGCCAGATGAGCGCTGGCGCCGGACCCGATCGCCGGATGAGCGCTGGCGCCGGACCGGATCGCCGAATGCGCGCCGGGGCAGTCGTCGTCGGGGGCGGCGCCGGAACCCGCTTCGGCCGCGAGGGACCGCCGAAGCAGTTCCGGCTCCTGCGGGGAAGGCCGGTCGCGGTGCGCGCCGTGGAGGCGATGCTCGCGCATCCGGCGGTGGAGGCGGCGGTCCTGGTCCTGCCGGCCGCGGACTTCGAGCACTGGCGGGGGTTCGTGGCGCCGTACTTCGCGACCGCCCGCGTTCCAGTGCGCCTCGTGGCCGGGGGGGCGACCCGGCAGGAGTCCTCGAGGCGGGGGCTGGCGGGGCTCGAGATGGACCTGGAAGCCGGAGACGACCTGGTTCTCGTTCACGACGCCGCCCGCCCGGCGCCGTCGCTCGACCTGGTGACCCGCGTGCTGGAGGCGGCGACGACCGGCGGGGCGGCCATCCCGGCGCTCCCGGCGCGGGACACGCTGTGGGAGCTGGCGCCGGACGGAACCGTTGCCGCCGTCGTGGACCGGGACCGCACGGTCGCGGCCCAGACGCCCCAGGCGTTTCGGCGCGGCCGGCTGCGCCGCTCTCTCGACCGCGCCGCCGCTCGCGGCTTCTCCGGAACCGACGAAGCCTCGGCGGTCCGGTTCGCCGGTCATCCGGTCCGGGTCGTCGAGGGCAGCGACGGCAACCACAAGATCACGACTCCCGCCGACCTGGCGCGGTTCGAGGGGCCTCCCGCGCCGCGCTTCGGGCACGGCTTCGACGCCCACCGCTACGGCGGGGACGGCGTGCTTCGCCTCGGTGGCGTGGAGTTTCCCGGCGCGGCCGCGCTCGAGGGCCACTCCGATGGCGACGCCCTCCTGCACGCGCTCGCCGACGCGATCCTCGGGGCGGCGGCCGCGCCGGACATCGGTTCTCTGTTCCCGTCGTCGGACCCCGGCCTCCGGGGCGCCGACAGCCGTCGCTTCGTGGCTCGGGCGGTGGAAGTCGCGGCCGCGGCGGGCCTCCGGCCGGGGCAGGCCGACCTGACCGTGATCGCCGCGCGGCCCCGCCTCGCGCCGCGCCGCGATGCGGTGCGCGGGCGGGTGGCCGAGCTGCTCGGGCTGCCGGTGGACGCGGTGGGTCTCAAGGCGACCACGACCGACGGGCTCGGCTTCACCGGGCGGGGTGAGGGGCTGGCAGCCATCGCGGTCGTGCGACTGGATCCGGCGCCGTGAGACGCGGGCGCCGGAAGTCGCCGCCCTCGCGCCGGCCCACCCGGACCGCGCCGAAGGAGGCGCGTTCCCGGTCCGCGGCGTCCCCGGCGTGGGTGTTCGGGCCGACGCGGGTCACCGAGGCGCTGGAGCGGATTCCGCGTCAGGTCCGTCGGGTGCTCCTGCGCACCGGCCGTCTCGAGCGCCGCCACCAGGTCCTGGTCCAGCTCGCCCGCGCCCGCGGGGCGCCGGTCCAGCGGGTCCCGAACGCCGATCTCGACCGTCGGCTCGGCGGCGTCCGGCATCAGGGCGTCGCCGCCGAGGTCTCGCCCGTCCGGTGGCGGACGCTCGCGGAGGCGCTCGCGGCGGAGCCGAAGCCGACGCTGTTCCTGCTCGCCGACGGCGTCGAGGATCCCCGGAACTTCGGGGCGCTGGTTCGCGTCGCCGACGGGGCCGGCGCCGACGCCGTGATCGTGCCGCGCCGGGGGGCCGCGCCCCCCTCGCCGGCGGCGGTGGCGGCCTCCTCGGGGGCCATCGCTCACGCGCGGCTGGTGCGGGTTCCGGGGTCGGCCATGGCGCTCAGGGCGCTGCGTCAGGCCGGCTTCTGGGCCGTCGGGCTGACGCCCCGGGCGCGGATCCCCTGGCACGAATTCGACTGGAGCCAGCCGGTCGTCCTGGTCGTGGGCTCGGAGGGTCGAGGCCTGCGGGCGGGGGTGTCGAAGGAATGCGACGTCCTCGTCTCGCTGCCGCAGCTCGGGGCGGCGCGGTCGCTGAACGTCTCGGTCGCCGCCGGGATCGCGCTCTACGAGGCGGTGCGGCAGCGCCCGGATCCGGAGAGGACGGGAGCGGACGAACCGGGAGGCGCCAGGCGCGCCCGCGGGAATCGCGCTTGACGCAGCGTGGTCCGCTCCTCTAGAATCATTCGTTCGCCGGTACCTGCTGGCGTAGCTCAGAGGCAGAGCAGCTGATTTGTAATCAGCCGGTCAAGGGTTCGACTCCCTTCGCCAGCTCCGGAACGGGGCGGGCGGGGCGATTCGCGCCGCTCGGGAGTGGTCGAGCCGCCACCCCCGACTCCGCTTCCGGGTCGCGCCGTCCGGTAGCGCCGAACGGCGGCAGCGTCCGCCGGAGACTTTCGCCCCGCTTCTCCCGGCTGACGCACCGGGTGGGGGATGCGGAGCAGGACGACGAACCGAGGAGCGGTAGCGAAGCGGCCAAACGCAGCAGGCTGTAAACCTGCCGGCTCGATGCCTTCGGAGGTTCGAATCCTCCCCGCTCCACCGCCCCGCGGTTCCCGCCCAGCCCCACCAACGCCAGACACCGACCTTTTCCCATGCTCCTTCCCCTCCCGGCTGCGCCGACGCCGTCCCCGCGGGCGGCAGCCCCCGGGCCCGTGGGGAAGGACATCCGTCCTCGTCATCGCCATGCGGGAGTAGCTCAGTTGGTAGAGCATCAGCCTTCCAAGCTGAGGGTCGCGGGTTCGAGGCCCGTCTCCCGCTCCCGCGTCGGCGGGCCGCCCGGCCTGCCTTCCGCGGGCCGGTCGGTCGCCGTCGACCGCCGCCTTCGCCCACGTGGCTCAGTGGTAGAGCACTTCCTTGGTAAGGAAGGGGTCACCGGTTCAACCCCGGTCGTGGGCTCCATTTTCGCCGCCATCCCCGGCTGAGACGGGGACGGTCCGACTTCCCTCCCGACTTCGCCAGACACCTCAAGGAGAATCCAGATGGCCAAGGAGAAGTTTCAGCGCACGAAACCCCACGTGAACGTGGGGACCATCGGTCACGTGGATCACGGCAAGACGACGCTCACGGCCGCGATCACCAAGGTTCTCGCGGCGCAGCACGGCGGAGACTTCCGCTCCTTCGACTCCATCGACAACGCTCCCGAGGAGCGCGAGCGCGGCATCACGATCGCGACGGCGCATGTCGAGTACGAGACCACGAACCGGCACTACGCCCACGTGGACTGCCCCGGTCACGCCGACTACATCAAGAACATGATCACGGGCGCGGCGCAGATGGACGGCGCGGTCCTCCTGATCTCGGCGCCGGACGGTCCGCAGGCGCAGACCCGGGAGCACATCCTCCTCGCCCGGCAGGTCGGCGTGCCCCGGATCGTCGTCTTCCTGAACAAGGTGGACATGCTCGACGACGAGGAGCTGCTGGAGCTCGTCGAACTCGAGGTGGAGGAGCTCCTGGAGGAGTACGGCTTCCCCGGCGACGGAGCCGATCCGGTCCCGATCATCCGGGGGAGCGCCCTGGCGGCGCTGAACGCCGATGGCGGCGAGGCGTGGGATCCGATTCTCGAGCTCGCCCGGACGCTCGACGAGTACATCCCGGTCCCCGACCGGGCCATCGACAAGCCGTACCTGATGCCGATCGAGGACGTGTTCTCGATCTCGGGCCGGGGCACGGTGGTGACCGGACGGATCGAGCGGGGCGCCATCCGCGTCCAGGAGGACGTCGAGATCGTCGGGATCCGGGAGACCCGCAAGCGGGTGGTGACCGGCGTCGAGATGTTCAAGAAGCTCCTCGACGAAGGGCAGGCGGGCGACAACGTCGGCATCCTGCTCCGCGGGACGAACCGGAAGGATGTCGAGCGCGGCATGGTGCTCGCGAAGCCCGGCTCGATCACGCCGCACCGGAAGTTCCGGTCGGAGGTCTATGTCCTCTCGAAGGACGAGGGTGGCCGGGAGAAGCCGTTCCGGGCGGGCTACCGTCCCCAGTTCTATTTCCGGACCACGGATGTGACCGGGCGGGCCAGCTTCGTGGACCCGGACCGGCAGGTCGCCATGCCCGGGGACAACCTGCAGCTCGAGGTCGAGCTGATCACCCCGATCGCCATGGACAAGGGCCTCCGGTTCGCGATCCGGGAGGGCGGGCGCACCGTCGCTTCCGGCGTCACCACCGAGATCCTGGACTAGGCCCCATCCGGACGAAGGCTTCTCCACGGACGCCGGCCGAGCCGGCAGCGAGGGTGCAACATGCCGCAGGACAAGAGGAAGAGGCAGACGATCACTCTCCGCTGTACGGTGACGGATTGCAGATGGCCGTTCCCCGGCCGTCGACCTCGAAGCACGTACACCACGTCCAAGAACCGCACTTCGCACCCGGGACGCATGCAGTTCAGGAAGTACTGCCGCTTCTGCCGCACCCACGTCCTCCATCGGGAGACCCGGTGAGCGTCGTGGGGAAGGCGCAGGCCGCGGGCGCGGGAAGGCCAGTAGCTCAATTGGTAGAGCACCGGTCTCCAAAACCGGGGGTTGGGGGTTCGAGCCCCTCCTGGCCTGCCACGCCCCGTCCCGCCCGTGAGGAGTCGTCGAGATGAGTCTGAACGAACGCGTCGGCGCCGTGCGCGGCTTTCTGGGCGATGTGCGCGCCGAGGTGGACAAGGTGACCTGGCCGACCCGGAACGAAGTCCGCGGCACGACGATCGTCGTGCTGATCACGGTCTTCTTCTTCGGCTTCTACCTCTACGGGCTCGATGTCGTGATGTCCTACATCTCCTCGTTCGTCACGAGCCTGATCGAGGGCTGACCCCGATGGCGCGCGAGTGGTACATCGTCTCCACGCACTCGAAGTTCGAGGAGAGCGTGCGGGACAACCTCCGTCATCGCGCCCGGGCCTACGGCCTCTCGGAAATGATCGGCGAGATCCTCATCCCGACGGAAAAGGTCGTCGAGATGCGCGGCGGCCGGCGGGTCGTGACGACGAAGCAGGTGTATCCCGGCTACGTCCTGATCCACATGGAGATGAACCCGAACACCTGGCAGGTGGTCAAGAACACCGACAAGGTGATGGGCTTCGTCCCGCCCCACAAGCCGCAGCCGATGCCCGAGGAGGACGTCACCCGCATCCGCGCCCAGATGGAGGATGCCGCGGTCGCGCCCAAGATGCGGCAGAAGTTCCGGGCGGGCGAGTCGGTGCGCATCATCCACGGTCCGTTCAACGGGTTCCAGGGGGTCGTGGACGCGGTGGATCCGGAGCGGAGCCGCCTCAAGGTCATGGTGACGATCTTCGGTCGCTCCACGCCGGTGGAACTCGAATTCCTCGAGGTCGAAAAGACATGAGGCGCGGCGACCGCGTCCCGCAGGGAGGCTCTCGATGAAGAAGGTCCTCGCGATCGCGAAGCTGCAGCTCCCCGGGGGCAAGGCCACGCCAGCCCCTCCGGTGGGGCCCGCGCTCGGTCAGCACGGGATCAACATCGTCGAGTTCTGCAAGTCCTTCAACGCCAGGACGCAGAAGGACACCGGCATGATCATCCCGTGCGTCGTGACGGTGTTCCAGGATCGCTCCTTCACCTTCATCACGAAGACGCCTCCGGCCGCGGCGCTCCTCAAGAAGGCGGCCGGCATCGCGAAGGGCTCGGGAGTCCCCAACCGGGACCAGGTGGGGACCGTGACCCCGGCCCAGGTGGAGGAAATCGCGCGGATCAAGATGCCCGATCTGAACGCGGTGGATCTGGAAGGGGCCCGACGGATCGTGGAAGGCACCGCCCGCAGCATGGGCATCGCGGTCTCGTAGGTCCGGGGTTCGGAGCGAGCACAGAGCACAGGAGAGGTCGTTCGCAGATGGGTCAGAAATACGCGAAGGCGAAGGAACAGCTCGCCGCCGCCGCTCCGGGCACGCTCGCCGAGGCGTTCACCGTCCTGAAGCGAGCCAGTTTCGCCCGGTTCGACGAGACCGCCGAGATCGCGCTGCGGCTCGGCGTGGATCCGCGGCACGCCGATCAGATGGTCCGCGGCACCGTCGTCCTCCCGCACGGGCTCGGCATCGCGCGCCGCGTCGCCGTCATCGCCTCCGGCGAGAAAGTGCGGGAGGCCGAGGACGCCGGCGCCGATGTGGCCGGGGGAGAGGACCTGGTGAAGCAGATCCAGGGCGGCTTCCTCGATTTCGAGGCGGTCGTGGCCACGCCCGACATGATGCGCGTGGTCGGCCGGCTCGGGCGCATCCTCGGACCGCGGGGGATGATGCCCAACCCCAAGTCGGGCACGATCACCTTCGACATCGCCGGCGCCGTCCGCGACATCAAGGCGGGCAAGGTGAACTACCGCGTGGACAAGACCTCGAACCTCCACGCTCCGGTGGGAAAGCTCTCCTTTCCCGAGGAGTCTCTCGCCGACAACACCCTCGCGCTCGTCGGGGCTGTCATTCGGCAGCGACCCGCCGCCGCCAAGGGACGCTATATCCGCAGCGTCGCCCTGAGTTCCACGATGAGTCCCGGACTCCCCATCAACCCGGCTCTGGTCGGCGCCACCCGGTAGTCCCGCGCTCCCGGAGTCCCGGCCCCAGGTCTTCCACCATGCAACGCGCCCAGAAAGTCCGTAGCGCCGCGGCGCTCGCCACCGCCCTGCGCGAGCAGGCGGCGGTGTTCTCGTTCGATTTCCGCGGCCTGAGCGTCGCCGAGGCCACCGTGCTGCGCCGCCGGGTGCGGGAGGCGGGAGGCCACTACCGGGTCGTGAAGAACTCCACGGCGCGGTGGGCGTTCCGGGATGTCGGAATCACCGGCCTCGACGAGAACCTCGTGGGCATGACCGGCCTCGCGTGGTCCGACACCGACCCCGCGGCGCTCGCCCGGGTGATCCACGAGAGCGCGGACGACTTCAAGGCGCTCCGCTTCAAGGCGGGCGTCCTGCAGGAGCGCACTCTCGACGAGGGAGCGTTCGAAGCGCTCGCCAGACTGCCCGGAGAGGATGTTCTCCGCGGGCAGGTGGTGGGGCTGATCGCGGCCCCGATCCGCAATCTGATGAATGTCCTCGAAGGCGTGCCGCGACAGCTCGTGCTCGTCCTGAAGGCCGCCGAGGCGAAGCAAGCCGAGGGTGGTGGAGAGTCCTGAAGAGGACCGCTTCCCCTTCTCCATCCAGCCGGCGCACCCCAGACCATCCACAGGAGGTAAGACCCGCCATGTCGCTGACGCAGCAGCAGGTCGTCGACCACATCAAGAGCCTCACCGTGATCGAGCTCTCCGACCTCGTCAAGACGCTCGAAGAGGAGCTCGGAGTCTCGGCGGCGGCAGCCATGCCGATGGCGGTCGCCGGCGACGCTGGCGGTCAGGCGGCCGCGGTCGAGGAGCAGACGGAGTTCGATGTCATCCTCCTCGCCGCCGGCGCGAAGCGGGTTCAGGTGATCAAGGCCGTGCGGGAGGTCACCAGTCTGGGTCTCCGCGAGGCCAAGGGACTCGTCGAGGCGGCCCCCAAGGCCGTGAAGGAGGGAGTTTCCAGGGAGGAGGCGGAGCAGGTCAGGGAACGATTCGAGAAGGTCGGGGCGAAGATCGAGATCAAGTAGGCGGGTTGCTGTTGTCGTCCCGCCGAAGCCGGAGCCGGTCGCAGCGGACATCGTCCCCGCGCCGGCCCCGCCGAGCCTTCTCCCGCCTCGCAGCCGCGCCAGCGGCTTCGGGGCCTGACTCCATTCCTCTCCGGAATCTCTTCCCGCTCACGACTTCCCGTCGTCGGACTTCCGGGCGCCGGTTCCGGCGCCTGCTTCCCGTTCGGCCGGGAGTCTGCGCGAGGCCCGCGCCATGCTGACCCAAGAGACCCGCCCGCAGCGGGAGCGACACGATTTCTCCCGGATCCGCTCGTCCATCCCGCTGCCCGACCTGATCCAGGTTCAGCACCGTTCCTACGAGCGATTCCTCCAGAAGGACCTGCTGTCGCAGGATCGCGAGCAGATCGGGCTCCAGGCCGTCTTCCGGTCCATCTTCCCGATCCACGATTTCCGGGAAACCTGCGAACTCGATTTTCTCGAGTACACGGTGGGGCGCTGGGCCTGCGGCTGCGGCGAGCTCGAAGGGATCGAGTTCACCCGCGACGACCAGGTCTGCACCTACTGCGGCGATCGGGTCCATCTCAAGGTGGACCACGACGTGGAGCAGTGCCAGCAGCGCGGCAAGACCTACTCCGTTCCGCTCAAGGTGAAGATCCGGCTCACGGTCTGGGACAAGGATCCCGATACGGGCCAGCGCTCCATCCACGACATCAAGGAGGAAGAGGTCTTCTTCGGCGCGATTCCGCTGATGACGCGGAACGGGACGTTCATCATCAACGGCAGCGAGCGGGTCGTCGTGTCCCAGCTCCATCGTTCGCCGGGGGTCTTCTTCCACAAGAGCAAGGACCACCGGGACTCGTATCAGGCCCAGATCGTCCCCTACCGGGGCTCCTGGCTCGAGTTCGAGACGGACCACAAGGGCCTCCTCCAGGTCCGCATCGATCGCAAGAAGAAGTTCCCGGCGACGATCTTCCTGCGCGCTCTCGGGCTCGGCAGGACGGAAGAGATCCTGGATTGCTTCTACACGATCCTCCCCGCGACCCTGGTGGAAGGAACGGTTCGGCTTCCGGTGGACGAACCGCTCCCCGGGGGCGTCGAGGAGCCGTCGGGCCGCGTCACGACGCTCCGGGACCTCCTCCTCGACGCCCGGATCGAACGCGACATCGTGCATGACGGCGAGGTCGTGCTTTCGGGCGGCAAGCGCGTCAGCCGCGGCGACCTTCGGAAGCTCACCCGGAAGGGAGTTCAGCATCTCGACTTCCACCCGGACGCGCTCGGCGGGTTCCGCCTGGCGAGGCCGGTCGTCGTTCCCGAGACCGGCGAGGAGCTCCCGGCGAACACCCGGATCTCCGCCGATCTCCTGCGGGAGCTCTGCCTGCCGAGGCTCACCGAAGCGGTCGTCGTTCCCGAGACCGGCGAGGAGCTCGCGGCAGGCGCGGTGGTCCGCAGCGAGATTCGGGGAGCGCTTGCGGAAATGGCTCTGGAGCGGGTGACCGAAGCCGAAGCCGAAGCTGAGGTCGGCGCCCCGGTGCTGGCCGAGGCGCTCTTCGATCCGGAGACCGGGGAGGAGATTCCCGCGGGCGCGCCGGTGACCGCCGCCAATCGGGAGGCGCTTTCGGAGGCCGCCCTGTCGCGGCTGGTCGTCTCCGCGAGCGATCCCCTCGACGTGGTCCTGCCGGGCGCCGATCCGGTCGGCCCGATCCTCACCAGCACGCTGCTCAAGGATCCGCTCACGCTGAAGCGGGGCGACGAAGCGCCGAACGCGGAGCGGGTCGAGGGCGCGCTGATCGAGGTGTACCGACGGCAGCGCCCCGGCGACCAGCCCACGGTGCAGAGCGCCCAGACGCTGCTGAAGAATCTGTTCTTCGAGCCGCACAAGTACGACTTCTCCCGGGTCGGCCGGCGCAAGCTCTCCACGAAGCTGGAGCGGGAGATGGACCCGAACCGGACCACTCTCGCCAAGGAAGACTTCATCCTCGTCATCGACTACCTGCTCCGCCTCACCCGGGGGCAGGATGGCTACCGCCATGACGACATCGATCACCTCGGCAATCGTCGGGTCCGGTCCGTGGGCGAACTGCTCGAGAACCAGTTCCGGCTGGGGCTGGTGCGGATGGAGCGGGCGATCCGCGAGAAGATGAACGTCTATCAGGAGATGACCACGGCGATGCCGCGGGATCTGATCAACGCGAAGCCGGTCACGGCGGCGGTGCGCGAGTTCTTCGGCGCGTCCCAGCTCTCCCAGTTCATGGAGCAGACGAACCCGCTCTCCGAAGTCACCCACAAGCGGCGGCTCTCGGCGCTCGGCCCCGGAGGGCTCTCCCGCGACCGCGCCAAGTTCGATGTGCGGGATGTCCACGCGACCCACTACGGCCGGATCTGCCCCATCGAGACCCCCGAAGGTCCGAACATCGGGCTGATCAGCTCGCTCTCGTGCTACGCCACGATCGACAACTACGGGTTCATCCAGAGCCCGTACCGCAAGGTGGAGAACGGACGGGTCGTGGACTACGTGCGGGTCCTCGACGCCGGCGATACGACCCTCGAGACGGAGGCCATCCTTCCGCAGAACGACGCCGAGCTCGCCAACCGCCGGCTGCGCCGCAAGCGGGGTCAGGCGCGGCTGGAGCCTCACGCGTTCTATCTCTCGGCGCTCGAGGAGGAGCGCTACACGATCGCGCAGGCGAACGCCCGGGTCGGCCCCGATGGGGAACTCCTCGACGAGCGGGTGAACTGCCGTCACGAGGGCGAATTCGTCCCCTCGCCGCGCGATCAGGTGGACTTCATCGATGTCTCGCCGAAGCAGATCGTGTCGGTCGCCGCGTCGCTGGTGCCGTTCCTCGAGAACGACGATGCGAACCGGGCCCTCATGGGATCGAACATGCAGCGGCAGGCGGTCCCGCTCATCCGCTCCGAGGCCCCGCTCGTGGGAACCGGGATGGAGCACGTGACGGCCCACGATTCGGGCGCCGTCGTCGTGTGCCGGGCCGACGGCGTCGTGGACCGCGTGGACTCCCGCCGGATCATCGTGCGTCGCGAGGCGAAGGGCCGCGACGCCGAGATCGGCGCCAGCATCTACCGGCTCAAGAAGTTCCGACGCTCGAACCAGAACACCTCGATCAACCAGAAGCCGCTCGTGGGGATCGGCGACAAGGTCGCGGCGGGGCAGATCATCGCGGATGGCCCGTGCACCGACCAGGGCGAGCTGGCCCTCGGCCGGAACGTGCTCGTCGCGTTCATGCCGTGGCGCGGCTACAACTTCGAGGACGCGATCGTCGTCTCCGAGCGCCTGATCCAGGACGACAGCTACACGTCCATCCACATCGAGGAGCACACCCTCCAGGCTCGCGACACGAAGCTGGGTCCGGAGGTCGTGACTCGCGAGGTGCCGGGCGTCAACGAGGCGTTCCTCCGGCACCTCGACGAGTGCGGGATCGTCACGATCGGGGCCCGGGTGACGCCGGGGGACATTCTCGTGGGTCGGGTGACTCCCAAGGCGGAAGCCCAGCTCACCCCGGAGGAGAAGCTCCTGCGGGCGATCTTCGGCGACAAGCAGGGCGATGTGAAGAACTCGTCGCTCAAGTGCCCTTCGGGCGTCGAGGGCGTGGTCGTGGATGTCCGCGTGTTCCACCGCCACGACACCGAGCGGGATGAGCGGACCCGGCAGATCGAAGAGGAGGACGTGGCCGCCATCGAGCGCGACCACGCCGACGAGGAGCGGATCCTGAAGGACGAGTCGGACAAGCGCATCGTCCGACGGATGATCGGCGCCCGGCTGGTCGAGGACTGCATGAATCCGATCACCGGAGAGGTCGAGCTCCCCAAGGGGACGAAGATCACCCGGCGGGTGCTCAAGAACCGCATGGAGTACGTGCCGCTTCTCGAGACCGATCTCGAGGACGACATCCGCGACGAGATCCAGGAGATCCAGGAGAAGACCGAGGAGCAGCTCGACCTGCTCGAGGTCCGCCGCGAAGAGCAGAAGCTGCTGGTCACGCAGGGCGACGAGCTGCCCCCGGGCGTCATCAAGATGGTGAAGGTCTATATCGCCATGAAGCGGAAGCTGAGCGTGGGCGACAAGATGGCGGGCCGCCACGGGAACAAGGGCGTGATCGCCAAGATCGTTCCGGTCGAGGACATGCCCTTCCTTCCGGACGGAACCCCGGTGGACATCGTCCTGAATCCGCTCGGAGTTCCCTCGCGGATGAACATCGGCCAGGTGCTCGAGACCCACCTCGGCTGGGCCGCCAGCGTTCTCGGAAAGCACTTCGCCACGCCCGTCTTCGACGGGGCCAGCGAGGACGACATCCGCGAACTCCTCGACGAGGCGAACGCTCGCAGCGAGGACACCGGTTCGCTGCGCCCG
Source organism: Acidobacteriota bacterium (assembly GCA_022822745.1). Lineage (GTDB taxonomy): Bacteria > Acidobacteriota > Vicinamibacteria > Marinacidobacterales > Marinacidobacteraceae > JAJEAO01. The sequence goes on from JAJEAO010000067.1 coordinate 24,796, forward strand.
AACGTCCTCGACGAGGGGAAGACCGAGCTCTACGACGGGCGGACCGGCGAGGCGTTCGAGCAGCCGGTCACCGTCGGACAGATCTACATGCTGAAGCTCGGCCATCTCGTGGACGACAAGATGCATGCCCGCAGCATCGGTCCCTACAGCCTGATCACGCAGCAGCCGCTGGGTGGCAAGGCCCAGTTCGGGGGACAGCGCTTCGGGGAGATGGAGGTCTGGGCCATCGAGGCCTACGGCGCCGCGCACACCCTGCAGGAACTCCTGACGGTCAAGTCGGACGACGTGCGGGGCCGGGCCAAGGTGTACGAATCCATCGTGAAGGGAGACACCAGCTACGCGCCGGAGGTGCCGGCGTCGTTCAAGGTGCTCATGGCGGAGATCCAGAGTCTCGGCCTCGACATCGAGCTCATCCGCACCAGGCACTGAGCCAGCGAGTCGAGCCGCAAGGGAGACAGACATGCAGAGGAGCCCCGGGGAATTCGTGATTCCGGAACTGGAGGAGCGCGAGGCGTTCGGTTCGGACTTCGACGCGATCAAGATCTCGATCGCTTCGCCGGAGAAGATCCGCGCCTGGTCGCACGGGGAAGTCAACAAGGCCGAGACGATCAACTACCGCACGCTCAAGCCGGAGCGGGGCGGCCTGTTCTGCGCCCAGATCTTCGGTCCGGTGAACGACTGGGAGTGTCTCTGCGGCAAGTACAAGCGGATGAAGCACCGCGGCGTCGTGTGCGACAAGTGCGGCGTGGAGGTGACCCAGGCCTCGGTGCGGCGGAGCCGCCTCGGGCACATCGAACTCGCCTGCCCGGTCTCGCACGTCTGGTTCTTCAAGGTGCCGCCCAGCCGGATCGGTCAGATCCTCGATCTCACTCCGCGGGAGCTGGAGCGGGTTCTCTACTACGAGTCCTACGTCGTCCTCGAGCCGGGCGACATCCACATCGGGATGCTCAAGGAAGCCGATGTGCGCCTGAGCGACGACGAGTTCGAGCAGCTTCGGCAACTGTTCGCGTTCTCCGGCAAGAAGGACGACGAGGGCTGGAGGATCACCACGATCCGGGGCACGAACGGGCGGGACCGGCTGTGGAAGGGGCAGGTCGTCACCGAGGAGCAGAACCGGATCCTGCAGCGGTACTTCGGCCGCACGCACGACCAGTTCCGTCGCAAGTGGCGCAGGCAGAAGGCCCGCGCGCCGATGGGGCACGAACCGCTCGGGGACATCCTGCTGCGTTCCGACGAAGACTTCGAGGAGCTCGTCGAGGAGCGGACCGCCGGGCGGTACCGCAAGTTCGAGAAGACCTTCGTCCTGGGCATGGGAGCGGAGGCGGCGAAGCGGCTCCTGCGGGAGGCCGACCTCGACACGCTCACCGTCGAGCAGCGGTTCGAGATGCGCCGCGGCTGGGCGCTCCGGGAGATGCCGGTGACTCTGGGTCGGGCGGCGGACCACGAGCTGGCGCAGTGCCTCCGGGGGGCCCGCTTCGACGACGCCGCGGTGGCGAACCAGGTCGAGGGCAAGTCCGAAGCCTGGCTGGCCCATCGCCTGAGGCACATCCTGCGTCACGAGATGGCGTCGGTCCACGAGCTGAACGAGGTCCTGGACCTGTCCTGGTGCGGGATCGCTTTCCGCAAGGGCTCCATCCAGAAACGCGCCAAGTCGGCGAAGCGGCTGCGGGTCATCGAGGGGTTCCGCAAGTCCGGGAACCTGCCCGAATGGATGATCATGGAGGTCCTTCCGGTCATCCCCCCCGACCTGCGGCCCCTGGTGCCCCTCGACGGCGGCCGGTTCGCCACCAGCGACCTGAACGAGCTCTACCGGAAGGTCATCAACCGGAACAACCGGCTCCGGCGGCTCCTCGAGCTGAAGGCGCCCGAGGTCATCGTTCGCAACGAGAAGCGCATGCTCCAGGAGGCGGTGGACGCGCTGCTCGACAACGGCCGTCGGGGCCGCGTGCTGAAGGGGACGAACAACCGGCCCCTGAAGTCGCTCTCGGACACGCTCAAGGGCAAGCAGGGACGCTTCCGGCAGAACCTGCTGGGCAAGCGGGTGGACTACTCCGGCCGTTCGGTCATTGTCGTCGGCCCCGAGCTCCAGCTCCACCAGTGCGGACTTCCCAAGAAGATGGCGCTCGAGCTGTTCAAGCCGTTCCTGTTCAACCGCCTCGAGCACGAGGGCGAGGCCGTCACGATCAAGCAGGCGCGCGAGCTGGTGGAACAGCAGGAGGCGAAGGTCTGGGACTTCCTCGACGAGGTCATCAGCGAACACTCCGTGCTGCTGAACCGGGCGCCGACGCTCCATCGGCTGGGGATCCAGGCGTTCGAGCCGGTGCTCGTCGAGGGCAAGGCGATCCGCATCCACCCGCTCGTGTGCAGCGCGTTCAACGCCGACTTCGACGGCGATCAGATGGCCGTCCACGTTCCGCTCAGCCCGGAATCGCAGGTCGAGGCGGCGCTCCTCATGCGCTCCTCCCGGAACATCCTGTCGCCCGCCCACGGAGGGCCGCTGGCGGTGCCGACGCAGGACATGGTGCTCGGCATCTACTATCTCTCGAAGCCGCAGGTCAAGTCGGCGCAGCCGCCCGCGCGCAAGGCGTTCGCCTCCGCGGACGACGTGATGCTCGCCCACGCCGCCGGCGACGTGAGCACGCTGACTCCGATCTGGTTCCGCCACACCGGGGAAGTGCTGGAAACCCACGACAGCCAGGATCTGCTGCGCGTCGAGCCGAGGCGGGTGGAGAACGAGCGGATCGACACGACGGTGGGACGGGTTCTCCTGAACGATGCGCTTCCGCACGACATGCCGTTCGTGAACGGCGTGCTCAAGAAGAAGGGGATCCAGAACCTGGTCCGGTTCGTGTACCTGCGCTACGGGCAGGGGCACACTTCGGCCGTCCTCGACGCGCTCAAGGATCTCGGGTTCGAGTACTCCACCCGGAGCGGGACGTCCATCGGTCTGGGCGACCTCGTCGTGCCGCCCAACAAGGCGCGCCTGGTCGAGGAGGCGAAGGTCGAGGTGGCGCGGGTCGAGGAGCAGTACCAGCAGGGCGCCATCACCGGAGGCGAGCGCTACAACAAGGTCATCGACGTCTGGTCGAACGCCACGAACCGGGTGGCGGAGGACATGCTGGAGACGATGCAGGGGCGCGAGGAGGAGACCGGCCGGTTCAGCCCGGTGTTCATGATGGTGGACTCGGGCGCCCGGGGCAGCGAGAAGCAGATCCGGCAGCTCGCCGGGATGCGCGGGCTGATGGCGAAGACCTCCGGGGAGATCATCGAGACGCCGATCACGAGCAACTTCCGCGAGGGCCTGAGCGTCATCCAGTACTTCATCTCCACGAACGGAGCGCGGAAGGGACTCGCCGACACCGCGCTGCGGACCGCGGATGCCGGTTATCTGACCCGGCGACTCGCCGATGTGGCGCAGGATGTGATCGTGACCGAGCAGGACTGCGGGACGGATCGCGGCATCCGGGCCGAGCCGATCATCGAGGCGGGAGAGGTCATCGAGCCGCTGCGGGAGCGGATCGTGGGTCGCGTCAGCGTGGACGAGATCAAGGACTTCCGCGGAGACGTGATCGTGAACGCCGACCAGGAAATCGACGAGGACATCTCGACCGCGATCGAGAACTCGGGCGTGCCGATGGTGAAGATCCGGTCGGTGCTCACCTGCGAGACGCGGCGGGGCATCTGCGTCATGTGCTACGGGCGGAACCTCGCCACCGGCCGGATGGTGGACCTGGGCGAGGCCGTCGGCATCATCGCGGCGCAGTCCATCGGCGAGCCGGGCACGCAGCTCACGATGCGGACCTTCCACATCGGCGGCACCGCCAGCGTGTTCGAGAACTCGGCGCTCGAGGCGCGCAACGAGGGCGTCCTCGGGTTCTCGGAGAACCTCCGCACGGTGACGGACCGCCACGGCACGCTCGTGGTGATCAACCGGAAGGGGAGCGTCGAGGTCCGGGACGACGATGGCCACGTGCTCGAGAGCCATCCGGTGTCCTACGGGGCCCGGGTCCAGGCGGCGCCGGGAGGCCGGGTCGAGGCCGGTCAGACGATCGTCGAGTCGGACACCTACAGCTTCTCCATCCTGACCGAGGAGGAGGGAGTCGTCCGGTTCCGGGACATCATCGCCGACGTCACGATGATCCAGGAAGTGGACAACGTGACGTTCCGGTCGCAGCCGGTCATCATCGAATCGCAGGATGACCGCTACGAGCCCCGGATCTCGATCGAGGACCGGGGCGGGAACGTGATCCGCACCTACCTGATGCCGTCGCGAGCCCACCTCGAAGTCGAGGAAGGGCAGATCATCCGGCCGGGAGACGTCCTCGCCAAGATCCCGCGCGAGACGACGAAGACGAAGGACATCACCGGCGGCCTGCCGCGAGTCGTCGAGCTGTTCGAGGCCCGGGCGCCGAAGGCGCCGGCGCTGATCAGCGAGATCGACGGACGCCTCAGCTACGGCGACGTCGTCCGCGGGAAGCGACAGATCATCGTCCGTTCGATCGACACCGGCACCGAGAAGATCTACGAGGTGCCTCGCGGCGTGCACATCAGCGTGCGCGAGGGCGAGGAGGTGCGACACGGCGATCCGCTCATGGACGGACCGAGAAACCCCCACGACATCCTCGACGTGCTCGGACCGGAGGAGTTGCAGCGCTACCTGATCAAGGAGATCCAGGAGGTGTACCGGCTCCAGGGCGTCGTGATCGACGACAAGCACATCGAGGTCATCATCAGCCGGATGATGCGATGGGTGAAGATCCCCGATCGGGCCGAACTCGATCCCGAGACGGGCGAGATGACCGATCCGATCGGGGACACCGATCTGATCGCGGGCGACATCGTCTCGCGGCAGCGGTTCGAGGAGGCGAACGCCAAGGCGATGAGCGAGGGCGGCCTGCCCGCCATGGGCCGTCCGGCGCTCCTGGGTCTCACCAAGGCCTCGCTCAAGACGGACAGCTTCATCTCGGCGGCGTCGTTCCAGGAGACCACGAAGGTCCTGACCGAGGCCTCCCTCGAGGGCAAGGTGGACTACCTGCGGGGCCTCAAGGAGAACGTCATCATGGGCCGGCTGATCCCCGCGGGCACCGGGCTCGCGGAGCACCAGCAGTTCGTGTTCCCCGAGGACATGGAAGCCCAGCGCCCCCTCGTCCACGACGCGGCCGATGTGGCCGCCGTGTACACCGGCTCCTGACGGAGTCCGGCGCGGCGCCTGGAGCGGCGGGCTCCAGGCGCGCGGACGAGAGCGGCCAGATCCAGGCGCGCGGACGAGAGCCGCCAACTGGCGTCCCGGCGTCCGATCGCGTTTGACTCCGCTCCTCTCCGGAGCCTACAATCTCCGGTTCCCGCTCAGGCGTCACGACCTCGGTTCCAGCGCTCGAGCGACCGCGGCGCCGCCGATCGGGTGACCCCGAACTCTTCTTCGGATGGGTGCGGCGGGCGCGCAGTGAAGACAACACCCCTCCCCCGCGAGGGGATCTTTTTCCCGGAGATACGGACCCGACTCTTTCATGCCCACGATCCACCAGCTCGTCCGCAAGGGCAGGAAGCGCATGGCGCCCGGCACCGACTCGCCGGCGCTCCAGCGCTGCCCGCAGCGGCGGGGTGTCTGCGTCCGGGTCTTCACCATCAATCCGAAGAAGCCGAACTCGGCGCTGCGCAAGGTGGCCCGCGTCCGTCTCACGAACGGGATCGAGGTGACGACCTACATTCCCGGCGTCGGACACACCCTCCAGGAGCACTCGATCGTGCTGATCCGCGGGGGCCGCGTGAAGGATCTCCCCGGCGTTCGCTACCACGTCATCCGGGGCGCCCTCGATGCGGTGGGCGTGGACGGTCGCCGGAACGCCCGGTCCAAGTACGGCGCCAAGCGACCCAAGGCCTGAGCCGCTTCCGAGGTTTCTGACGATGTCCCGTCGCCGCGATGTCCCGAAACGGCCGCCGGTCCCCGATCCGCGCTACCAGAGCGGCCTGGTCTCCGCCTTCATCAACAAGGTGATGCTGGACGGCAAGAAGTCCACCGCCGAGCGCATCGTTTACGGGGCGTTCGACCGGATTCAGGACAACACGGGAAAGGACCCGTTGAGCACCTTCCGCGAGGCGGTCTCCAACGTGAAGCCGACCCTCGAGGTGAAGAGCCGCCGCAAGGGCGGTTCGAACGTCCAGGTGCCCTTCGAGGTGCGCCCCGAGCGCCGCACCTCGCTGTCACTCCGGTGGATCGTCGGGTTCGCCCGCCGGCGGCCGGAGAAGACGATGATCGAGCGCCTCGCCGGCGAGCTTCTCGACGCCTCGCAGAGTCGGGGGGGCGCGATCAAGAAGCGCGAGGACACCCACCGCATGGCGGAGGCGAACAAGGCCTTCGCCCACCACCGCTGGTAGCGCTGCGACCCGGATCCGACGCCTGTTCCTGCTCCTGATTTCATCCAACCCGCTGTCCACCGCAAGTTCCCTCCGCACGAACCGTCATGCCGCGCAAGGTCGCCCTCGACGACACCCGGAACATCGGGATCATGGCGCACATTGACGCCGGGAAGACCACCACCACCGAACGCATCCTCTACTACACCGGGATCACCTACAAGCTCGGTGAGGTTCATGAGGGCACCGCCACGATGGACTGGATGGAACAGGAGCAGGAGCGCGGCATCACGATCACATCCGCGGCCACGACCTGCTTCTGGAAGGACCACCGGATCAACATCATCGATACCCCCGGCCATGTGGACTTCACGGCCGAAGTGGAGCGGTCGCTCCGGGTTCTCGACGGCGCGGTGGCTGTCTTCTGCGCCGTCGGCGGCGTGGAGCCCCAGTCGGAGACCGTCTGGCGGCAGGCCGACAAGTACGGCGTGCCCCGGATCGCCTTCGTGAACAAGATGGACCGCGCCGGAGCCGACTTCGAGGGGGTCGTTGCCCGGATCGAGGATCGCCTGGGGGCGCGGGCGGCGGCGGTCCAGTTGCCCATCGGCGCCGAGGCGGACTTCGAAGGAGTCCTGGATCTGGTGCGGATGCGCGAGATCCGCTACCACGGCGATGTTCTCGGGGCGCGTTTCGAGGAGCTGCCGGTCGCGCCGGAGCGGGAAGAGGCTGCCCTGATCGCCCGCGAAGCGCTGGTGGAGAAGATCTGCGAGTGCGACCTCGAGGCGCTGGAGGCGTGGGACGAGCGGGGCGATCTGGACGCCGCCGAGTGCGAGGCCGCCCTCCGGCGAGCCACGCTCTCGCTGCAGATCGTGCCGGTCGTGTGCGGCTCCGCGTTCCGGAACAAGGGCGTCCAGCCGTTGCTCGATGCGGTCGTCGCCTATCTCCCGGCGCCCACCGACGTCCCGCCCATCACCGGAACGCGTTCGCCGATCGGCCCCGGGCTGGAGGTCTCCTCGAACGGAACTCCGTCGCCTGTCGTCGCCGCCGAGGATGTCGTCGTCCGCGAGGCGCGGGACGACGCCCCCTTCGCGGCACTCGTCTTCAAGGTCATGGCCGACCCCTTCGTGGGTCAGCTCTCCTTCTTCCGGGTTTACTCCGGGGTTCTCCGCGCGGGGGACAAGGTCCTGAACTCCGCGCGCGGCCGCCGCTCCCGCGTCGGACGGCTCCTCAAGGTCCACGCGAACAAGCGCGAGGAGATCCGGGAGGTGTACGCGGGTGACATCGCCGCCGCTGTCGGCCTTCGCAACTCCAGGACCGGCGAGACGATCTGCGACCCCGCAGCGCCGGTCGCGCTCGAGGCCATGGAGTTTCCCGAGCCGGTCCTCTCCCGGGTGATCGAGCCCTCGACCAAGGCGGACCAGGAACTTCTTTCCGTCGCGCTCGGCAAGCTGGCCCACGAGGATCCGACCTTCCGGGTCACCACCGATCTCGAGACCGCCCAGACGATCATCAGCGGGATGGGGGAGCTGCACCTCGAGATCCTCGTGGATCGCCTGCTTCGCGAGTTCCAGGTGAGCGCCGTCGTGGGCCAGCCCCGCGTCGCCTATCGGGAGACGATTCGCCGGAGCGCGCAGGTCGAGGGGCGCCATGTGCGTCAGACCGGCGGGCGCGGCCAGTACGGGCACGTCCGCATCGAGGTCTCCCCGAACCACGATGTCCCGTTCGAGTTCGAGAACGCCATCGTGCGGGGCGCGGTCCCGCGCGAGTACATCCCCGCGGTCGAGCAGGGCGCCCGGGACGCGCTCGAGAGCGGCCCGCTCGCCGGCTATCCCGTGACCGGGGTCACGGTCCGCCTCTACGACGGCTCGTTCCACACGGTGGACAGTTCCGAGCTCGCCTTCCGCATCGCCGGTTCGCTCGCGACCCGGGAGGCGCTCCGGCGCTGCTCCCCGACCATCCTCGAGCCGGTGATGGAGGTCGAGGTCGTCACGCCGGACGAGTACACCGGAGAGGTCATGGGCGATCTGTCGGCGCGCCGGGCCCGCATCACCGGGCTTTCGGTCCGGGGGAACGCCCGCGTGATCGACGCGCAGGTGCCCCTCGCGGGCATGTTCGGCTACGCCACCGACATCCGTTCGGCGACCCAGGGCCGGGCCACCTACACGATGCACTTCGGATCCTACGAGGAGGCCCCGGAAGCGGTCATGGCGGAGGTCATGGCCAGCGCCTGAGCCAGCACCCGAGTCTGACGCCAGCAGAGGACGCACTCCACCGGAATCGCCGCCATGAACGAGAAGATCCGCATTCGGCTGAAGGCCTTCGACCATCGGCTGCTCGACCAGTCCACCAGCGAAATCGTGGAGACGGCGAAGCGGACCGGCGCCAGGGTCGCGGGCCCGATCCCGCTGCCCACCGTGAAGAACCGCTACACGGTGCTTCGTTCCCCGCACGTGGACAAGAAGTCCCGCGAGCAGTTCGAGCTTCGAACCCACAAGCGGCTCCTCGACATCCTCGGCTCCACGCCCACGACGGTGGACGCCCTTTCCCGCCTCGATCTCCCCGCCGGCGTCCACGTGGAGATCAAGGCGATGGTCTCGTCCTGACGGCGGGTTCGAGGAGGACATCGGGATGGACGGCCTACTGGGAGTGAAGCTGGGGATGTCCCAGCGGTTCACCGAGAGCGGCGCCGTGGTGCCTGTCACCGTGCTGCGCGTGGGGCCCTGCATCGTGATCCAGCGCAAGACGACCGAGACGGACGGCTACGCCGCGGTGCAGGTCGGCCTCGAAGGGACCGGCCGGCGCGCTCGCCGCGTCCGGGCGCAGGCGACCCGGCTCGAGGCCGCCGGCGCGACCGGCCGTGTCTCGGTGCTGCGCGAATTCCGCCCCGACGAGGGCGAAGCCGCCCCCGTGGGCGCCCGGTTCGGGGCGGACGTGTTCGCGCCGGAGGACCGGGTTCGCGTCAGCGGCGTGAGCAAGGGCCGCGGTTTCTCGGGTGTCATGCGTCGTCACGGGTTCCACGGGGGGCCGGGATCCCACGGTTCCAAGTTCCACCGGGCGCCCGGCGCGATCGGCATGTGCGCCACCCCGTCGCGGGTTCTTCCCGGAACCCGCCTTCCCGGCCATTACGGGCAGGACCGGGTCACGGTGCGAAATCTCCGGGTCGTCGAAGTGGACGCGTCGCGCAATCTGGTCGCGGTGCGGGGAGCGGTTCCCGGGCCGCGCGGCGGCGTCGTGGAGATCCGGAAGGCCTGATGCCCGGGAGCACGACGCGATGACGGAGCAGACGACGCCGGCCTCGACGGCGCCGGTCCTCGGAGGCGGGGAAGCGGCGCTCGATCCGGGCGTGTTCGCCGCGCCGGTGAATCCGGCCCTTCACTACGACGCGGTTCGCCAGTACCGCGCCGGCCGCCGCGCCGGGACCCACTCCACGAAGAACCGGGCCCGGGTGCGCGGCGGCGGACGCAAGCCCTGGAGGCAGAAGGGCACCGGCAACGCCCGGGTGGGCAGCCGTCGGAATCCGCTGTGGCGGAGCGGCGGGGTCGTCTTCGGTCCGACGCCGCGCGACTACAGCTACCGGCTGAACGGCAGGATGCAGCGGGGGGCGCTGCGTTCGGCGCTCTCGCTCCGGGCCGGAGAGGGCCGGGTGCGGCTCTACGACGACATCCCGCTCGATGTCCCTTCGACCCGCGGCCTGGTGCGCCGTCTCGCCGAATGGAGCGTCGGGGCCGGCCGGATCCTCCTGGTCGAAGCCGCCCCTTCGGACGAGCTGTGGCTCTCCGCCAGGAACCTCCAGAAGGTCGAACTGGTCACCGTGGCCGGGCTGCACACCTACGATGTCCTGAAGGCCGGCGTGATCCTCATTCGCCGCTCCTCGCTGGAAGCGCTCTCCGCCAAGCTCGCGGAAGCCGGAGGCCGCTGATGGAACCCGATCGCGTGATCCTCGGGCCGCTGACGACCGAGAAGGCGGACCGGCTGCAGGAACAGCACAACGTCGTCTGCTTCCGCGTCCACCCGAGTGCGAACAAGGTGCAGATCCGGCGCGCGGTGGAGAGTCTCTTCGAGGTCGATGTGACCGCCGTCCGGACCGCGGGGTACCGCGGCAAGGAGAAGCGGTGGGGCCGGTACGTCGGTCACAAGCCGGACTGGAAGAAGGCCTTCGTGACGCTGGCCGAGGGGCACTCGGTCCAGATCTTCAAGGGCGTATAGAACCGTCATGCCGATCCGGAAATCTCGACCGACGTCCCCCGGGCGCCGCTTCCACACTGTTCAGACCTTCGAGGAGCTGACGACCCGCCGTCCCCTGAAGTCGCTGACCCGCGGGAAGAAGTCAAGCGGCGGACGCGGCGCCGGCGGCCGGATTTCGGTCCGCTTCCGCGGTGGAGGGCACAAGCGCCGCCTGCGCGAGATCGACTTCCGCCGCGCCAAGCCGGGGGTTCCGGCGAAAGTCGCGACGATCGAGTACGACCCGAACCGTTCGGCGCGGATCGCGCTCCTCCACTATGTGGATGGCGAGAAGCGCTATGTCCTCCACGCGGTGGGGATGAAGGTCGGAGACACGGTCGTCGCGAGCGACACGGCGGAGATCCTCCCCGGGAACGTGCTGCGGATCGAGCGCATCCCGCTCGGCGCCACGATCCACAACGTGGAACTCCGCCCCGGCGGCGGCGGCAAGATGGCCCGGAGCGCCGGTTCCTTCGTGCAGCTCGTCGCCAAGGAAGGGCGCTACGCCCAGGTGCGTCTGCCGTCCGGCGAGGTCCGGCGCGTCCTGCGGGAGTGCCGGGCGACGATCGGGCAGGTGTCCAACCTCGAGCACGAGAACGTGAAGCTGGGCAAGGCGGGCCGCAAGCGCTGGCTGGGGCGGCGGCCGCACAACCGCGGCGTGACGATGAATCCGGTGGACCACCCGCACGGCGGCGGCGAGGGCAAGAGCTCGGGTGGCCGCCACCCGGTCAGCCCGTGGGGCGTCCCCACGAAGGGCTACAAGACCCGGAACAACAAGCGCACCGATTCCATGATCGTGCGCTCGCGCAAGCGCCGGCGGAAGTAGGGCGGGATGGACGAGACGATGCGACGTTCCGGGACGACGCGCGACGACAGGGAATCGGGAGACAGGTGATGCCGCGTTCGGTTCGCAAGGGCCCCTACATCGAGGAGAGCCTCATCCGCAAGGTCGAGGACGCGCATGTAGCGCGCCGGCAGACGATCATCAAGACATGGTCGCGCCGCTCCACGATCCTCCCGCAGATGGTCGGCCTCACCTTCGCGGTGCACAACGGCAAGAAGTTCATCCCGGTGTACGTGACCGACAACATGGTCGGGCACAAGCTGGGTGAGTTCTCGCCGACGCGCACGTTCAAGGGACACAAGGTGAAGAGCGAAAGGTCGAGGGGGCCGCGATGATCGAAGCCGTGGCCCGCGCCCGCGCCGTCCCCGGATCGGCGCAGAAGGCGCGCCTGGTGCTGGATCTGATCCGTGATCTTCCGGCCGCGGACGCGATCTCGATCCTCCAGAACACGAACCGCCGCGCCGCTCCCATCATCGAGAAGGTCCTGCGCTCGGCGATCGCGAATGCGCAGAACCGGGCCCTCGCCGAGGCGAAGCGCATTGACGAGGACGAGCTCGTCGTCACCACCGCGGTCGCGGATGTCGGCCCCGCCCGCACCATCGCCCGCAGTGGCCGGCGCGCCCGGGTCCGCCGGATCCGCCGGCGGACCACGCACTACACCATCCGGGTCACGGCCCGGGAAGAGGACTAGGCATGGGTCAGAAGGTCCATCCGTACGGTTTCCGGCTCGGATACAGCAAGACCTGGAGGTCGCGCTGGTACGCCTCCCGGAACTATCGCGATGCGCTGCACGAGGACCTCAAGCTGCGCCGGCTGCTGAAGCAGCGCCTCTACCACGCCGGCATCTCCAAGGTGGACATCGAGCGCCCGGGCAACAAGCTCAACATCTACATTCACACCTCCCGTCCCGGGATCATCATCGGTCGGAAGGGGACGGAGGTGGAGAAGCTGACGCGCGACCTGCGGAAACGCACCGGGAAGGAAGTGCACATCCGGCCGCTGGAGGTCATCAAGCCCGAGCTCGACCCGCAGCTCATCGCCGAGTCCATCGCGCTGCAGCTCGAGAAGCGCATCGCGTTCCGCCGCGCCATGCGGAGGGCCGTCGAGAACACGATGCGCAACGGCGCGAAGGGCGTGCGCATTCGCTGCGCCGGACGCCTGAACGGCGCCGACATCGCGCGCGCCGAGTGGTACCTGGAAGGGCAGTTGCCCCTCCATACCCTGCGCGCGGATATCGAGTACGGCCTCGCGGAGGCCTTCACCACCTACGGCCAGATCGGGGTCAAGTGCTGGGTGTACCGGGGCGTGAGCGACCTCGTGCCCAAGGCCTCCCGGGGCCCGATGCTCTGACGCGGGGCTGACGAAGGAGGGATACGGCGATGCTGATGCCGAAGAAGACGCGCTACCGGAAGCGGCAGCGCGGCCGGATGCGGGGCAAGTCCTGGACCGGGCAGACAGTGGCCTTCGGCGACTTCGGCCTCAAGACGCTGGAGCCCGGCTACATCACGAACCGGCAGATCGAAGCCGCCCGGGTCGCCATCACCCGGTTCGTGCGGCGCACCGGAAGGCTGTGGATCCGCATCTTTCCGGACCGGCCCGTCACCCGGAAGCCGCAGGAGACCCGGATGGGGAAGGGGAAGGGAAGCCCCGAGGGCTGGGTCGCCGTCGTGCGCCCCGGAAGGATCCTCTTCGAAATGGAGGGCATCCCCCGCGAGCAGGCGGTCGAGGCGATGCGTCTCGCCAGCCACAAGCTGCCGGTCCGGACCCGTTTCGTCGGACGCTTCGAGGAGGAGACCCGATGAAGGCCGCCCAGGTGCGCGAACTGACGCACGACGAGCTCCGGAACCGGATCCGGGAGACGACGAAGGAGCTCTTCGAGGCGCGGATCGAGGCGGCGACCGGGCAACTCGGCCATACGCACAAGGTGAAGATGCTTCGGCGCCGGCGCGCGCGGTTCCTCACCGTCCTGCGTGAGTGGGAACTCGGAATCGAGCGAACGGAAGGGGGAGAAGCGGCGAGCTGACGCCGCCTGGGTACGGACATGCCGAAACTCATCAAGACCGGGACCGTCGTCTCCGATCGACCGGACAAGACCATCACGGTTCGCGTGGAGCGCCTGGTGCAGCATCCGCTGTACAAGCGCCGCTACAAGAAGTCGAACCGGTTCGCGGTCCATGACGAAGCGAACGAGGCCCGCCTCGGAGACCGGGTCCAGATCGAGGAGTGCCGTCCGCGGTCCCGGACGAAGCGGTTCCGCCTCCTGCGGATCATGGAGCGCGCGTCATGATTCAGATGCAGTCGGTCCTGCACGTGGCGGACAACTCCGGCGCCCGCCGCGTCACCTGCATCCTTCCCGCCACCCGCGCGTCCGGGGGCGGCGTGGGCCGGATCGCCCGGCTCGGGGATGTCATCACCGCTTCCGTGCGGGAAGCCGCTCCCGGGAGCGCGGTGAAGAAGGGGACGGTCGTTCGGGCGGTCATCGTGCGCACCCGCAAGGAGCATCGGCGGCCGGACGGCTCCTACATCCGATTCGGCGACAACGCCGCGGTTCTGGTGAACGACCAGAAGGAGCCGACCGGGACCCGCGTCTTCGGGCCGGTGGCGCGGGAGCTGCGCGAACGCCGGTTCATGAAGATCGTCTCGCTGGCGCCGGAGGTTCTCTGAAGTGCCCCGTCGCCGCCAGACGCCGCCGCCGCGGCGGATCCACCTCCGGAAGAACGATCTCGTCGTGGTCATCGCGGGCGCCGACGCGGGCCGGCGCGGCCGCGTCCTGCGGGTCTTCCGCGACACCGGCCGGGTTCTCGTCGAGGGAGTGCGAATGATCCAGCGCCACACCCGGGCGAACCCCCGGCAGAACATCAAGGGCGGGGTCGTGGAGCGCGAGGCGCCGATCGCGGTGTCCAACGTGATGGTCGTCGATCCCGAGACGAACCTCCCGACCAGGATCCGCCGCACCCGCCTGACCGACGGCCGCAAGGTCCGGGTCAGCGTCCGATCCGATGGAGTCATCGACCGATGAGCCGCCTCAAGGACCATTACCGCGACCGGATCGCGGGAGAATTGCGGGAGAAGCTCGGGATCCTGAATGTCCACCAGGTGCCGAAGGTCACGAAGGTCGTCGTCAACATGGGCGTCGGCGAGGGCGCCCGCGAGCACAAGTTCATTGACGCCGCCGTGAGCGATCTGCGCGCGATCACCGGGCAGCAGCCGGTCGTGACCCGGGCCCGGAAGTCGATCGCGAACTTCAAGATCCGCGATGGAATGCCGGTGGGCGCCCGCGTGACTCTCCGGGGGCGGCGCATGTACGAGTTCATGGACCGCCTGATCAACATCGCGCTGCCCCGGGTGCATGACTTTCGGGGCGTCCCCGAGCGGGCCTTCGACGGACGCGGGAACTACACGTTCGGCCTTACCGACCAGTCGGTCTTCCCCGAGATCGACTACGCCCGGATCGAGAAGACCCGCGGCATGAACATCACGATCTGCACCACGGCGATGGAGGACGACCCGGCGCGGGAGCTGCTGCGCGCATTCGGAATGCCCTTCGCCCGGCGGGAAGGTTGAGTCCGGGGAGACGAGAGAGGAACCGTGGCGAAGAAATCGCTGATTGCCAAGGCTCGGGCGAAGCCCAAGTTCCGGGTTCGGCGCTACAACCGTTGTCTCAGTTGCGGACGAGCCCGCGCCTACATGCGCAAGTTCGGGCTCTGTCGCCTGTGTTTCCGCAAGTACGCGCTCGCGGGCGAGATCCCCGGCGTGATCAAGGCGAGCTGGTAGGAGTCCTCCATGTGGTCTGATCCGATCGCCGACATGCTGACGCGGATTCGCAATGCGGTGCGGGCCCGGCACGACTACGCGGAGATCCCGGCTTCCGGCATCAAGCAGGAAATCGTCCGCATTCTCCACGAGGAGGGATACCTGGACGGATGGGAGCGGTTGCCCGCCCACCCGCAGGACATCCTGCGGGTCCGCATCCGGCGCCTGCCCGGGAACCGGGATGCGCTGACCGGCCTGAAGCGGGTGTCGAAGCCTGGAACCCGGGTTTACGCCTCGAGCGCCCGGATCACGAAGACGCAGGGCGGCCTGGGCATCACGGTGCTCTCCACGTCGCGCGGCGTGATGACCGGCCGTCAGGCGCGGGAACTGGGCGTGGGCGGAGAGGTCCTCTGCCAGGTCTGGTGAGAGTGCGGTCCCACAGTCGAGGTCGGAGGCGAGAGCGATGTCCCGCATTGGCGTGAAGCCGATCCCGGTCCCGGCCGGGGTGTCGGTTCTGATCGGGGATTCCGAAGTCCAGGTGCGCGGTCCCAAGGGGTCCCTCACCTCGCCCGTGCCCCCCGGAGTGGCGGTGCGGCAGGAGGACTCGCGCCTTCGGGTCGCGCTGGCGGGGCAGAGCGGCACGCGGGCGATGTGGGGTCTGGCCCGGGCGCTGCTCGCGAACGCCGTGACCGGGGTCACGACCGGGTTCCGGAAGGAGCTCGACATCGTCGGAGTCGGCTATCGGGCCAGGGTTCAGGGGCGGCATGTTCACTTCTCGCTCGGGTACTCGCACCCGATCGAGTTTCCGATTCCGCCCGGAATCGAGGTTCAGGTGGAGAAGAACACGCACATCGTGGTCTCCGGAATCGACAAGCAGGTGGTCGGCGAGGTGGCGGCGCGGATGCGGGCGCTGCGCAAGCCCGATCCGTACAAGCAGAAGGGCGTTCGCTACACCGGAGAACGCCTGATCAAGAAGGCTGGCAAGACCGGCGCCTGAGGCAGGAGACCGGAGAACCCATGTCGAAGCTGACTCGTCGCCAGATGCGGCGGCGCATCCACGCCCGGATCCGCCGGAAGGTCGTCGGGACCGCCGATCGGCCCCGGCTGGCGGTGTTCCGGTCCCTGAGGCACATCTACGCCCAGGTGATAGACGACAGCGTCGGACGGACGCTGGTGGCGGCGGGAAGCCGCGAGACGGGGGTTGCTGACGGCGGCAACACCCACGGCGCCACCGCGGTCGGGGCGATCCTCGCCGAGCGCGCCCGCAGCGCCGGGATCCGGACCGTGGTGTTCGACCGCGGCGGAGTCAAGTACCACGGGCGGGTCAAGGCGCTCGCCGACGCCGTTCGAGCAGGAGGGATCCGATGCTGAACATGCGCCCTCCGGGGCGGCGCCCGCCTCGCGGGCCCCGCAACACCCAGATGGAGCGGACCGGAGATCCGGACCTCAAGGACAAGGTCGTCTCGATCAACCGCGTGACCAAGGTCGTGAAGGGCGGAAAGAACCTGTCCTTTTCCGCGCTCGTCATCGTGGGCAACGAGAACGGCCGGGTCGGTTTTGGACTCGGCAAGGCCCGCGAGGTTCCCGCGGCGATCAAGAAGGGAATCGAGATCGCCAAGAAGAACCTGACGGACATCCCGCGCGAGGGAACGACGATCATGCACGAGGTCGTCGGAGTCTTCGGCGCCGGCCGGGTTCTCCTGAAGCCCGCTTCGGAAGGGACCGGCGTGATCGCCGGCGGCGCCGTCCGCGCCGTGATCGAGCTCGCCGGCATCCGCGACATCCTGACCAAGTCGCTCGGGACGGCGAACCCGAAGAACGTGGTCGAGGCCACGATGGCCGGCCTGCTGTCGCTGCGCACGAAGGAAGAAGTCGCCGAGCTCCGCGGCAAGGACGTGAGCCACATCGAAGCCGAGATGCGCGCGTAGGGGGAACGAGAGCCATGACATCCACCGGTTCCGCCGGACCTCGGCAGCGGCCGGCGATCACCGTGCAGCAGGTGCGCGGCCTCGCCGGCTCCACGAAGCGGCAGCGGGCCGTCGTTCGCGGCCTCGGACTGCGCCGCATCGGTCATACGGTGGTCCGGCCGGACAACCCGATGACCCGGGGCATGGTGAACCGGGTGCCGCACCTGGTTCGGATCATCGCCGAGTCGCCGACCGGCGGGAGGAACGAGTCGTGAGTCTCCACGAGCTGAAGCCGCCCGTCGGCGCGGTGCGTCCGCGCAAGCGGCGCGGCCGCGGCCCCGGTTCGGGCAACGGAAAGACCGCCGGCCGGGGCCACAAGGGCGCGCGCTCGCGGTCCGGCTACTCGCTCCGGCGAGGCTTCGAGGGCGGTCAGATGCCGCTCATCCGCCGGGTGCCGAAGCGGGGCTTCACGAACATCTTCCGCCGCGAGTTCGAGATCGTGAACCTGTCGGATCTGGACCGGTTTGCCGACGGGTCGGTGGTCTCCGAGCGCGAGTTCGCCGAGGCCCGCCTGGTGCGGGGGATCCGCGTGAAGCCCCGGGGCGAAGGCGAGGAGCCGAATCTGGTCCGTCGGCGCGGTTTCCGGGTCAAGGTGCTCGGAAACGGGGAACTGGACCGTCGGCTGACGGTCCGCGCCCACGCCTTCAGCGCCGCCGCCCGTCGCAAGATCGAAGCGGCGGGCGGGGTCTGCGAGGTGCTCGGCAACGCGCCCCGCGGTGGAGCCGGCCAGTGATCCAGTCGCTCCGCAGCATCGTCCGGATTCCGGATCTGCGATCCCGGATCCTGTTCACGCTGGCGATGCTCGCCGTGTACCGACTGGGGAACCACGTTCCCACGCCGGGAGTGAACCCGACGGCGCTCGCCAACTTCTTCGACCAGAACCGGGACACCTGGTTCGGGTTCGTGGACATGTTCTCGGGCGGAAACCTGTCGCAGGTGACCGTGTTCGCGCTGGGCATCATGCCCTACATCAGCGCGTCCATCATCCTGCAGTTGCTCACGCTGGTCTGGCCGTATCTCGAGAAACTGAGCAAGGAAGGCGACCTGGGCCGCAAGAAGATCACGCAGTACACCCGGTACGGGACCGTGATCCTCGCGGTGATCCAGTCCGCGAGCATCGCGGCCTTCCTGCAGAGCCAGAGTCTGCCCGACGGCATGAACCTCGTGGACGAGCCGGGGATCGGGTTCACCCTGATGACGGTGCTCACGATGACCGCGGGCACCGTGTTCATCATGTGGATCGGCGAGCAGATCACGGAACGCGGCATCGGCAACGGAATGTCGCTGCTGATCTTCGCCGGCATCGTGGTCATGTTCCCGTCGGCGATCCTGAGCACGGTCCAGAACATCCGGGTGGGACAGCAGTCCGTTTTCGGCGTCGCCATCCTGGTCGCCTTCATGATCGCCGTCCTGGCGTTCATCGTTTTCGTCGAGCGCGGGCAGAGACGCATCCCGGTCCAGTACGCGAAGCGCTTCGTCGGCCGCCGGATGTACCAGGGGCAGTCCACCCACATCCCGCTCAAGATCAACACCGGCGGCGTGATCCCGGTGATCTTCGCCAGCTCGATCATCGCGTTGCCGCAGACGTTCGCGTCGCTCTTCACCGAGAGCCGGTGGATGACCGCCATCGCGGAGCAGCTTCGCTGGGGGATGCCGCTCTACACGCTGCTCTACGTGATGAGCATCCTGTTCTTCTGCTACTTCTACACGGCGATCGTGTTCAAGCCCGCCGACGTGGCGGACAACATGAGGAAGAGCGGCGGCTACGTTCCCGGGATCCGGCCGGGCCGCCCGACCGCCCGCTATCTGGACTCGGTGCTCGGCAAGCTCACCTTCGTCGGGGCGATCTACCTGGCGGCGGTCGCAGTGCTCCCCGAGTTCCTCCTGAACGGATTCACGGTGGCGCCGATCCCGGTCATCGGGCCCTGGCTGGACGGCGTGCTCCCGGCTTTCGTCACCGAGGGCCTGGGCGTGACCTTCTACTTCGGAGGCACCTCGATCCTGATCGTGGTGGGCGTCTCCATGGACACCGCGCAGCAGGTCGAAAGCCAGCTCATCATGCGGAACTACGACGGTTTCCTGGCCCGGGGCCGCATCCGCGGGCGTCGGTAGGGGCGGGCCACTTTCGATGCGCGCGATCATCCTGCTCGGTCCCCCCGGCGCGGGCAAGGGCACGCAGGCGGAGCGTCTGGCCGCGGCTCTCGGCGTGGCCCACATCTCCACGGGAGCGATCCTCCGCCAGGCCGCCGCCGAAGGCACTCCTCTCGGACTGGAGGCGCGGCGGATCATGCAGGCCGGGGACCTCGTCAGCGACGAACTCGTCCTCGGCATCGTCGAGGAGCGGGTGGGCGCGGACGACTGCCGCGGCGGATTCATCCTCGACGGCTATCCGCGGAACCGGGCCCAGGCGGAGGCTCTCGACGACCTGCTGCGCCGGCTCGGCGCCGACCCGGCCGTCGTCAACATCGCGGTCCCGAGCGCCGAACTGGAGTCCCGCATTCGGCTCCGCCGGCTCGATACCGGGCGCGAGGACGATGCCGAGGCCGCCGTGCGCCGCCGCCTCGCGATCCACGAGGCCGAATCCCGCCCTCTGCTCGACCATTACCGGGGCCGCGTGAGCGAGATCTCGGGGCTTGGCTCGCGCGACGAGGTCTTCGAGCGCCTCCAGGAGCGGATCTTCGGCGAGCCTGTCGGAGCCGGCGTCCCATGACCGTCCGCAGCGACAGCGAGCTGGACAAGCTCCACCAGGCGAACGCGATCACCGTGGAGACCCTCGAGCGGCTTTCGCGCGAGGTGGAGCCCGGCATGACGACGGCCCGGCTGGATCGGATGGCGGCCGCGAATCTGAAGCGGCACGGCGTCCGGCCCGCGTTCAAGGGCTACCGCGGGTTCCCGGCGACCCTGTGCGTCTCGGTGAACGAGGAGGTCGTTCACGGGATTCCCTCGCGGTGGCGGCGGTTGCGCCGCGGCGACATCGTGAGTCTCGATTTCGGTTGCATCGTGGATGGCTACTACGGCGACAACGCCATCACCGTCCCGGTGGGCGAGCCGACTCCGGAGGCGGCCCGACTCCTCGACGCGACCGAGGAAGCCCTCCGCGCCGGGATCGCGGCGGCGCGTCCCGGAAATCCGGTGTCGGCCATCGGGATGGCCGTCTCCGATGTCGTGGAGCGGCGCGGCTACTCGGTCGTTCGCGAGTACGGCGGGCACGGGATCGGAACCAGCCTGCATGCGGATCCGTTCGTTCCCAACTTTCGGGATCCGAGACAAACGACGAAACTGGTCCCCGGCGGGGTGATCGCCATCGAGCCGATGGTGAACCGCGGCGGGTCGGCCGTGCGGATCAAGCGCGACCGCTGGACCGTGATCACCCGGGACGGCAGTCTGTCCGCCCACTTCGAGCGCTCCGTCGCCATCACCGACGACGGGGCCTGGATCCTCGCCGAGCCCCGCGGGAGGGGTGGCGAGACGCTGGACGACGCCTCCGTCAGGGGAAGGAAGACATGACGAAGGAAGGAGCGATTTCGGTGGAGGCGATCGTCCTGGAGCCACTGCCCAACGCCATGTTCCGGGTCAAGCTCGACACCGGCGACCACAAGGTGCTCGCCCACGTGTCCGGCAAGATGCGGAAGAGTTTCATCAAGGTGCTGCCCGGGGATCGGGTGCTCGTCGAGCTCTCGCCCTACGACCTGACTCGCGGCCGCATCGTGTATCGGTGCAAGTAGCGCCAGCCACCGGGTCATCCCAGGGAGTCACCCATGAAGGTACGCGCGTCGGTGCGTCGGATGTGCGCCAAGTGCCGGATCATCCGCCGCCGGGGAGTCGTCCGGGTGATCTGCGAGAACCCCAAGCACAAGCAGCGTCAGGGATGAACGGAGTGATGAAGGCTCTCGTCCGACCCGGCGTCTCCATCCCCGCGCTCGCGTGCGCCTGAGGAGGTAACGTTCATGGCCAGAATCGCCGGGGTGGATCTGCCGCATCGCAAGCGGATCGACATCGGATTGACCTACATCTTCGGAGTCGGCGCCGACCGGGCCGGCCGCGTGCTGGCGAAGGCGGAGATCGAACCGCACCGCAAGGTCAGCGAGCTGTCCCAGGAAGAGGTCAGCCGGATCAGCCGCGTCATCGACGCCGAGGGCGGAGTCGAAGGAGACCTGCGGAAGCGGATTTCCATGGATCTCAAGCGGCTCATGGACATCGGCTGCTACCGGGGCCTGCGCCATCGGCGCGGACTCCCGGCGCGAGGACAGCGGACCAAGACGAACTCCCGGACCCGGCGCGGTCCGCGACGCGGCATGCGCCGCCGTTGATGCGAGACCGCAAGGGAACGGAGGAATCATGGCCAGGAAGAAAGTGAGGCGCCGCACCGGCAAGAGGCGCGAGAGACGCACTCTCACCGCCGGCGTGGTTTCCATCCAGGCGACGTACCACAACACGATCGTGACCTTCGCCGATCCGGCGGGGAACGTCGTGTGCTGGTCGAGCGCCGGAGCCCAGGGATTCACCGGGTCGCGCAAGCAGACGCCGTTCGCCGCCCAGCAGGCGGCGGGCGCGGCCGCGCGCGAAGCCCGCACGCTCGGGTGCACCCACGTGGACGTCCATGTCAAGGGGCCCGGCTCCGGGCGCGAGGCGGCGATCCGCGCCGTGGCCGCGGCGGGCATCGAGGTCAAGAAGATCAAGGACGTGACCCCCATCCCCCACAACGGATGCAGACCGCCCAAGAAGCGACGCAACTAGGAGGAGCGACTTGGCCAGATATCGAGGTCCCGTGTGCCGGTTGTGCCGGCGCGAAGGGGCGAAGCTGTTCCTGAAGGGCGAGCGCTGTCTCACCCCGAAGTGCGCCATCGACAAGCGGAACTTCGCACCCGGCGCCCACGGGAAGTCCCGCCGCAGCCGGGTGCAGGGCTACGGCCTCCAGTTGCGCGAGAAGCAGAAGGCGAAGCGCGTGTACGGCGTGCTCGAACGCCAGTTCCGTCTCTACTTCAAGCAGGCGGAGCGGCAGCGCGCCGTCACCGGCGCCTACCTGCTCCAGCTCCTCGAGCGCCGGCTCGACAACGCGGTGTACCGCCTCCGGCTCGCCCCTTCGCGGGCGGCGGCCCGCCTGTTCGTGCGCCACGGCCACGTTCAACTGAACGGGAAGCGGGTGACGATTCCGTCGCACATCGTGCAGCAGGGCGATGTGATCTCGGTGGCGGAGAGAACCCGCAAGAAGGCCTTCTTCCAGCAGATCCTCGAGGCCGCCGAAGGCCGCGCGGTTCCGGACTGGATCCAGCCCGACCCGGAGGATCTCGCCACCGGCAAGGTCACGGCGCTCCCGACGGGCGACGACCCGCAGCTCAAGATTCGCGAACAGCTCATCGTCGAGCTGTATTCCCGGTAGGAAGGATCCCGTGACGAACGAAGCCACCCTGGAACTGCAGAGCCCTCGCGGGCTTCATGTCGAGGAGAGCACCGAGGTCTATGGCCGCTTTTCCGCCGCTCCGTTCGAGCGCGGGTGGGGGGTCACGGTCGGGAACGCCCTCCGGCGCATGCTGATCGCCTCGATCGAGGGCGCGGCGGTGACCGCCGTCCGGTTCGAAGGAGTTCAGCACGAACTGTCCACGATCCCGGGAGTCAAGGAAGACACCCTCGACATCATCCTGAACATCAGCCGCGTCCCGCTGCGGGTCCACGGATCCGAGGCGCGCACGATCCATCTCCGGTCCCGGAAGCCCGCCGTGCTGACCTCGGGCGCGATCCGGACCGATCCCAGCGTGGAGATCCTCGATCCGGACGTGCACATCGCCACGATGACCGAGCCGGGGAATCTCGACATCGAGATGCGCGTCCGGAACGCCCGCGGCTACGTCACCTCGGAGCGCAACCGCGAGCGGGAGACCGGACTCGACACGGCGTACATTCCGGTGGACTCGTCCCATTCGCCGGTCCGTCGGGTGAACTTCAAGGTCGAACCCGCCCGCGTCGGACAGGACACCGACTTCGACCGGCTCGTTCTCGAGATCTACACGAACGGCGCCGTTCGCCCTCAGGAGGCGCTCGGCACCGCCGGCCGGCTCCTGCGCGACATGCTCGGGATCTTCGTGGGCGGCGACGACGAGGACGGCGACGGGATCCCGGTTTCGGACGATCAGCGCGCCTTCGACAAGTACCGCGAGGTCTCGATCGAGGAGTACCGCGATCAGATCTCCGTGCGGGCCTACAACGGACTCCGCAATGCCGAGATCGGCACTCTCGGGACCCTGGTGCTCAAGAGCGAACAGGATCTGCTCCGAGAGCGGAACATCGGCAGAAAGAGCATCGAGGAGATCCAGAGGATCCTCGAGCCTCTGGGTCTGCGTCTGGGAATGGGAGGCTCCGACTGACATGCGGCATCGCCACGCCCATCGCAAGCTGGGACGGAACCCGGCGCACCGCAAGGCGCTCCTCCGGAACCTGTCGGTGACGCTGATCCGGCACGGGCATCTCCGCACGACCGTGGCCAAGGCGAAGGAAGTCCGTCCGTTCGTGGAGCGCCTGGTGACGCTCGGCCGTCGCAGCGATCTTCACGCCCGGCGCCGGGCCCTCCAGATCCTCCCCCACAAGGATGTCGTCGCGAAACTGTTCTCCGAGGTCGGGCCGAAGTTCACCGACCGGCCCGGCGGCTACACGCGGATCCTGAAGCTGGGGCCGAGGAAGGGCGACGGCGCGCCCATGGCCCGCATCGAGTTCGTCGAGTAGCCCGCGGAACGCCGCTCGCCACCGGTTCCGCCGGCAGGCGGCGCGGCGCGAGCGACGGCGCACATCGCGACCTGCAGGGCGTCCCCGCCCAGCGCGGTGAGCCGGGACCGCGCCGCCACTGAGCCGCCGCCCCTCCACCGGGGAGAGCGCGGCGCCCGGCCGTCAGTTCTTCGGCGCCTGCTGGTGGGCCTCGATGATCTGCTTCGCCAGGTTGCCCGGGACCGGGTCGTAGTGCGAGAACTCCATGTGGAACCCGCCGCGCCCGCCGGTTAGCGAGGTCAGCGTCGGCTCGTAGGTGAGCATCTCCGCCATCGGGACCTGGGCTTCGATGGCGGTCCGGTTGCCCTTGCGGTCCATGCCCTGCGTCCGACCCCGGCGAGCGTTCAGGTCGCCGAGCACATCTCCGGTCGCGTCATCCGGCACGGTGATCTCCACGTTCATGATCGGCTCGAGCAGCGTCGGGCGGCACCTCGCCATGGCGTCCTTGAACGCGAGCGAGGCGGCGATCTTGAAGGCGATCTCGGACGAGTCCACCGTGTGGAACTTGCCGTCGAAGACGGTGGCCCTGAAGTCCACGACCGGGAAGCCGGCCAGGTATCCCTTCTGCCGAGCCTCCTGGAATCCCTTCTCGATGGCCGGGATGAACTGTTTCGGGATGGCCCCGCCCACGACCTCGCTGGCGAACTCGAAGTCCTCCCCACGCTCGAGCGGCTCGACCCGGACATGGCAGTCGGCGAACTGCCCGTGGCCGCCGGACTGCTTCTTGTGCCGGCCGTGGGCCTCGGCGCCGACGGTGATCGTCTCCCGGTAGGGAACCCGCGGCGGCCTCAGATCCACTTCGACCCCGTACTTGCGTTTCAGCCGCGAGACCACGACCTCGATGTGGAGCTGGCCGGTCCCGGAGAGCTGCAGTTCCTGGTCTCTCTGGAATCGAAGCGTGAGATCTTCCTCTCGCAGACGGGCGAGGGCCCCCGAGATCCGCTCCTCGTCGCCGCGCGACCGCGGCGCGATGGCGAAGGTGATCACCGGATGGGGAACCTCCGGACAGGCGAACCGGATCCCCTCGCCGGTGGAGAGGGTGTCGCCGGTGGCGGTCTCCTTCAGCTTGGCGAAGCACCCCAGATCGCCGGCGGCGAGCGTGGAGACCGGCTCGAGGCTCCGGCCGTTCATCGTGTTCATGCCGCCGATCCGCTCCGTGGCGCCGCGGGTCAGATTGCGCAGCGGAGCGTCGGCCCGCAGCGTTCCGGTCATCACCCGGAACAGGCTCAGCCGCCCGGCGAACGGATCGGCGATCGTCTTGAACACATAGACGCTCGGGGCGGCGTCCGACGTGACCGGGCGCTCCGCGGGGGTCCCGTCCGGGTTCACGCCGCGCGCCGGGCCCCGCGCGGCCGGATCCGGGAGGAGGTCGGCAGCGAGGTCGAGAAGCGCCGTCGTCCCGATGTTCTTTCCTCCGGCGGTCGCCACGACCGGGAAGATGGCGCGGCTCGCCACCGCCTGACGCAGCCCGGCGACCATCTCGTCGGGAGTCAGTTCGTCGTTCTCGAAGAAGAGATCGAGGAGGTCCTCGTCGGACTCCGCGATCATCTCCATGAGCTCCATCCGGGCTTCCTCGGCGGCGTCCCGCAACTCCGCGGGCACCTCCCCCACCCGCGCCTTGCGGCCGTCGGGTCCAGGCCCGCCGATCGCCTTCATGTGGATCAGGTCCACGACGCCCGAGAACGAGGACTCCTTGCCGATCGGCAGTTGCACCGGGATCGCCGCGCGGCCGAACGTCTCCCGGATGCCCCCCAGGGCCCGATCGAACGAGGCGCGATCGCGGTCGAGGCGGGTGACCGCGAGCACCACGGCGGCTCCGCCCGCCTCGGCGAACCCGAACACGCGCTCGGTGTTCACGCCCACGCCGTCCACGCCGCAGACCGTGATCAGGGCGGTGTCCGCCACCGGCATCGCGAGCCGGGCTTCCGTGATGAAGTTGCTGTACCCGGGCGTGTCGAGCAGGTTCAGCTTGGCGTCCCTCCACCCGCAGTGCGTCAGGGCCGCGTTCAGGCTGTGAGAACGGGCGATCTCGTCGTCGTCGAAGTCGGTGACGGTGTTTCCCTCCTCGACCCGTCCGATGCGGGTGACCGCGCCGGCCGTGTAGAGGAGGGCCGACACCAGGGTCGTCTTGCCCGAAGTGCCATGCCCGGCGATGGCGATGTTCCGGATCTCGGCGGTCTGGGTCAGGCTCATGGTCCTCCGTGACGGGGACCGCGGCGGCCCCGGAATCAAGACGGCCGGACCGCCCCGGCGGACAGGAATGCGCGCCGGGAGGTCCGGCCTCCTTCTGGAACGGGCGACGCGGACCAGCGGCCAACCGCCTGGACCAACCGCCTGGACCGCGCCCGAAGTGGAACGGATCATCGTACCATCGGCCTCCCCGGTCCCGGGCGCGCCGGCCCCGAGCGCCGACAGGGCCCGGTGCTACCCTTCAATCGGTCCGGCGGGGCGCCGGGTCCGACCTTTTCGGGGAGCTGTCGCGGAACCTCTCAAGTGCCGTTTCCGTCGCGATTCCTCTCTCGCCGTCGCCGGGAACCCTTGGCGGTTGCCCTCGGGCGGCGCGCTCTGGTGGCCCGGACCGCAGGCGGACGCTGGCTCCGGACGCCGTTTCCGGCGACCTTCCTGAATCCCTCGCCGACGGAGCCGAATCTGGCCGCGCCCGCCGAAGCCGCCCGCTTCCTCCTCGAAGCGCGGGATGCCCTCGCGACGGGTGGCCGCCGGTTCGACCGCGCCGTCGTCGCGTTGCCGGACCGGGCCGTCCACGCCTCGCTCGGGACCGGATCGGCGGCCGGCGATCTGCGCCGGCTTCGTTCCGGGCTGGTGGCGGCGCTCAGCGCGGGTTCGGGGACGCCCGATCCGGGGCTGGACCGGCGCTTCCGTTTCGGGGCGATGCCGACCGGTTCGCGTCGCGTCCGGTCCGTTCTCGGCGCGGTGAGCGCGGCGGCTGTCGTCTCGCAGTACGAGGCCGCCGTCGAGGCCGCCGGCCTGAGACCCCGGTGGGTTGACGCGATGAGTCTGGCGATCCTTCCCGAGTGGCTCGCGGCGCCTTCAACCGCCGGACACCGAGCGCTCCTCCTGATGCACCGTCGCCACTTCGTGCTCGCTGCGGCCGAGGGGGTCCGGCTGACCGGCTTCCGGATGCGGCTGCGGGCGCGACTCGATCCGAAGCCCCCGGTGCTGGCAGTCCGGCGGCTGGGGGCGGACGGGGCCCGGCGCCCGGTGGCGGTCTGGGGCGAGGGCGCCGAGGCGGTGGGCGAAGTCCTGCGAAGCAGCGCTTTCGAAGTGGCGCAGGTGAGGCCGGTCGCGGACGGGGCCGGGCTGTCGTCGCCGGTTGCGGACGGGGCTGGGCTGTCGCCGGTTACGGACGCCGCGCTCACTGCTCTGCTCCGTCGGGTCGGCGCCCGGCCCGCGCCCCTCGCCGCGGCTCCGGTGGCGCCGGCCGCGGTCGCCGCCTGAGGAACCGCGGAAGGTCGTCGCGGTGGCTCGCGTTCCCCCCGGGATTCAGCTCGGCAGGACGCGAGTCCCGGCTCTCGCCCGGGTGCTGACCGGGGCATCGGCGCTCGGCCTGCTCCTCGCCGCGGCGGGGGCCTGGGATCTGTGGCGTGGCCGCGAGGAGCTGGCGATCCTCGGGACGGCGGCGGCCGACCGGCAGCCCCTCGACCGGGATCCGGCCTCCATCGCGCGGGCGCCAGCCGCCGCGGACGGCAGCCCCGACTCCGCCCGCTCCCGCGAAGCCGCGACGCTTCTCGTGGCGGGGGCGGAGCGAAGCGCCCGCTTCGGGAGGGCTCTCGACGTCATCGCCACCGCCGGGCCGCGGGATCTCCGGGTCACCGGCATCGAGCTGCGCCCCGGCGGAGAGGCTGGAGATGTCGAAGCCTCCGTCGCCGCCGAGGCGCCGACTTCCGCCGGGATCGCCGAGTTTCTGGCGTCGCTCGCCGGAATGGACGCGGTGCGATCCACCGGAGAGATCCAGGAGGCCCGGACCTCGGCGGGGCTCATGAGCGTCCGGGTGACCGTGAGGCTCGCGTCCGAGGGCCGTTCCTCATCCGGCCGGGCTTCCGGGGAACGCTGATGGGCCTCGCCCCGGGGCTGCGCCTCCGCCTCCTGCTCCTCACCCTCTCCTTCCTCATCGCGTGGCTGGCGTGGCGGGAGGCGGGGGGCGTCGCCGCGGAAGTCGAGGCGGCCCGACAGCGAGCCGCCGCCGCGGCCACGGCGGACGCCGCCGGGCGGGAGCGAGCCGGGCGGCGGGAACGGTTCGCCGATCTCGCAGCAGCCCTCGGGCGGCGGGATCCACCGCCGGAAACCCCGGCCCAGGTGCGCGACGCGCTGGTCGCGGTGGCGCGCCGGGCCGGAGTCGAGGTCTCGACATCCCGGGTGCAACCCCTCCTCCGCGCGCCCGCCGGGACGCGGGGCGCCGAAGTCCGGGTCGGCGCCGATGGCGATCCGACGGCGCTGCGCGGGTTCCTGAATGCGGTCGAGGGGAAGGGTTGGCCGCTGCGGACCGACCGGGTTCAGCTCGGGCTGCGGGACGCCTCCCGGGGATCGCTCACGGCGACATTCACGGTTCTCTGGCCCGATCCCGAGACTCCCTTCACCGAGGCGGACGCCATCCGGGTCGTCGAGGATCCGAGGATCGGCCCGCTCGCCGCCTGGCTGGTGGCAAGTCTCGACGGATCGGAGCTCCCGCCGTCGCCGCCCCAGCCCCCGATCCTGCCGGAGGCGCCGCCGATCGGCGCGGTCCCGGCCGCCGCCGAGCCGGCCTTCGTCGAGGACATCGTGGAGGCGCCTCCCGCGGCCGCCGCCGACGAGCCTCGTCTGCTCGGCTTCGTGGAAGTCGGGCGGGGCCTGGCTGCGCAGGCGGCGCTCGGATGGCGTGACCGGATGACCCTCGTCGCGGTCGGGGACCGGATCGGGGACTACGTCGTCACCGAGATCGAGCCCGCCGACGCCGTGGTCCTCGTCCGACCCGACGCTCCGCCGCTCCGCCTGACCCTCAGATAGATCCGGCGCCGCCGGGACCGAAGCGCCCTATGGCGCGATCCATGCGTTCCATGCAATATGCGTCATAGCCTATGAACCACCTGTAGCATAGACTGATATTGCCCAAAGGCTCTGCCCCCGATGCTCACGGTCCGATCGCCGCGTCGCCATGACTCCTGAGGAACTGGCAGGTCTCATCGAGGCTGGCGAGACGCTCGATGTGGAATTCAAGGGAGAGAGACGGGGATCCCTGCCGGATTCCAGGGTCGTGGAGACTGTCGTCTGCCTGGCGAATCGCGTCGCGCAAAGTCCGGCGCTCCTTCTGATTGGAGTCGAGGACGACGGCGCGATCACCGGGGCCAGAGCGCGACCCGGAGCCGCGACCGATCCGCACCGGCTTCGTGCGTTGATCGCTCACCGGACCGTTCCGCCGCTCGAAGTTACGGTCGAAGTCGTGCGTCTCGAGGAAGTGGAGATCCTGGTCGTGAAAGTCCCGCCTGCTCGCGAGCCCGTCGGTACCGCGGACGGTCGTTTCCTGCGACGCGTGATCGGGACCGGCGGGAGGCCTGTCTGCCTGCCGATGCACTTCTACGGCGTGCACTCGATGCAGGCCAGTCGAGGGCAGCACGACGCGTCGGCGCATGTGCTGGACGAAGCAGCCTGGGACGACCTGGATCCCCTGGAGTTCCATCGCTTTCGGCGCATGATCGAAGAGGCGCCGGCCGGGCGCGGGGACAAGGTTCTCCTCGACCTGGATGACCGGGATCTGGCCATGGCTCTTGGTGTTGCGACATCCCGGAACGGGGATCTCCAGTTGCGGCTCGCCGCCGTGTTGCTGTTCGGAAAGGAACGCTCGCTCCATCGGCTGGCGCCAACGCACGAAGCGGCGTTTCAGGCGCTCCACGGACGCGCAGTCGAGACCAACGATTTCGTGCGGTGGCCCCTGCTGCGGATCATGGTCGAGTTCGAAGCGAGATTCCGTGCTCGCAACCGCGAGGACGAGCTGCTCGTCGGCATGGTTCGGATCCCCGTCCCGGACTACCCTCCGACCGGATTCAGGGAGGGGCTGGCGAATGCCCTGGTTCATCGGGACTACGCCCGCCTTGGGGCAGTCCATGTTCAGCTCCACGAAGACCGGCTCGAGATCTCGAATCCCGGTGGATTCCCGCAGGGCATTCGCGCCGACCGCGTGCTCAGAGGGCCGCCCCGCCCGCGCAACCCGTTGCTTGCGGATGTCCTGAAGCGGGCCGGCATCGTCGAGCGCATCGGACGCGGCGTCAACACGATCTTCGAGGAGCAGTTGCGCAGCGGTCGTCCTGCCCCGTCCTATGACCAGAGTGATGAGGATGGCGTCCTGCTCGCGTTGCCTGGAGGCAGGGCCAATCTGGACTTCGTTCGCTGGGTGGTCGAGGAGGGACAGAGGCGCCAGCCACCCTCGCTCGACCGGCTGCTCATCCTGAACGAGTTGAGTCGTTCGCGACAACTGAACACCCGCAGCGCCGCGCGGCTCACCCAGCGGCCGCTGCGAGAGGCGAGAGGAGTCCTCGAGCGAATGCTCGAAGCCGGTCTGGTCGAGTCGTCCGGGTCTGGCCGGTGGCGCATCTTCCACCTCAGCGCCGCGGCCTATCGCGCGCTCGGGGATCCGGCCGCGTATGTCCGCCGATCCGCTTCGGAGGACGCCGACCACGCCAGGCTGATCCGGCGCTATCTCGAGCAATACGGGCGGATCGTCCGAAGTGAGGTGGTCACCCTGTGCCACGTCACGCCGCCGCAGGCCAGTCGCCTGCTGGGGCGGCTGGCGAAACAGGGCGGGATCCGCCGGATCGGAGAGCGACGGTGGGCCTACTACGTTCTCCCCGACACGGATTGATGGATCGGAGGAAGCCGGTCTGGAGCAGCGCCTATGAACGCATCCGGCCGTTCTATGCACATTGCGTCATAGCCTATGACCGGTGT
The DNA here is from genome assembly GCA_022822745.1 of Acidobacteriota bacterium. Lineage (GTDB taxonomy): Bacteria > Acidobacteriota > Vicinamibacteria > Marinacidobacterales > Marinacidobacteraceae > JAJEAO01. The sequence goes on from JAJEAO010000067.1 coordinate 55,627, forward strand.
GTCATGGACGGCGACCGGATACGAACGGAAGCGGGCGCCGGCGTCCGGCCGCCAGATCCCCCGCCCGGGTCGGGTCGGCCGCCAGATCACCCGCCCGGGTCGGATCGCCCGCGCTGTCCCTCCAGCTCTCGAAGCTCCTCCCGGAGCCGGGTCTGTTCGGCCCGGAGCCGCGGCGCATCGAGCGCGCTCCCGACCCGGTTCGGGTCCCGCGGCGCGTATGGGAGTCCACTCGCGCCGATCCGGTTCAGCGCCCCCTCGATGTCGAGCAGCCGCTTCCGGATCTCCTCCTCCCGGCGGCGGGCCTCCTCGGGATCTGAAGTCGCGCTCGCGCTCTCGTCCATCTCCTCCCCGTCGCTGAAGTCCACCAGCTCCTCGAGCTCGTGGTCCGGAAGACCGATTCCCCCCGGGGGCGTCCGGTCGGGGGCCGGGAGGGGGGCGGCGCCACGCCGGCGAACGCGTTCGAGAGCGGCGTCGTCGTAGCGCCGGGCCTCGCCGCGCGCCTCGCGGGCGGCGCGCACCCGGGCCCGATTCGCCCGCGCCGCCTCGACGAGCGACTCCGGCTCGGATTCCGGCGGCGGCTGCGCGGCGGCGGCCGGACCGAGCCCGAGGACGGCGGCGACGAGGGCGGAGAGCCGCCTACGAGATCGGATTCCCGAAGCGGTCCCGCAGGACGTACGGGGGCAGCTGGTATTCCTCTCGGAACATCTGGGTGCGAACGGAACCGGTGGCATGGCGCGCGGTGTCCCTCCCGGTGAGCAGATAGACGACGGTGGGGCAAAGGTCGCGCCGCATCACGAGTTCGGGGAACACGGCGCCGCGGCGGAAGTCGGGGCCGACCCCGAGCGTCCACACGTTGTGGGCGTAGTAGTTCCCCTGCGAGTGATGGAGCTGTCCGTACACGTTCACCTCGTCGTCGCGGCCGCACTCGGGCCGCAGCAGGATCGAGGTGGAGGACGCGAGGGCGGGGTCGCTGCGGATGAAGTCCCACAGGTTCCCGACGAGCTCGTCGGTGGCCGCGATGTGCCGCCGGTACTGCTCGTAATCGGTGTCGTAGTCCCAGAACCCGGCATCGGCGTGGGCGTCGTCGAGGGCCAGCATCTGGATCGTGATGAGCTTCGGCCGGAACTCGGAGAGCAGGTGCTTCGCGATCTCGAAGCACTGCCCGTCGCCGAGCGGAACCTCCCGGTCCACCAGCGAGGTCCGGGTGGAGGCGGGGAGGTGGAGGTGGCGGGAGCGGGCGTCGGCCATCCATTCCTCGAGGTCGTTCAGCGTCCGCTTCGTGTGGCCGAGGCCGGGCTCGATGCTGGCCCGGACCAGTTCGCCGGCGGAGCGCGTCTCCTTCTCGTGGAACAGCTTGTTCATCGTCAGGGAGTTCGCCCCGAACTCGAGCCCGCCTTCGGGGTGGGCGCTCCAGTGCTTCCGGTCGTACACCCACGAGCGGTAGTAGCTGACGCCCTGGAGCATCCAGTAGTCGTTCGGCGATCCGCCGAGTTCGCGGCGGGCCATCTCGGTCCAGGTCGGGTAGAGGGGATGCTCCGAGACCGTCTCCCGGCCGGTGATCATCTCGGTGTACATGTAGCCGTGGAGGTTCGCCGTCTCGCCGAAGTCCTCGGTGAACACGCTCCCCTCCGCCATCATCCGGGCCATGTGCGGGGTGTGGGCCGGGTCTTCCACCGTGTCCTTCTTGCGGCACCCGTTGCCGTAGAGGACGACGACCAGGTGCTTCGTCTTGAGGCTTCGGTCGGGAACCAGCGATTCCCGTTCGGCGGGAGCCGCGAGCGCTTCGGGCGCAGCAGCTCCCAGGGCCGCCGCGCCCGCGGCTCCCAGGAACTGCCGCCGGTCCGGCAGACCTCCCCAGCGCGTCCCGCCCTCTTCCTTCATCGGGTTCCCCCGGCCTCCTCCGGCTCGTCCTCGAAGCGCACGAACAGATCCCGGACTTCCTCGTCGCGGACCGGATTCAGATTCCGGTAGTTCTGCGCCCGGTCCGAGAGGTTCACTCGCGACACCCGGTAGCGCCCCCGCTCGCGCCACGACTCCAGCCTGAGCGTCCCGCGGAACACGTTCGGCTGGGGCACGAGGGAGGCCCGGTTCAGCGGCGGGTTGCGGCTCTCGAGTTCGACGCGCACCAGGTCGGCGCCCCTCGGGCTCTGGAACGACACGTACACCTTGTCCACCCCGCTCAGGTCATCGGTGACCAGCGCCGCCACCGGGACCGCCTCGTCCGCCGGAGCGACGCGCATCGGAAGCTCCAGCGCCAGCAGCTCGGGCGGGGCGTCATCCTGTTTCGCCGGGTCGGCCTCCACGCGCACCGAGGCCCCGCGCAGCCCCGCGTGAGTGGCCGCGAACAGGAGCGCCTGGTTCCGGGCCGCATCGTAGAGCTCGAGTTTCTGGAGGGACCACGCGCCTCCCTCGTACCACTCGGGGATCGTGAACGCGCCGAGGAACCGCCCGGGCCGCCGGCTGTCGCCGATCAGGTCCACGCGCACCCGGCGCGTCTTCGACGGGCTCTCGAACACCGCCCGCGCCTGGGCGGGGCCGGCGAGATCGTCCTCGGCGAACGCCTCCACGCGGATCGTCTCGCCGGGTCCGACCCCGGGGGTCAGAACCTCCACCGATCGGAGCGTGGGCGGCGCGAGGTCGGCAGCCGGGTTCGGGCTCACCACGAAGTGGGCCGGCGTCCCGTCGGCCGCGCGCATCACCGGATTGAACTCGGTCGAATAGGCCTTCTTGTGTCCGTGCTCGTCGGTGATCATCGTGGAACCGATGTTGTAACGCCCGCCGGGGTGGAACGGGTCCACGCGCCCCTCGCCCAGGTACAGCGTCCGACGGCTGGCGTGGGGGCGGAAGTTCACATAGACGACCGCGGCCCGGCCGAACTCCTGGCTCCAGAACTCCGCGACGAAGCGCCGGCCCTTCTCGAACGCGGGCTCCACCCGGGCGATCGCTCGCACCGTGTCCCCGGGATCCACGGCGCGATCGAGGACTCTCAGCTCGGTCAGCGCCGTCGAACGATGCTCGCCGCCGAGGTCGCGCTGGGAGGTCTGGGTTCCGCGCCGGCGGTACTGGAAGACCTCGGGGATGTAGTCCTCGTCGGGCGCCCCAATCTGTCCGGTCAGGTCGGCGCTCGCCGGTTCCGTCCCGAGCGTCACGTCCTCCACGACCTCGAACGGGTAGTCCCCGGGAGCGGCCGGCGGGTCGGGCTCCTGCGCCGGTTCGCGCGGGACGGACGGCTGCTCCTGCGCCGCCGCGAGGGAGGCCGCCCCCGCCACTGCCAGAACGAATGCGACGCGTCGCAGCGGAAACCTCACCTGAACCTCTCGCACCGGCCCCACCCGAGCCCCCGTGGGAGGGGCGAATCGTCAATATATCATCCGTTCCGACTCGGCGCCGCCCGAAGGGCCGCCTTCCCGAGACCTGCGGGAGGCCCCGGATTTTCCCTGCGCCGCCATTTCCAGCCGGAGGACGACGCCGGACCGATGCCACTTTTCGCTGAACGTTTCGGTCACATGGGGACCGAAAACGCCTTCAAGATCGGGGAGGACATGGCCCGCGCCCGCGCCCGGGGCGTGGACGTGATTCCGTTCACCATCGGCGAGCCCGATTTCGACAGCGCTCCCCACATCAACGAGGCCGGGATCGCGGCGATCCGGGCCGGGGACACGCACTACACCGACCCGGCCGGCATTCCGCCGCTCCGCGAAGCCCTCGCCGCCTACGTCACCCGCACCCGCGAGATCGAGGTGACGCCGGACCGGATCATCGTGATGTCGGGCGCCAAGCCCGCCATCGGCTACACGATGATGGCCTACGTGGACCCGGGCGACGAGGTGATCTACCCGAGCCCCGGATTCCCCATCTACGAGTCGTGGGTCACCTATGTCGGCGGCGTGCCGAAGCCCCTCGTCCTCCGCGAGGAACGGGGGTTCGCGTTCACCGCCGAGGATCTCGACCGCGTGCTGACCCCGCGGACCAAGATCCTCATGCTCTGTTCGCCGTCGAACCCGACCGGGGGCGTCCTCTCGAAAGAGCTGCTGGAGGATGTCGCGAAACTGCTGCGGGAGCGCGCCCGGCCCGACATCCGCATCTACAGCGACGAGATCTACGAGCACATCACCTTCGACGGCTTCGAGCAGGTCTCGATGGCGTCGCTCCCCGGAATGGAGCGTTCCACGATCATCGCGAGCGGCCACTCCAAGGGCTACGCCATGACCGGGTGGCGGCTCGGCTGGTGCGTCCTCCCGACCGCGGAGGAAGCGCTGCGCTTCAAGCAGATCAACATCAACACCGTGAGCTGCACCCCTCCGTTCATCCAGCAGGCGGCGCGCGAGGCGCTCGAGAACCCGATCACCTGGGAAGTGGTTGCCGACATGGTGGCCGAGTTCCGCCGCCGCCGCGACTACGTGGTTCCGGCGCTGAACGCCATCCCCGGCGTCACCTGCGCGAACCCCCTCGGCGCGTTCTACGTGTTCCCCAACATCGGCGGCGTCTGCGACTCGCTCGGGGCCACCGCCGCCTTCGAGTCGTTCCCCGACGAAGTGAAGGCCCGCACGAGCCCGGCGACGCTGGTCTCGCGCTTCCTGCTCTACTACCACGGCGTCGCCCTCGTGGACCGGCGCAGCTTCGGCGTGATCGGGAGCGAGGGGCAGCACTTCCTCCGCCTCTCCTACGCCACCGACATGGATTCGATCCGGGAGGGAGTGCGCCGGATCGCCCGCGGAGCCGCCGACCCGAGGGGTTTCGCCCGTTTCCTCGCCGACGAGACCGCCGTCGGAGTCGCCGCATGAGCCACTTCTTCGTCACCCGCCGGATCCCGGACGCCGGGCTCGCCATCCTCCGCGCCGCCGGAGAGGTCGAGGTCGCCCCCACTCCCGACGGCGAGTCCACGCCGCGCGAGCAGGTGCTCGACGGCGCCCGTCGGGCCGCGGTCCACGTCTCTCTCCTCACCGAGGCGGTGGACCGGGAGCTCATGGAGGCGGGCCCGCAGCTTCGCGGGATCTCGAACTACGCCGTCGGCTTCAACAATGTGGATGTGGCGGCCGCCACCGAGCTGGGTCTGCCGGTCTCGAACACTCCCGGCGTCCTCACCGACACCACGGCCGACCTCGCCTGGGCGCTGCTCATGGCTGCGGCGCGGAAGATCGTGCCCGCCGACCGCTACATGCGGGAAGGGCGCTACCGGATCTGGGGGCCTTCGCTCATGCTGGGGGCCGATGTCAGCCCCGGTGGCGACGGACGGCGGAAGGTGCTGGGGATCGTCGGGTTCGGACGCATCGGGCAGGGGATGCATCGGCGGGCCCAGGGGTTCGACATGGATGTCCTCGCCCACGATCCCCCGATGAAGCACATCATCGAGGCGCGCGACGATGTGGAGTACGCCGAGTTCGACGACCTGCTGGCCCGGAGCGACTTCGTCACGATCCACACCGACCTGAACCCCTCCACGCACCACCTGTTCGGGAGCGAAGCCTTCGCCCGGATGAAGCAGACCGCGATCGTGATCAACACGGCGCGCGGTCCGGTGGTTCACGAGGAAGCGCTGGTGGAGGCGCTGGATTCCGGGCAGATCGCCGGCGCCGGCCTCGATGTCTTCGAGTTCGAGCCGGCGTTCCATCCCGGCCTCGCTCGTTCGGACAAGGTCGTGATGGTGCCCCACATCGCGAGCGCGAGCGTCGCGACCCGGGACCGGATGGCCACCATGTGCGCCGAGAACGCCGTGGCGCACCTCCGCGGCGAGCGGGCGCCGAACTGCGTGAACCCCGAGGTGTACGAGACGGAGGCCTACCGCCGGCGCCGCAGGTGACCCTGCGCTCGCCGGCGCGCCGGGCTCCCGCTCGGCACGGGAGGAGGGGCGGTTTGCCAGCCCGTGCCGGCGCTTGCGGGCGCGTGCCGGCGCGCCGGGCTCCCGCCCGGCACGGGAGGAGGAGCGGTTTGCCAGCCGTGCCACCGCGTGCCGGCGCCTGCCGGCGCGCCGGGCTCCTGCCCGGCACGGGAAGAGGGGCGGTTTGCCAGCCGCGCCGGCGCGTGCGGGCGCGTGCCGGCGCGCCGGGCTCC
>JAJEAO010000115.1 GCA_022822745.1 Acidobacteriota bacterium
CGCTGTGACCCAGCACCGCCGCCGGAGTCACCCCCACGCTCCGCCAGAGTTCCGTCAGACCCGCCGACAGCGCGAAGAGCGCCGGCTGCGTCCACTCCGTCCGATGGAGCAGATCCCCGGAACCCTCCGCCTCGCCGAACATCACCGGGAGCAGCGAAACGCCCCGCTCCTCCCGGAACGCCGCCTCGCATCGGTCCAGTACCTCCCGGAACACCGGCTCGGTCCGGTACAGATCCCGGCCCATCCCCGCCCACTGGCTCCCCTGGCCGGTGAACAGGAACGCGACTCTCGGCGGCTCCGCCGGGGCCGCTTCCCGCGACGGTCCCGAGGACTCCAGTTCCCGGAGCTGCTCCGCGAGCTCGGCCCCGTCCCGGAAGACGAGCCCCGCCCGCCACGCGAAACGGCTCCGGCCCACCCCCGCCGTCCACGCCATGTCGGAGAGCTCTTCCGCATCCCGGGCGGCCGGGTCCTCGCCGAGCCACTTCCGATAGCGCCCCGCGAGTTCGGCGAGCGCGGGGCCGGTGCGGGCGGAGAGCGGCAGCAGGCGCCGGGGCAGGGGGGCGACATCCCCTTCCTCCGCCTCCGGAAGACGTCGCCGGCTGGAGGTCATCGCTCCCCGCGCCGGGTAGTCCTCGAGGATCACGTGGGCGTTCGTCCCCGAGTATCCGAAGGAACTCACGCCCGCCCGCACCGGGCGGTCCAGCCCGTCCGGCCAGGGCGTCGCCTCCGCGGTGACGCGGACGGGAAGCGATTCCCAGTCCAGCCTCGGGTTCGGGCGCTCGAAGTGCAGGTGCCGCGGAATCACCCGGCGCCGCATCGCGAGCAGCACCTTGATCAGACCCGCGACGCCGGCTGCGCCTTCGAGGTGCCCCAGGTTCGTCTTCACCGACCCCATCAGCAGCGGACGCTCCCGGGGGCGCCCCTGTCCGTACACCGCCGCGGCCGCCCGCACCTCCACCGGATCCCCGAGTTCCGTGCCGGTGCCGTGCGCCTCCAGATAGTCCACATCCGAAGGCGCAACCCCGGCGCGGGCCAGCGCCTCGCGGATCACCTCCTCCTGCGCGGGGCCGTTCGGCGCCGTGAGCCCGGCGCTCGCTCCGTCCTGGTTCACTGCGGAACCCCGGATCACTCCCAGGATCCGGTCGCCGTCGGCCTCCGCGTCGCTCAGCCGCTTGAGGACCACCATCCCGCAGCCTTCGCCGCGCACGAATCCGTCGGCCGCCGCATCGAAGGTCTTGCAGCGGCCGTCCGCAGCCAGCATGCCCGCATCGGTCCAGATGCGCGTGGAGCGGGCGGTCAGGATCGCATTCACGCCACCCGCGAGCGACAGATCCGCCTCGCCCAGCCGCAGGGCGGTGGCCGCCTGGTGAACCGCCACCAGCGAGGAGGAGCACGCCGTGTCCACCGTCATCGCGGGCCCGGTCAGCCCCAGCGCGAAGGCCACCCGACCCATCGCCGCGGAGGGGGTGATGCCGGTGGACCGGTAGAGGTTGCTGGCCGGCTCCCCCCAGGTCTCGCCGACGAGCATCGCGTAGTCCTGGCCGCACATCCCGCCGTACACGCCGGTGCGGCTGCCGCGCAGCGCGGCCGGATCCAGCCCCGCGTCCTCGAGGGCCGCCCAGCTCGTCTCCAGGAGCAGCCGCTGCTGCGGGTCCATCAGCTCGGCTTCGACGGGCGCGATCCGGAAGAACCCGGCGTCGAACCGGTCCATCCCCTCGACATAGGCCCCGGGGAAGCGGGCGGCCTCGGTCTCCGGTTCCACGTAGAGCCCGTCCGGGCGTCCCCGGGTCACCGCGTCGCCCCCGGCGAGGAGGAGATCGCGGAAGCCGTCGAGGTCGGCGCCCCCGGGGAAGCGGCAGGCCATCCCCACGATGGCGATGGCCTCGTCCCGTCCCGACGAGACGGCGCCGGCCGCCGCCACGGAATCCGATGTGGCGGCCACGGAATCCGGTGTCGCCGCCACGGAATCGGGCGCAGGCTGCTCTCCGAGTTGCCGGGACAGGTAGCGGGCGAGCCGGGTCGTGTCGGGGTGATCGAACACCGCCGTGTTCGACACCGTGAGGGCGCTCCCGAACGCCCGATTCAGGCGGTTCCGGAGCTCCACCGCCATCAGGCTGTCCATCCCCAGTTCGAAGAAACCGGCGTCCGGCGCCGGAGCCGCGCGAAGTCGCAGCACGGCGGCCACTTCACCTTGCACGAAGCGGATCCACTCCGCCTCGGACCGTTCTCCCAGCCGTCGGGGCGGGTCGTCCGAAACGGCCGAGGGCTCCGCCTCCGGCGCCGCGAGCTCGTCCAGCCAGGCCGGGCGGGGGCGCAGCTCGGAGGGGTCCAGCGGGGCCACCAGACTGCTCCCGACATCCTGGCGCACCAGCCGGGCCAGCGCCCGGATGCCGCGCTCGGGCGCAATCCAGTCCCCGCCCGGCAGGCCTCCCGTCCCGGCCAGCCTTCCGGCGATCCGCTCGCGCTGCTCCTCCGCCTCCCCGATGTCGGACCACGCCCCCCAGGCGATCGCCTGCCCGGCGAGCCCCAGCGCCCTGCGGTGCCGCGCCAACTGGTCGAGGAAGGCGTTCGCCGCCGCGTGGTTCGCCTGGCCCGCGTTCCCGAGCACCCCCGCCGCGCTCGAAAACAGCACGAACAGATCCAGGTCCCGGTCCAGCGTCGCCCGGTGGAGACGCCATGCCCCCAGGACCTTCGGCCGCAGCACCTCCTCGAAACGGCCCCAGTCCTGGTTCGTCAGCGCTCCGTCCGCCAGCGCCCCCACGCTGTGGATCACCCCCCCGAGCGGCGGCAGATCCCTGTCCACCCGGTCCAGCATCTCCTCCACCGCCGCTCCGTCCGTGACGTCGGCGACCTCCACCCGGACTTCCGCGCCGCGGCCCCGCAGCCCCTCGACCAATCCCGCCGTCCGCTCGTCCGGCGCCCGCCGCCCGTTCAGCACCACCGCGCCCGCGCCCGACTCCACCAGCCACTCCGCCACCTCGAGCCCGATCCCGCCCAGACCGCCGGTGACCAGGTAGGCGCGGTCTCCCCGCAGCCGGCCCGTCGCCACCGCCGAGGGAACCAGCACCAGCTTGCCCACGTGCCGCGCCTCCCGCATCCACGTCAGCGCCGCCCCCGCCTCCGCCAGCGGCCACCGCGTGAACGGAAGCG
>JAJEAO010000036.1 GCA_022822745.1 Acidobacteriota bacterium
GGTGAAGAAGCTGAAGCGGATGTGGGCGTCGCTGTCCTTGACCACGCCGTAGAAGCCGCGGAGGAAGTCGCGGTTGGCGCGCGCCGCCTCGGGCCGGTGAAGCACATCGAGGATGGGCTTGTCGTACTCGTCCACGAGCACCACCACGCGCTGCCCGGTCTGACGATGCAGCGCTTCGAGAAGATCGGCGAATCGCCCGGCGGCCGGCCCGCCGCCGGTGGGAGTTCCCGTCCGGCGTTCCGCCGCGGCGAGCCGCTGGTGGACGCGCGCCTCGAGGGCGTCGGGGTCGGGATAGCTACCTCCGCCGAAGCTGAGCCGCACCACCGGGTGGCGCCTCGACCAGTCCCAGCGGTCGTGGATCGCCAGCCCCCGGAACAGCGGCTCGTTCCCCTCGAACAGCTCCTTCAGCGTGTCGAGGAACAGGCTCTTCCCGAACCGCCGCGGCCGGGAGAGGAAGTAGTGCTTCCCCTCCTCCACCAGGCGCCCGGCGTAGGCCGTCTTGTCCACGTAGTAGTGGCCGCCCTCCCGGATCTCCCGGAAGGTCTGGATGCCGATGGGCAAGCGCCGCCTGATCACGGCTTCACGATACAACGCCCGTGACGCGCCGGGCCGACGAATCGGCGAACCGATCAGCCGGGCGATGGCGGAGGCCGCGTGGCGAGAAGGCGCAGCACCGCGAAGCACCGATCCACCCAGCCCTCGTAACGCGCCCCTTCGAGAGGACTGTTCGAGCGGCTCGTCTGCGGATTCTCGCCCTGGAGGAGACGCCACGACCGGTAGTGGATGTCGCAACTGTCCACGAGGGTCTGGGCATCCTGCCCGAGCATCTGTTCCCGCACTGCGGCGAAGGCGTCGTCCGTGGAATCGCCCGGGAGCATCGTGACCGAGACGAAGACGGTGAGCACTTCGACGCACGCCGCCCGGGTCGCCCCCGATGTCTCCGCGGCGAGCTCCTGGCGGCGCTGGATGGGCAACTGCCGGACGGCGAAGTCGGCCTGCTCGCGGCAGTGCGCCTCCACCGGCGCCGTCCCTCCGGGAAGCGCCATCAGGGTGTCGAGGGCGAGCTCGGGCTCCATGACCGGCGCATTCGCGGCGCACCCGGCGACGAGGATCAGCAAAGCGGAACCGGATGCGCGGCCGGAGGGGCGTCGGAACAGTTCGGATCCCGGCTGCATCGGCGCTCCCGGTCCGGGACACTACCAGTCGGGGCGGTCGCTATCCTTCGCCGCGCCCGTGGAAACTCCCCTCGTCGCCGTCCTGCCCACCGGACGGCTGTTGCGCGCCGCTCGCGTGGTTCTCGGGAAGGCCGGGATCCCGCTGCCCGATCCGGGCACGGTGGATCGCCGGCTGCGCCTCTCCGGATCGGGCATGGACGCCATCTTCGCCAAGGACCGCGACGTGCCCATCTACGTCGAACACGGCGTCGGAGACTTCGGTCTCGTGGGGCGGGACATCCTCGAGGAGCAGCCCGCTCAGGTGTACGAGCCGCTCGACCTCGGCGTCGGGCGCTGCCGGATGGTCGTCGCGAGGCCGGCCGACCGCCCGCTGCCCGAGCCTCCGGTCCGGATCGCGACGAAGTACGTCCGGGTGGCCGCCCGCCACTACGGGGACCGCGGCATTCCGGTGGAACTGATCCGGCTCTCCGGCGCGATCGAGCTGGCTCCGGCGATGGACCTCGCGGACGGGATCGTGGATCTGGTGGAGACCGGCACGACCCTCCGGGAGAACGGGCTCGTGGAGGACGAGACGCTGTTCGAGAGTTCGGCCACGGTCATCGTGAACCGGGCGGCGTTCCGGCTTCGCGGGCCCCGGCTCCGACCCGTGCTCGATCGGCTCCGCGCCGCGGTCGAGCCGGTTTGAGCCTCCTGCTCCCGATCTTCGAGGGTCGCCGCGCCTACCGGGCCGACCCGCGCCGGAGCGACGACCGCGGCGGCGGCCCCGCCGGCGTGCGGGAGCAGACCACCGCCATCCTCGACCGGGTTCGCCGCGACGGGGATCGCGCGCTCGTCGAGTGCGCCCGGGAGTTCGACCGGGTGGACCTGCCCCCCGACCGGATCGCGGTGTCCCCCGAGGAACTGGCCCGCCTCGCGGCGGCTTCCGACCGGGAGGACCGCGACCTCCTGCGGCGGGCCGGCGACCGGATCACCGCCTACCACGAGCGCCAGCGGGAGGCCTCCTTCGCGATGGATCTCGGCGGCGGCTCCCGGCTCGAGTGGCGCGTTCTCCCGCTCCGCGCCGCCGGCGTCTATGTGCCGGGGGGCGCCGCCGCGTATCCATCCACCGTGCTCATGAACACCGCGCCGGCGCGGGTCGCCGGGGTTCCCCGGGTCGTTCTCGCCACGCCTCCGGGAGCGCTCGAGCGCAGCCCTCAGCTCGCGGCGGCGGTGGCCGCCTCGGGGGTCTCGGAGGTGTACCGCATGGGCGGAGCCCAGGCGATTGCGGCCCTCGCGTTCGGGACGGAGACGGTCCGGCCTGTGGATGTGGTCGTCGGGCCCGGGAACGCGTGGGTCGCCGAGGCGAAGCGGCAGGTGGGCCGCCTGGTGGGCACGGACTCGTTCGCGGGCCCCTCCGAGGTCGTCGTGGTCGCCGACGAGAGCGCGGAGACGGGGGCCGGCCCCGCCTGGATCGCCGCCGACCTGCTGGCGCAGGCGGAACACGGTTCCGGCGAAGAGCGCGCGGTCCTGATCACGACCTCCCGCGTCCTCGCCGAAGCCGTGGCGGCGGAGGTCGCCCGGCAGGCCGAGGGGCAGCCGAACCGGGCGACGATCCGGCGGGCGCTGACTCGGCACGGCGCCGCGGTCGTGGTGGCGAGCCTCGACGAGGCCGTCGAGCTGGCGGTGGAGTTCGCCCCGGAGCATCTCGAGGTCTTCACCGAGGATCCGGAGGCGCTGGCGGACCGCTTCCCGACGGCGGGCGCGGTGCTCCTCGGTCCGCACTCGCCGGTGGCGATCGGGGACTACGGGGCGGGCCCGAACCACGTGCTCCCCACCGGGGGGGCCGGCCGCTTCGCCTCGCCGCTCTCGGTCGCGGACTTCACGAAGCGCCAGAGCCTGATCCGCTACGAACGGGACCGGCTGGAGGCGGAGCGGGCCGACTTCGAGCGGTTCGCCCGGATCGAGGGCTTCGAGGCGCACGCGCGGTCCGTCTCGATCCGCTTCACGGATGCCGGAACCGCGCCGGCGCCGGGTCGGGAATGAGCCCTCGCTTCGGTACCATCTCCCGCCGCCGATGAAACCCGTCCCCCTCGATGTCGTCCGCCCCGAGGTCATGGAGCTCGCACCCGATGTCGGGTCGCGACCCGATGTGCCGATCCACCTCGACTGGAACGAGAGTCGCTGGCCGCTGCCCGACGATCTCATCGCCGGGATGGCGGAGGCGACCGCCACCGCGGACTCCCGACCGTATCCCGATGGCGGCTACCCGGCGGTTCGGGAGGCGATCGGCGCGCTCGCGGACTGGGATCCGGAGGGCGTCGTCTTCGGCAACGGCGGCGACGACATGCTGCAGCTCTCGGGACTGGCGCTGACCGGGCCCGGGCGCGCCGCCATTTACCCGTCGCCCGGCTTTTCCATGTACCCGTGGGCCATCCGGCTTGCGGGGGCCGAGCCCCGTCCGGTCCCGCTCGGCGAGAACCTGGCCTATGACCTCGATGCGCTCGAGAGCCGCATCGTTGCCGATCGCCCGTCGCTCATCTTCCTCACGAACCCGCACAACCCGACCGGCGAGCTGCTCCCGCTCGATGCGGTCCGAAGGCTGGCGGATGCGGCGCCGGGCTTCCTCCTCCTCGACGAGGCGTACCACGAGTTCGCCGCCTGGAACGCCCGCGAGCTGCTCGACGAGTTCGGCAACATCCTGCTGCTGCGGACCTTCTCCAAGGCGATGGCGATGGCGGGGGCCCGACTCGGCTATCTGCTCGCCCGTCCCGAAGCGGCCCACGCCATGCGGCGGGCGCAGCCGCCGTTCCCGGTCGGGGTGTACACCTGTCGGGCGGCGGCGGTCGCGATGCGGCGGCGGGAGCTCCTCATGGACCTCACCCGGCGGATCACCGCCGAGCGCTCGTGGCTCGCGGACCGGCTTCGGAGCGTCGAAGCGGTCGAGGTCTGGCCGTCCCAGACGAACTTCCTCCTCTTCCGGACCCCGATGCACAGCCCGGTGCTCCGCCGTCGGCTGATCGGCCACGGCGTGTCGCTCCGCGACTTCTCCGCCCATCCCCGCCTCGCGGGCACGCTGCGGGTGACGGTGGGAACCCGGGAGGAGAACCTCGTCTTCCTGAGCGGCCTCCGGGACTCGCTCTCGACCCCGGTGGACGAGGCCGAGATCGCGGCGGTCGCCGGGCCCGACTCCCCGATCGGCTGACCTTGGCGCCCGTTTCCGCGCCCCGGCGGGCCGCCCGCGAACGGGCCACCCGCGAGACCCGCGTGGCGGTGTCCCTCGATCTCGATCCGGTCCAGCCCGCGGTGGCGATCTCCACCGGCATCGGGTTCTTCGTCCACATGCTCGACTCCTTCGCGCGCCACTCGGGGATCTCGCTCTCGGTCGAGGCCGAGGGCGATCTCCACGTGGATCCGCACCACACGATGGAGGACGTCGGGCTGACGATCGGAGACTGCCTCGCGGAGGCCTTCGGAGACTTCGCCGGCGTCCGGCGGTTCGGCGCCGCCCACATCCCGCTCGACGAGGCGCTCTCGCGCGTCGTCGTGGACCTCTGCGGGCGGCCGTTTCTCGCCTGGCGGGTGGCGTTCCCGGCGTCCCGGGTGGGGGAGGCGCCCACCGAGCTGTTCGAGGACTTCTTCCGGGCCCTCACGGATCGCGCCCGGATCACCGTCCACGTGGACGGCCTCACCGGGCGGAACAGCCACCACATCGCCGAGACGGTGTTCAAGGCGTTCGCGCGCGCGTTCGCGGAGGCGAAGACCGTCGTCGGGGCGGAGGTGCCCTCCACCAAGGGGACGCTCTCTGTCTGAGCCCGTCCCCGTCCGCCCGCGCGTGGTCGTGGTGGATCACGGGGCGGGCAACCTCGGGAGCGTGGTCCGGGCGCTCGGGCGCGCCGGCGCGAATGCGATCCTGACCTCGGACGCCGAGCGCATCGCCCGGGCGCGGCGGCTCGTCCTCCCCGGGGACGGGCACTTCGGCGAGGCGATGTCGGCGCTTCGCCGACGCGGGCTGGAGGATCCGGTCCGGCGGGCGGTGGATGGCGGCGCGTGGCTCCTCGGGATCTGCGTGGGGCTCCAGATGCTCTTCGAGGCGAGCGATGAAGCCCCCGGCGTTCCCGGCCTCGCTCTCCTCCCCGGACGGGTGCGCCGCTTCGGAAGCGAGCTGCGCGTGCCCCACATCGGCTGGAACCAGCTCGAAGAGATCGGAGGCGCGCCGCTGTTCGAGGGCATCCCGGAGGGCGGCTACGCCTACTTCCTCCATTCGTTCCACGCCGACCCGCGGGACGCCGCGCACCGGCTCGCGGTGACCGACTACGGAATCCGGTTCGCCTCGGCGGCCGGGCGGGATCGCGTGCTCGGCATCCAGTTCCACCCGGAGAAGAGCGCCCGGCTGGGGGCGGCGGTGCTCCGGAACTACCTGAGCCTGTCGTGAGCGTCGCCAGCCCCCCGGCCATCGAGCCGATCCCGGCGGTGGACCTCTCCGGGGGCTGCGTCGTGCGGCTCCTGCGCGGCGAGCGGGGCCGCGAGACGGTGTACGGGCGCGACCCGGTGGCGGCCGCGGCCCGGTTCGCCGCCGCCGGCGCCCGCCGGCTCCACGTCGTGGATCTCGACGCCGCCTTCGGGGACGGAGGGAACCGCCGGGCGGTGGGCCGTCTGCTTCGGGAGTGCCCGCTCGCGGTCCAGGTCGCCGGAGGTGTGCGGACCGTGGAGGACTACCAGGCGCTCCGCGACGCCGGGGCGGCCCGCGTCGTCTTCGGCACTCTGGCGGTCGAGTCGCCGGAGATCGTCGAGGCGGCGATCCGACGGGACCCGGACGGGGTCGCCATCGCGCTCGATGTGCGCGGCGGGCGGCTCCAGACAAGGGGATGGGTGGAGCCCGCGCCCGGCGCCGAGGCGCCGCGGATGACTCCGGAGGCGGCGGCCCGGAGGTGGGCGGAGCGGGGCGCCGCCACCCTGATCCACACCGGGATCGAACGGGACGGCACGATGGAGGGCCCGGACATCGCTTCGGCGCTCCGGATCGCGGCGGCGTCGGGCCTTCCGGTGATCGTGGCCGGCGGGGTCGGAAACGCCGACCACCTGCGGGCGGTGCGGGAACGAAGCGCCGCCGATCCGGAGGCGAGCATCGCCGGCGTGATCCTCGGGCGAGCGCTCTACGAGGAGCGGCTCACGCTCGAGGATGCCTTCACGGCGCTCGCCTGACGATCAAGGAGGCCTTCGCGGCGCTCGCCTGACTCCGGTCAGTCGCCCTTCCCGGCCGGACGCCGCCGGCGGGCGAGCTCGGCGGCGATCCGCCCGGGAGGCACGCCCCGGCTCTCGAACAGGACGAGCAGGTGGTAGAGGAGGTCCGCGGCTTCGTCCACGAGCTCCCGGTCCGTTCCCGCCGCGCCCGCGAGCGCGACCTCGACGCCCTCCTCGCCGACCTTCTGGGCCGCCCGCTTCGGGCCGGCGTCGAGGAGATGCGTCGTCCAGGAACCCTCCGGGCGTTCTCGGGCCCGGTCCCGGATGACCCGCGCCAGCTCGCCGAGGGCGCCGTCGAGCGCCGGGTCCGCCCCCTCCTCCCCGGCGAGGGGACGGAAGAAACAGGATGTCTCTCCGGTGTGGCAGGTCGGCCCGACCGGCTCGGCCCGGACCAGCAGCGCGTCGCGGTCGCAGTCCGTGGCGAGCGAAACGAGGCCGAGCTCGTTCCCCGATGTCTCTCCCTTCCGCCACAGCGTCTGGCGGCTGCGCGAGAAGAAGTGGACGACCCCCGAGCGGATCGTCAGATCGAGCGCCTCCCGGTTCATCCAGCCGAGCATGCGAATGCGTCCGGTCGAGGCGTCCTGGATGATCGCGGGCGCGAGCCCGGCCTCGTTCCACTGGATCGGGATCGCCATCGGGGCAGTTCAGGCGGCGCCGTTCGCCGCTTCCGGGGGGCGCACCGGGATCCCGCGCCCGGCGAGGTAGCGCTTCGTCTCGGCGATCGAATGGATCCGGCGGTGGAAGATCGTCGCGGCGAGCGCCGCGCTCGCTCCGGTTCGCTCGAAGACATCGGCGATGTGGGAGAGCTTCCCGACCCCGCCCGAAGCGATCACCGGGATCCCGACGGCCTCCGCCGCCCGCCCGATCTGGTCGAGGTCGTATCCCTCGCGGGTGCCGTCGCGGTCCATGCTGGTGAGGAGGATCTCCCCGGCGCCGAGAGCCTCGCCGCGCCGGATCCATTCGAGGGCGTCGAGACCGGTGGCGCGGCGTCCGCCGGCGGTGAAGACCTCGAAGCCGCCGTTCCCGTCGCGCCGGGCGTCCACGGCGAGGACGAGGCACTGGGATCCGAACTGGCGGGACGCTTCCCGCAGGAGTTCGGGCCGGCGCACCGCGGCGCTGTTCACCGACACCTTGTCGGCCCCGGCGCGGAGGAGCCTGTCCATGTCGCGGACCGTGCGGACCCCGCCCCCCACGGTGAACGGGATCGTGAGCGCCCGGGCGACCTCGCGGACGGTGCGCAGGGCGGTGCCGCGCTCCTCCCAGGTGGCGGTGATGTCGAGCAGGCAGAGCTCGTCCGCCTCGCCGGCGTCGTAGGCGACGGCGCACTCCACCGGGTCGCCCTCGTCGGTCAGGTTGACGAACCGGACTCCCTTGACCACCCGGCCGTCCTTGACGTCGAGGCAGGGGATGATCCGCCGCGCCAGCACGGGGCGGAGGATACCGGGGCCGATTGCGCCGGACCGGCGCTCCCGATCAGCGGCGCGGGAGCTTCCGGTCGAGGTTCGCGGCATGCCAGACGAACGAGGCCATGATGACCGCGTTCTTCTTCAGATCCTCGATGGGGAGGGTGTCGTAGAAGTCCAGGTTCGTGTGCCCTCCGGTGCCGCCGACTCGCGCCTGGAGGAACTGGAACGCCGGGACGCCGACCTCGTCGAAGGGCACGTGATCCGTGCTGCCGACGCCCCGGGGGGCGAGCGTCGTCATGCCGAGGTCGCGGAACGGCGCCATCCAGCGGGCGAAGATCGGTCGCACCCGCTCGTTGTGCTGGAGCCAGATCCCCCGATAGAGCCCGGGTCCGTAGTCCTGGTTGAAGTACACCGAGAGGTTCTCGTAGTCGGGCCCCGGATCCTCCGGGGTTCCGAGGCGCTTCGCGACCCAGGCGCGGGAGCCGTAGAGACCCTGCTCCTCGCCCGACCAGAGCGCCACCCGGATCGTCCGCCGGGGCTCGGCGCCGATCGCCTTCAGGATCCGCACCGCCTCCAGCATGACCGCGACCCCCGAGCTGTTGTCGCTCGCATTGGGGCTGGCGTGCCAGGTGTCGAAGTGCGCCCCGAGCATGACGAGCTCGTGAGCCAGGTCGGTGCCGGGGATCTCGCCGAACACGTTCCGGGCTTCGGTCCGTTCCTCCCCGTGCCGGTTCCGGATCTCCACTTCGATCTCCACCGGCAGCCCCCGCCGCAGGATGCGGTACATCCGGTTGTAGTGCTCCGGAGTGACCGCGACGATCGGAACCGACCCGAGGGTGGCGTCCCGGTCCCACCGGTCCACCTTGGCGCCCGGCCGGGCGAACCCGCGCACGGCGCCCGGCCACCCGCTGCGCGACTCGAGGACCACGGCCGCGCCTTCCTCGACATGGAAGCGCAGCCGCTCCTCCGCGGTGAGGAGGTCGGGGTTCGGGAGCGTCCCGGCGCGGGGCGAGGTGAACGGCGGGTCGTCCGCGGGTCGGGACGGCACCGCCTCCGCTTCGAGGCGACGCATCTCCTCCTCGGTCCGGCGCGGCGTGCCGGTCGCGAACCGGCTCCGGTCCACGACCGCGGGCGGCGTGGAGAGCGCCGCCTTCCCCCGGAGCCGGCCGCGGAGCGCCTCGAGGTCGCCTCGGGAGCGGATGTCGGCGAGGACCGCCTCGAGCCGGAGGCGCCCCTCGGTGCCCGGCGTGTGCGCGATGGGGTAGCCGGTGAGCCGGTGGTAGGTCGGCTCGGTCATGTGGAGCTCGAAGTACTCGTTGTCCCAGCTCACCCCGTAGTCCATGAACGGCTCCCGGGTGATGCGGCTCAGGCCGATGCGCTCCATCTCCGAAACGACCCAGCGCTGCGCCCGCTCCATCGCGGCCGAGTTCGTGAGGCGGCCCCCGATGACGTCGGTCATCCACGAGAGCGTGGCGGGCAGCTCGGAGCGGGTCAGGCCTTCCTGCCGGATCTCCGCCACGATCTCGTGGTCCACATCCACGGGTTGCGCGGCGGCGACCGCGGAAGCAGCGAAGGTGACAACGGCGACGACTGGAGAGGCGGCGAGGGCGAGAACAGCGAGGATCGAAGAAGCGGCGAAGGCGAGAACATCGGCAGTTGGGGACGGCGGGCGAAGCATGGATTTCGAGCGTACCAAGGCGCCGATCCTCCCGGCGTCGGCGGGCGAAATGCCGGTCCCGGACCGCGCGGGGGAGGAGCCTCCCCGATGGTAGGATTTCGCTCGATGCAGCTCGACGGCTCCGCCCAACCTCCGGAACCCGGCCCCGGACCCGTCGAGATTCGCCCCCGGTCCCGCCATGCCTCTCACGAAGACGCCGCTCCTCGCCGAGACGGTGTGGAGGCTGGTGTCCCGCGGGGCGTTCGCTAACGCGCACCGGATCCTCGCCAAGCTCCATCCGGCCGATGTGGCCCAGGTTCTCGCGGACCTGCCGGAGGCCTACCGGCTGAAGACGTTCCGGGTTCTGTTCCACCGGGATCTGTCGCTCGCCGCGTCGGCGCTCGGCGAGATGGGGCTCGACCGCGGCGGGGGGCTCCTCATCCGGCTCGATCCGCCGGAGGTCTCGCAGATCCTCCAGGAGCTCGACCCCGACGACGCCGCTCACTTCCTCCCTGCGCTCCCCGAGGAGCTGCGCGAGGAAGTCCTCCTGGGCATGCGGACCCGCGAGGCCTCCGATGTGGAGGACCTCCTCCAGTACCCCGAGGAGACCGCGGGCCGCATCATGAATCCCAAGGTCTTCTCGCTCCGGGAGGACACCACGATCGGCGAGGCGATCGCGCGCCTCCAGCAGTCCCCCGATGTGGAGATGGCGTTCTACATCTACATCGTGGACCGGCACGACACCCTGGTCGGCGTGCTGTCGCTGCGGCAGCTCCTCCACCGTCGTCCGGATGCGCGGCTGGCCGAGGTGATGATCACCGACGTGCTGCGGGTCCGCACCGATGTGGACCAGGAGGAGGTCGCGCAGCTCGTCGCCAGCTACAACATCCTCGCGGTGCCGGTGGTGAACGCGCACGGGAAGCTGATGGGCGTCATCACCGTGGACGACGTGATCGACGTCATCAAGGACGAGGCGACCGAGGACATGTACCGGATGGCCGGCCTCGGAGTGTCCGAGAGCGTCGCCACCCGGGCCTCGCGCTCGGTCCGCATGCGGGCGCCGTGGCTCGCCGTCAACGTGGGCACCGCGTTCCTCGCCGCCGCCGTGGTCAGCCTGTTCGAGGCGTCCATCGCCCGCTTCGCCGTTCTCGCCGTGTTCATGCCGATGGTGCCGCTCCTCGGGGGAAACGCCGGAAACCAGACCCTGACCGTCATGGTCCGGGGGATCGCGCTGGGCGAGCTGAGCTGGCAGAACAGCCGCACGGCGCTGTTCAAGGAGCTGGCGGTCGGCGCGGTGAACGGGATCCTGCTGGGGGTGCTCATCGGTCTCGTCGCCTGGCTCTGGAAGGGAGATCCGAGGATCGGGATCGCCCTCGCGCTCGCCATGGTGGGGACCCTGGTGACGGCGGCGGTCGTGGGGACCCTGATGCCGCTCACGCTGCGATGGCTGTCCGTGGATCCCGCGCTCGCCTCCTCCGTGTTCGTCACCACCGCGACCGACGTGGCCGGGTTCCTCCTGTTCCTCGGCCTCGGGACGATGATGCTCACGGGCCTCTGACGCGGCGTCCGGCCATGCCGCTCCGCCAGTCCCGCTGTTTCGTGCTCCGCACCCACCGGGTCGCGGAGGCCGACCTGGTGGCGGTCCTGTTCAGCGCCGATCTGGGCAAGGTCCGGGGCTGGGTGCGCGGCGCCCGCCGGCCCCGGTCGCGGTTCGGGAACTCGCTCGGCGTCGGCAACGAGGTCGAGGCGGGCTGGTTCGAGCGCGAGACGCGCGAGCTGGTTCGGGTGGATCGCTGCGAAGTCGTTGTGTCGGCGCTCCCTCTGCTCCGGCATCCGGTGCGGGGGGCCGCTCTTCGCTACCTTTCGCAGCTCATGGAGACCTTCGCCCTGGAGCGGGAGCCCCAGCCGGGGCTCTTCCGGCTGCTCGTCGCCTGCCGGGACGCGCTGCTCGCGGAGCGCCCGCCCGCCCTCGTGACCGCCTACGCCGAAGCCTGGGTTCTCCGCTTCGCCGG
Source organism: Acidobacteriota bacterium (assembly GCA_022822745.1). Lineage (GTDB taxonomy): Bacteria > Acidobacteriota > Vicinamibacteria > Marinacidobacterales > Marinacidobacteraceae > JAJEAO01. The sequence continues at coordinate 11,471 of JAJEAO010000036.1, forward strand.
GCTCTACCCCCGTCCCGGCCGCTGCGCCTGCGGCGCCCGGTTCGATCAGGGCGGCGCCCGCTACTTCGCCGCCGGACCCGTCTTCGCGTGCCCCGGCTGCGCCCGCGGTCGCGCCGAGCCGGACGCCAGCCTCTCGGGGGCGACGCTCGCCGCCCTGGCCGACTTCTGGCGGATGGGGCCGGGCCAGGTGGCGGCGCCGTCCGACGCCGAGGCCGAGCTGTTCGAATTCCACGGGCGGCTCGCGTTCGCGGCCGCCGAGCGCCCGCTGCGCGCCCGGTCCGTCCTCGAAGCGATGCTGCGGCCGGCGGCCTCGCCGTCGGCATGAGCTTTCAGGATCTGATCGCGACGCTCACCGGGCTGTGGGCCCGGCGCGGGGCGGTCGTGGTCCAGCCCTACGACATGGAGCTCGGCGCCGGCACGATGCACCCGGAGACGTTCTTCCGGGTGCTCGGGAAGGAACCCTGGAAAGTCGCCTACGTGCAGCCGTCGCGGCGGCCGGCGGACGGGCGCTACGGGGAAAACCCGAATCGGCTCTACAAGCACCACCAGCTCCAGCTCATCCTGAAGCCGGCCCCCGAGGACATCCAGGATCTCTACCTCGAGAGCCTCGCCGCCTGCGGCGTGCGGGCGGCGGAGCACGATGTGCGTTTCGAGGAGGACAACTGGGCGTCGCCCATGCTCGGCGCGTGGGGCGTCGGCTGGCAGGTGCTTCTCGACGGGCTCGAAATCAGCCAGTTCACCTACTTCCAGCAGGCGGGCGGCGTGGATCTCTCGCCGGTTTCGGTGGAGATCACCTACGGGCTGGAGCGGCTCGCCATGTACATCCAGGACGTGGGCAACGTGTACGACCTCGAGTGGGCCTCCGGGGTGTCCTACGGCGCGGTTCGCCGTCCCGACGAAGTCCAGAGTTCGCGCTACGCCTTCGAGGCCGCCGATGTGTCCGGCCTGTCCCGCGGGTTCGACGAGGCGGTCGCCGAGGGCGAGCGGCTGCTGAACGACGGGCTCGTGATTCCCGGCTACGAGCAGTGCCTGCGGGCGTCGCATCTCTTCAACCTCCTCGACGCCCGAGGAGCGGTGTCGGTGAGCGACCGGGCCGGACGCATCCTCGCGGTGCGCCGCCTGGCCACGCTGGCGGCCGCCCGTCACCTCGAGAGCGGCGCCGCATGAACGGGGAACCCGGGAACGGGACCGCCGAACTCCTCGTCGAGATCGGCTGCGAGGAGATCCCGGCGGGTTGGCTCCCGGACCTGGTCGGAGGTTTCGCGAGCCATCTCCAGGACGCGCTCGAACGCGAACGGCTCGGCCCGTCCCGGGTGCGCGGCCTCGGCGGCCCCCGCCGGCTCGTCGCCCGCGCCGCTTCGGTCGCCGCGCGGCAGCCGGACCGGGAGGAGACGATCACCGGTCCCCCGGCGCGGATCGGGGGCGGTCCGGGCGCCTGGACCCGCGCCGCCGCCGGCTTCGCCCGCAAGCACGGGATCGGGCCCGAGGGGCTCGATGCGGCCCTTTCGGTCGTCACCACGCCGAAGGGCGAGTACGTCGCGATCCGCCGCGCCCGGCCCGGTCGCCCGGCCTCCGAAGTCCTCCCCGGGATTCTCGAATCGGCCCTCCGGGCCCTCCACTTTCCCAAGGCGATGGAGTGGGACGCCCGGATTTCGGGGGTCGTGTTCCCGTTCGGCCGGCCGATCCGGTGGATCGTGTTCCTGTTCGGCGGGGAGGTCGTCCCGTTTCGCATCGACCGGCTCCACGGAGCGCCGGTCACGGCCTCGGACCGCAGCTTCGGGCACCGGTTCCGCGCCCGGGGAGATGCCGCGCCGGGGGCCGCGTTCCGGGTTCGGTCGCTCGCCGAACTCGAGTCGGAGCTCGAGCGGCGCTTCGTCTGCCTCGACCCGGAGGAACGGGCGCGTCGGCTCGAGGCGGCGATCGCCCGCCGGGAGGCGGAGGCGGGGGCGAGCCGGGCCACCTCGCTCCCGGTCACCGAGCTCGCGGACCTCGTGGAGTGGCCCGGGACCGTGCTCGGACGCTACCCGGAGTCCTTCCTCGCCCTCCCCGAAGAGATCCGCCACGCGGTGCTGGTGCATCATCAGAAGTACGTCCCGCTGGCGGGGGCGCCGGCTTTCGTCGCGGCCACGAACCTGCCCGACGACCCCATCGGGGCGGTGCGACGGGGGAGCGAGCGGGTCGTGCTCGCCCGCCTGGAGGACGCGCAGTTCTTCCTCGACGAGGATCGCCGGCTGCCACTGGCGGCCCGACGGGACCGGCTCGCCGGGGTCTCGTTCCATCGCCGCCTCGGCGCCTTTGACGCGAAGGCGGACCGGCTGGAGCAGCTGGCGAAACGGATCGCGCCGGCGGTGGGCGCGGACCCGGCCGCCGCCGCCGAGGCCGCCGGGCTCGCCAAGTGCGACCTCGTGACCGGGCTCGTCGGCGAGTTCGCCTCGCTCCAGGGAGTGACCGGCGGGCTGCTGCTGCGGGACGAGGGCGCGCCGGAGAGCGTGTGGAGGGCGGTGTACGACCACTACCGGCCCGGCGGGCTCGATGGCGATCTGCCCCGCACGCCGGAGGGGGTCGCGGTCTCGCTCGCGGACTCGGCCGATTCGCTCGCCGGGCTGACGCTCGCCGGGGAGTCGGCTTCCGGGGGAGGGGATCCGTTCGGCCTCCGGCGGGCGGCGTTCTCGGTGATCCGGCTGCTCGCCGACGCGCCGGGGGTCCGGCTGACGCCGCACCGGGTTCTCGACCTCGCGCTCGAAGGCTACGGGGAGTTCGGGGGCCCGGAGCGCTCGGAGGCCGGCAACCGGCTGCGCGCCTTCTTCCGGGACCGGCTGCTCCACGCGCTCTCCCGCGGAGGCCGCCCTCAGGAAGCGCGGGCGGTGCTCGCGGGCCGGGTGCTGTCCCTTCGGGTGGACGACGCCCACCGCCGGATCGAGGCGCTGGCGGCGGCGCGGGACGGGGACGACCTCGCGGCGCTCGCGGCGGCGGCGACCCGCGTCCGGCGGATCCTGCCCCCGCCGCCGCGCGATCTGCCCGCCGTCGCCCCGGATCGGTTCTCCGAGCCCGCCGAGGCTGCCCTGCACGCCGCGCTCGGGGCGACCCGACGCCAGGTGGAGGCCGCTTTCGCAGCCAGCGAGTACCCGGAGGGGATCGCCGCCCTCGCCCGCCTGCGCCCGGCGGTGGACCGGTTCTTCGACGATGTGCTGGTCATGGTGGAGGACGAGCGGGTGCGGCGGAACCGGCTGGCGCTTCTCGCCGGGCTGGACGGGCTGTTCGCCGAGGTGGGCGACCTGCGCGAGCTCGCCGGACGCGCTCCCGGGGCGCGGCCCGGCTGATGGGTCGCATCCGGCGGCTGCCTCCGGTCGTCGCCAACCAGATCGCCGCCGGCGAGGTCGTGGAGCGGCCCGCCGCGGTCGCGCGGGAGCTCGTGGAGAACGCGATCGACGCGGGCGCCGCCGCGGTTGCCGTCGCGATCCGGGGGGCGGGGAAGGCCTCGATCCGGGTGCGCGACGACGGGATCGGGATGAGTCGCGAGGACGCCCGCCTCGCGCTGGAGCGTCACGCGACGAGCAAGATCGAGACGGTCGAGGATCTCTCGGCCATCGGCTCGCTGGGGTTCCGGGGCGAGGCGCTGCCCTCGATCGCCTCGGTTTCCCGGTTCCGGCTGCGCACCCGGGAGAGGGACAGCGACGCCGGCTGGGAGCTGTTCGTCGAGGGCGGGGCGCCGCCGGTGGAGAAGCCGGTGGGGATGACGCCGGGGACCGTGGTCGAGGTCCGGGATCTCTTCTTCAATGTTCCCGCCCGCCGCAAATTCCTGCGCGCCGACCGGACCGAGCGCGCCCACATCGTCCAGGGGCTCGAAGACCTGGCCGTCTGCTGGCCGCAGATCCGGTTCGAACTGACGACGGACGGCCGGAGGGTTCGCTGGTTCGACCCGGCGGAGGACGCGGCGGCGCGGCTCGGGCAGATCGAAGGGAAGTGGGCGGCGGATGCGATCGCGGTCGAGGCGACCTCCGGGTCGCTCGCGGTCCGGGCGTTTCTGGCGCCGCCCATGGCGCCGCGGGGCGCGTCGTCCGGGTTGCGCCTGTTCGTGAACGGGCGACCGATCCGCGACCGGCGGCTCTTTCACGCCGTGGTGGAGGCGTATCGGCGGGTCTCGAGCCTGACCGGGATCCCCCGCGGGCGCGTCTTTCTTGATGCGCCCCCGGACCTGGTGGACATGAACGTCCATCCGGCGAAGTCCGAGGTCCGCTTCGCCGACGCCAGCGCCGCCTACCGGGCGGTGTTCCGGAGCGTGCTCTCCGCTCTCGAGGGATCGCCGAGGCAGGTGGATCTGGGGGCGGCGCCGGTCCGTCGCCGGTCGTCCGGCGCTCCCGGAACCTCTTCGGGTGGCAGGGCGCCAGCCGGGGTGTCTTCGGGGGGCAGGGCTCCCGCCGGGGTGCCGTCGAGGGGGCGTGCGTCACCGGGCGGGGCGTCGGGGGACTTCGCCGCCGACCGCCCCGAGGACGGCCTCGCCGCCGCCGAGCTGCTCTACGGCCGGGAGACCGGCGGATCACCGGCGCCCACGTACCTCGATTTCGGGAAATCGCCCCCCGCGGTGATCGGGCAGTTCCGGCAGAGCTACATCCTCGCCGAGGATGCCGACGGCCTGGCGCTCGTGGATCAGCACGCCGCCGAGGAGCGCGTGATCTACGACCGGCTCATGGAGTCGCCCCCGGACATCGCCTCGGCGCCGCTTCTCCAGCCGGTGACGGTCGAGCTGTCGGCGGCGGAGGAGGCGGCGCTGGAGCGGAACCGGGATCGGCTCGCCGCCGTCGGCTTCGGCATCGAGGACGTCGGCGGCGGGTCCGGATCGCGGCGCTGCCTGGTCCGCCGGGTGCCCGCCGCGCTCGGGGTGGGCCGCGGGATCGCCGTGCTGCGCCAGGCGCTCGGGGGCGCCGGCGACGAGTGCGTCGAGGACGCCGCCCACGACGCCCGCGCCCGGCTCATGGCGCGGCTCGCCTGCCACGGGGCGGTCACCGCGAACACGCCGCTCGCCCGGGAACGGATGGAACGGCTGGTGGCCGCGCTGTGGGAGACTCCGAAGCCCTCGACCTGTCCCCACGGCCGGCCCACGGTCCTCCGGCTCGACCTCGCCTTCCTCGAACGCCGCTTCGGGCGAAGATAGGCCCCGAGGCCCGAACGATGAAGCGACGCCCCCGCCGGACCGTCCGCAGCGACGGACTCCAGTCCCTCCCCCGCCCGGTCCTCCTCGCCTGGTTGCGCTATTACGCCGGACGGGGCTTGCAGCTCGCCGGCATCCTGTTCGTGACCAGCGCCGGCGTGCTCTTCTTCGGCGCGGACGCGGAGCGGCGGATGCTGGTCACGACCGGGGTGGGGGCGGCGCTGTTCCTCGGAGGCTGGCTGCTCGCGAAGCGAAAGCCCCCGATGGAGGATTGAGCCTTTCCCGGCGACCCTCGCGTCACGGGCCCCGGGAGGCGAGTTCCCCGGCGAGCTCGCGGAGTCCGATCCCCTCGACGCCGCGGCCCGCGGGGTATCGGAGATCCCCGCCGCCCACGAGGAAGGAGCGGTCGGGCCGAAGCGCCTCCCGGGCGAGGCGATCGGGCCCACTTCACTTCGACCGCCCAGCGCTCTCCCCCGGGGAGATCCAGGACGAGATCCACCTCGGCGCCCCCGGCGGTCCGGAAGAACCCGGCTTCGGTGAAGTCCGGGGCGGCCGCCAGCAGGTTCTCGACGACGAATCCCTCCCACGAGCTGCCGAGGACCGGATGCCCGCCGAGGGCGTGCATCGTGGGGAGTCCGAGCAGCGCGTGGACGAAGCCGGAGTCCCGCAGGTAGAGCTTCGGGGAGCGGACGAGCCGCTTGCGCAGGTTGGGGAGCACCGGCGGGAGGCGGCGCACCAGCAGCAGGTCGGCGAGGGTGTCCAGGTAGCGGTTCACCGTGTTCGCGCTGACGCCGAGCGAGCCGGCGAGCCGGGAGGCGTTCAGGAGCTCGCCCTGCGAGTGCGCCAGCATCGTCCACAGGCGGCGCAGGGTCTCCGCCGGGAGCCTCGGGCTCAGCCAGGAGAGTTCCCGCTCCAGGTGCGTCCGGAGCAGGTCGCGCCGCCGCCGGAAGCTGGCCCCGTCACCGGGTGCGAGGAACGATCGCGGGTAGCCGCCGCGGAGGAACAGGGACTCCACGGCGTCGGTCGCCGAAGCGATCTCCAGCACGTCGAAGGCCCCAGATCGATCTCGGTCGCGCGCCCGGCGAGCGTTTCCCCGGTGCTTCTCAGGACATCGAGCGAAGCGGATCCGAGGATCAGGAACCGGCCGGTGTCCCGTCCGCTCTCGCGGCCCCGGTCCACGACGCCCCGGAGCGTCAGCAGCAGTTCGGGTGCCCGGTGGATCTCGTCGAGGATGACCAGCCGGTCTTCGAGCCGTTCCAGCGCCCGGCGGGGATCGGCGAGCCGCGCCCGGTCCTCGGGATCCTCGAGGTCGAAGTACCTGGCCCCCACCTCCCTGCCGATCCGGCGCGCCAGCGTGGTCTTGCCGACCTGGCGCGGTCCCACCAGGACCACGGCGGCTTACTCCGCCAGCGCGGCCCGGATCACGGGCTCCAATCGCCGCCTCATCCATGCAAATTCTGCAGGACGTGGAGGATTTGCAGGGATATTCCGCCTTCGACCCCCTCACCGGAGGTTTCGGCGCAGCCGGGGAGCCTCGAGAGGCTCAGGCCGTAAACAGGGTCAACATGCTCGACGGCTCGAACCACCGGGTTGCCCGGGTCGCCAGCCGGAACCACCGGGTCGCCCCGACCGCCAGCCGGAACCACCGGTTCGCCCGGACCGCCAGCCGGAACCACCGGGTCGCCCCGACCGCCAGCCGGAACCACCGGTTCGCCCGGACCGCCAGCCGTCCGCTCCGCCGACGACGGGCCGCGGCTACCCGCCGATGCCGTCGGCGGTGAAGAAGCTCACGACCGACTCCAGCTCTTCCCTGTTCTGGTCCAGCTTGTACTTCAGGACGCGCCGAACCGTGGTCATGCCCGCCACGCGCCTGCCGTCCATGATCGGCAGGTGCCGGAAGTCCCTCGTGACCATGATCTCGAGCGCCTCCTCGAGCGACGTCTCCTGGGTCACGGTGACCGGATCGGGGGTCATGACCTCCTCGACCGCCGTGGTCTTCGGGTCGAGACCGGCCGCGATGACGCGGCGGAGGACGTCGCGCTCGCTGAACATGCCGAGCGGGACGCCGTCGTCGAGGGCGACGATGCAGGCGCTGGCGCGGTCCTTCAGCATGAGGCGGCACGCCTCGTCGGTGGTGGCCTGCGGGGGGACGCAGGTGGCCCGGTGACTCACCTTGACGATCAGCGTATCCATGAATTCCGTCCTTTCGCTTTCAGGCCGGGGCTCGCCGAGACGGCGCACGGCGCTTGGGTTCGCGTCCTGTCCGGTGATCCTCGTCGGCCTCGCCTCGGTGGCGCGACCCTTTCGGACCCGGAGCGCCGCCGGCGCGCTCGGCGCCACCGGATTCCATAGTCTCGCAGATGCCCGGCGGGTTCGCAATTGGCGCACGCCCGGCGAGGGCCGCGGCGCGGTTCCCCCCGCGACCGGTCGCGCGGGAAGAGATCAGCCGCTGCCCGCGTAGCGCAGGCTCAGGCAGGTGATGTCGTCGGACTGGGCCGCGTCCCCGGCGTGGGTCCTGACCGCCGCGACCACGGCGCCGTTCGTGGCGGCCGCGCGCGAGCCCGCCGCTTCCGCCAGCACCCGCGCCAGCGCCTTCTCCCCGAATTCCTCCCCTTCCTCGTTCATGGCCTCGGTGATGCCGTCGGTGTAGAAGAAGATCACGTCCCCCGGCTCGAGCTTCAGGTTGCCCGCGGGGAAGTCGAAATCCGGCAGCACGGCGAGCACGAGGCCGGCGTCGCAGTCGATCTGCTCCACGCGACCGTCCTGCTTCACCAGGTAGGGCAGGTTGTGTCCTCCGTTCGCAAACCGCAGCCTGCCGGTCGCCGGATCGAAGGTGGAGTAGAAGAGCGTGACGAACATCGCCTCCTCGTTGGACTCGACGAGCAGGCGGTTCGCCTCCGCCACCGCGGTGGCGGGATCGGACTCGCCGATCGCGGCTCCCTTCATGAGCGTCCGGCTCACCATCATGAAGAGCGCCGCGGGCACCCCCTTGCCCGAGACATCCGCCATCACGATCCCCATCCGGCTGTCCTCGAGCCTGAAGAAGTCGTAGAAGTCCCCGCCCACCTCGAGCGCCGGGGTCATGGAAGCGTGGATCTCGAAGCGCGGATCCCTCGGGAACACGGTCGGGAGGATGGACTCCTGCATCCGCGCCGCCACGCCGAGCTCGCGACGCAGCGCCACCAGCTCGTCCCGGGAGCGGAGCGCTTCGCGCAGGAGATCCCCGTGCCGGAGGGCATTGGAAATCGTCGTGTCCAGGTCGGAAAAATCGATCGGCTTCGTGATGAAGTCGAACGCGCCGCGGTTCATCGCGGTGCGGATGTTCCTCATGTCCCCGTAGGCGGTGACGATCACGGCCGTCAGGTCGCGGTCCAGCTTGCCGATCTCGCGCAGGAGGGCCAGACCGTCCATCCGGGGCATGTTGATGTCGGACAGCACCATGTCCACATCGTGGTGCTCGTCCAGCGTCTCGAGCGCATGGACCCCGTCGTGGGCGAAGACGAGCGTGAGCAGTCCCTTGCGGACCTTGCGGCGGAACTTCTGCCGCAGCAGCACCTCCAGATCGGGCTCGTCGTCCACGACAAGGATCTTGGCCACGCTCGTCTCACTCCCATGCCGGGGCCTCGGCAGGCCCGCTGGATCGCATCGCGCCCACCGCGGCCGTCCCCGCGCCCACGAGGGCCCATACAATGTATCGGATTCCGAAACGGCCCTGAACCTGACGGGCCCCGGCGACCCGGCCGCGCGAAGCCTTTCGAGGCGCACCGGAGGAAAGTGCATGAACGTGGAACCCACCTACTCCGGAGCCGCGGCGGTGGCGAGAGTCAGCGGCCGCATCGACTCGGCGAGCGCCAAGGACTTCAACGACGCCCTGAACGCCGTCCTCGGCAAGGGCGTCACCGCGCTCGTCCTCGATTGCAGCGGCCTCCGCTACCTGAGCAGCGCCGGGCTGCGCGTTCTGCTGATCGCGATTCGCAAGACGACCGCCGCCGGAGGCGGGCTGGCCCTCTCCGGAGTGCCCCCGCACATCCGGGAGGTCCTCGAGGTCAGCGGATTCGTCCGTCTCGCCAAGGTCTTCGAAACATCCGAGGAGGCCCAGGCAAGCCTTTCGGGCTGATCCGCCCGCCCTCCGCGGTCGTGACCCTCGCCGCCACCCCGGCTCGACGGCCGGGCCGGTGTCGCTCGAGGGCGTCGGTCCCGGAGCGGCCCCGCGAGCCGGCGCGCCCCGGGCATCGGCCCTGATCCCACGCATCCATACCAAGGGAGCCACCATGAGAACCCGCAGCCGATTCCACCGCACGCCCCGCTGGCTGCGGCGCATCGCCTGGAGCACGCTGCTCGGGCTGGCCATTCTCGTCGTCTGGCCCGCCGCGGCCTGGGCCCAGGACGCCGCCGCCGAGAGCGCTTTCGTCCTCAACACCTTCTCCTTCCTCGTCTGGGGGGCCCTGGTGATGTGGATGTGCGCCGGTTTCACCATGCTGGAGTCCGGATCGGTGCGCTCCAAGAGCGCCTCGATGATCTGCCTGAAGAACATCGGCCTCTACGCGATCGCCGGGCTCGCCTACTACATCGTCGGCTACGGTGTGATGTACACCGATGTGGGCGCGGTCATCGGCTCGCTCGATCTCTTCTACGGGCCGTCCGCCGACGAGATCCGGCTCCTCGGTGGAGACGAGAGCGCCCTCGGCGCGGTCGTCGGGAACAACTACGCCGTCACTTCCGACTGGTTCTTCCAGATGGTCTTCGTGGCCACGACCGCCTCGATCGTCTCCGGCGCGCTGGCCGAGCGCGTCAGCCTCTGGGCCTTCTTCGGCTTCACCGCCCTGCTCACCGCGGTCATCTACCCCGTGGTGGGGGCGTGGACCTGGGGCGGCGGCTGGCTCTCCCAGATGGGCTTCCAGGACTTCGCCGGCTCCACCATCGTCCACTCGACCGGGGGCTGGGCCGCGCTGGCCGCCCTGCTGGTCGTCGGGCCGCGCTGGGGCAAGTACCGCAAGGACGGCTCGGTCAAGTCCACGCCGCCCTCCAACATCCCCGCGGTCACGCTCGGGGTCTTCATCCTCTGGCTCGGGTGGTTCGGCTTCAACGGAGGGTCCGTTCTGGCCCTCGACGGCGCCGCCAACGTGCTGCTGATGAGCAACGTGCTCGTGAACACGAACCTGGCGGCGGCCGCCGGGGTCGTCACGGCGCTTCTGGTCTCGAAGCCCATTCTCGGGCGCCTCGATCTCTTCGCCGGACTCAACGGCGCCATCGCCGGGCTGGTGGCCATCACGGCCGGACCCGACATCGCCGACGGCCGGATCGCGATTCTGATCGGCGCCATCGGAGCCCTCCTCTGCACGGCCGGGTTGAAGCTGCTCGAGCGTCGGAAAGTGGACGATGTGGTCGGCGCCGTCCCGGCCCACCTCTTCGCCGGCATCTGGGGAACGCTGGCCACCAGCATCGCCGCCGGCGCGAACGTGGGGGTCCAGCTCCTCGGCGTGGTGAGCGTCGGCGCCTTCGTCTTCAGCCTCTCGTGGATCGTCTGGACCGTGCTCGACCGGACCGTCGGCGTGCGTGTCTCCAAGGAAGTGGAGCTGATCGGGCAGGACGCGGCCGAGCTCGGCGTGGACGCCTATCCCGAGTTCGTCCTGATGGTCGATCCCGACGAGGACAACGACTACCGCGACGCGTAGGAACGCCGGAGTCGGCCGGCGAGCACCCCGGCAGGGCGCGAACGCGCGCCCTCCGGGGGGCTGAGGCCCCCGGCGCCGCTGCTACGCTCCGTCGCCCGTGCGGATCGCGATCGTCTGTTACCCGACGCACGGCGGCAGCGGCGTCGTCGCCTCCGAACTCGCGATGGGCCTCGCCAGGACCGGGCACGAGGTCCACGTCGTCAGCTACGCCACGCCCTTCCGGCTGCGGCGCTTTCATCCCGGCCTGCGGTTCCACGAGGTGGAGATCGCCTCCTACCCGCTGTTCCGGTTCCCCCCCTACACGCTGGGGCTCGCGACCAAGCTGGCCGAGGTCGCCGACGAGTGCGGCGGGCTCGACGTCATCCACGCCCACTACGCGGTGCCGAACGCGGTGAGCGCGTTCCTCGCGCGCGAGATCATCGGCAGCGGCCGCACCCGACTCGTGACCACCTTGCACGGAACGGACATCACCCTGGTCGGGGCCGACCGGTCCTTCGATCGGGTCATCCGCTTCACGCTCGAGCGGTCCGATGCGGTGACCGCGGTCTCGGACTACCTCGCCGAGCGCACCCGCCGCGACTTCTCTCCGAATCTCGACGTCGAGGTGATCCCGAACTTCGTGGACATCCGGGAGCGCCGGCCCGGGAACGAGGGCTGCGCCCGGGAGGCCTGGGCCCCGAACGGGGAGTCCATCCTGATGCACATCTCGAACTTCCGCCCGGTGAAACGGGTGAGCGACGTCGTGCGGGTCTTCGAGCGGGTGCGGCGGGCGCTTCCGGCGCGGCTGGTGTTTGTCGGGGAAGGCCCGGAGCGGCTGTTCGCGCAGCAGCTCGTGCGGGAGCTCGATCTGGTGGGCGACGTGATCTTCCTCGGACAGCAGGACGACATCCAGGGGCCGCTCGGTTGCGCCGACCTGCTCCTTCTCCCCAGCGAGCAGGAGAGTTTCGGCCTCACCGCGCTCGAGGCGATGGTCAACCGGGTGCCGGTGATCGCGACCCGCATCGGGGGCCTTCCCGAAGTCGTGACTCCGGACGCCGGCTTCCTCTTCGATGTGGGCGACGTCGGGGGGATGGCCGGGGCCGCCGTTCGCCTGCTGCGCGACGAACCGCTCCGGCGCGCCATGGGGGTGTCCGGTCGCGCCCGGGCGGTCTCCCGTTTCGCCCGGTCCCGGATCCTGCCGCGCTACGAGGCGCTCTACGCCCGGGTCACGGAGCGGGAGCGGGCGGCGGTCGCGGGCTGAACCGGCTCAGTCCGGGTCGTTCCGGTCCGCCTCGCGGCGGGCCCTCGCGAACACGCGGTGGAACATCTCCCGGGTCAGTCTTCCGGTGAACGTGTTCTGCTGGCTGGGGTGGTAGCTGGCGATGAGGCGAATCCCGCCGATGAGGTCCGTTTCCGCCAGGTGTCCGAACCGGGGCGCCGGGGACGCGAGCGGCCGGCCCGCCGCTCTCCACGCCCGGAGGACGGAGGTGAACGCCACGCCGCCGAGCGCCACGACGACCCGCAGCCGGCTCCCGGGCCGCAGCTCCTCCGCCAGGAACGGCCGGCACGCGGTCAGTTCGGCCGCCAGGGGACGGTTCTTCGGAGGGGCGCAGTGGGCGGCGGCGGTGATCCGGGCGTCCAGGAGGCGCAGGCCGTCTCCGGGGTCGGGGGAATGAGGCGCGGACGAGAACCCGAACCGGTGCATCGCTTCGTAGAGCCACTCTCCCGAGCGGTCCCCGGTGAACATCCGTCCGGTCCGGTTCGCCCCGTGCGCGGCGGGGGCGAGACCCACGACGAGGAGCCGCGGGTCCGGAACGCCGAAGGACGGCACCGGGCGCGCCCAGTAGCTCTCCCCGCGATGCCGGCGGGGTGGGGCGGCCGCGACCGCTTCCCGGTGGGCGACCAGCCGGGGGCACGCCCGACACGAGGCCACCCGGTCGTCGAAGTCGGCGGCGAGCCCGGAGCCCGCCCGCCTGTGGTCCAATGCAGGATATGCCCTCCGGCTGTGGTCCAATCCGGGCGACGCCGCCTGCCCGTGGTCCAATGCAGGAGATGCCCTCCGGCTGTGGTCCAATGCGGGTGATCCCGCCCGGCTGTGGTCCGATGCAGGCTGTGCCCCCCGGCGCGCCGCCCCGGATCGCGGTCTCGGCATGTCTTCTCGGCGTCCCGGTGCGCTACGACGGCGACCACCGCCGCTCCGACCGCGTCGTCGAGCGCCTGGGCGCCGCGTTCTCCCTTCTCGCCGAGTGTCCGGAAGCGGGCATGGGGCTCGGCGTGCCCCGCCCGAAGATCCATCTCGAACGCGAAGCGACCGCCGCCGGCCCCCGGCTCATCGGCAGCCGGAGCGAGGATCTCACCGCGGCCGGAGTCCGGTACGCCCGCGCCGCGGCGGAGCGGTTCCGGAGAGCGGGCGTCTGCGGCATCGTTCTCAAGTCGAGATCCCCGAGCTGCGGGCCGGGAGACGCCCGGATTCTCTCGAACGGCGTGGAGGTCTCGGCCACCGGGCAGGGGATCTTCGCCCGGACGGTATCCGAGGCCCTCCCGGAAGTCCCGCAGATCTCGGAGGTCGCCCTCGAGGAGCCGCGGCAGCGTGACCACTGGATCACCCGGGTCTTCGCCCTCCGGGAGATCCGGGAAATCCGGGCGATCCGGACAGCCTTCGCGCCGCGACCGGCGGATCGTCGCGGCCTGGAGTCTCCACCGGAGCGCCGACCTTCCCGCTGGAGATCCCTCTACGCCTTCCACGCCCGCTGGAAGATGCTGCTCATGGCGCACAGCGAAGCCGCCGCCCGCCGTCTCGGCCACCGGCTCGCCACCGCCGGGGATCCCGCCGCCGCTCTCGCCGCCTATCGCCCCGCCTTCCTCGCGGCGCTCGCCGAGCCCGATGCCCCGAACGCCCACCGGAACGTCCTCGAGCACCTCGCCGGCCACCTGAAGCGACGCCTCGACGCCGACTCCCGACGCGAACTCCACGCCGCGATCCGCGCCGCCGCGGCGGGGGCCGCTCCCCTCGCCGCGCCGATCCGCCTCCTTGCCGCCCACGCCCGGCGTCTCGAGGTCGCCTCGCTCGCGGACCAGGCCTACCTCGATCTCCGCCACCCGGCCCTCGGCTACCGCGGCGCGTGAGAAGCCGGTTCCGGTTCCGGAGTTCGCCTCGGCGCCTTGCCCCAGTCCTCCACTCGCAACTGTGGAACGCGACGAAACTCGCGCAGATTGCCGGTGACCATGATCGCCCCAACGGCGCGCGCGTGGGCGGCGATCCACAGATCGTTCTGGCCGATGGGGCGTCCGATCCGTTCGAGGCGCTGCGGATCTCGCCGTAGTGCCGGTCGGTGGGTTCGTTCGGGCTGAGGATCGGGATTCCCGACAGCACCCCTTCGACCTGCTTCGCCAGCCGCCTCGAGTTGCGCCGCTTCACGCCGTAGCGAAGCTCACCCGCGACCACGAGACTGATGGCGAAGCTGCCGGGCGGGAGCGCCGCCACTCGTCGAGCCAGGGCGCCGCGCGGGTCACGCACCAGTGCGGAGACGACGTTCGTGTCGAACATGTACCGCAACCGGGCCACGCTAGAAGATCTCTTCTGGGGTGGCGGGCGGGTCGTCGATCGGCCCGAAGTCCATGTCCAGGGGTTGGAGGCCGGCCAGAATCGTGGCGAGGGAGGGAGTTCGCTCGACCGGCTCGAGCACCAACCGACCTTCTTCACGATGGATGACCACGGCGTCCGCATCCAGTTCGAACGCGCGCGGGATCCGAACCGCCTGATTCCGGCCGTTGCGAAACAGCCGGGCCGTCTGGCGACGAGAACCTCGAACTTCTGGCGAAGACATAGGCCAAAGCCTATGCCTTGGCCGGATGCCGAGCAAGTCTGTGTACGGGCCCACCCTCTTTGGCAGTGGGGGATTCCGGGAGGGGGTGGAGGCTTCCCGAGGCGGGGACGGGGATGTCGAGTCGGTTGGGCGCCGGCAACAAGGGCGGAGGTGCGGGTTCTGGTGCGCGGCGGGGGTGGCGGGCGGTAGAGGGGCCGGTCCTCGCGGAGCTCCGCCTCTCTGGCGAGGACGGCCATGGGGACTTCGCCGTCGAGGCTCTGGTGGGGCCGTTCGGTGTTGTACCAGACCAGCCACTCGGCGAGGCGACGGTTGAACTCGGCGAGG
>JAJEAO010000058.1 GCA_022822745.1 Acidobacteriota bacterium
GTCCCGAAGTCGCATCAGAAGGGTGCGCAAGCGGCTCTGTACCGCCTCGCGTCCGGCCAGGAAGGGCGGCATGCCACCCGCGCCCGGCTGGAACGGCCCCAAGGGATCCCACGAGGTCATGTTCGGAGTCTCTCCCTGTTCCTTTCGGGCGAGGGCGGCGCCGACTCGTCGGATCCGGGCGACAGTACAGACTTCAATCTGGAACCTGCTCCTCGGCGATCGGACCACGCGACGGCTGTCGGCGCGCACCGCGAGGCCGCGCACCGCGAGGCCGCGCACCGCCGCGCTGACGGCCCGGGCCGCGAGAAAGGAGAGGCTTCACTCGGCGCGGCCGAGGGCGGGCCAGAGGGTGACGATGAAGCGTTGCTCCCGCACCGGGATGCGCACCCGTCCCCGCATCCCGTCATACAGCGGGAACTCCTCGCCGGTGCTGCTCACCAGCACCGCCGCCAGCTCGGCGTGGACCAGCGCCACCGGGCCGCCTCCCTCCGTCGGCGCCGCCAGCAGCGACCCCACCAGCGCCCTCACCTCCTCCGGCCCCAGAACTTCCGGGTTCACCAGGCTCGCCTCGAGGTGGAACCGGCTCCCCGGGAACTGGTCCAGCTCCGCCACCACCGGCAGCCCCGCCCGCAGCAGCGGCCGGAAGTTGCCCGGCACCGCCGCCACGATCTCGAACCCGCCACCCCGCGCGTGGACCGTGGCCACCGTCTGCCCCGGCGACACCAGCGCCCCCACCTGGACCCGGATATCCGCCAGCTCGCCTCCCGCCGGAGCGGTCAGCCGCCGCTGGTCCAGCGCCGCCCGCGCCGCCTCGCTCGCGCCCCGGAGCGCCGCCAGCCCCCCGCCAGCCCCCGGATCCTCCGGGTTCCGCAGCAGGCGCACCAGCGCGTCCTCGTACTCGTGCTCCAGCCGCTCCACTTCCGCGAGTTCCGCCATGTCGTAGAGCGTCCCGATCACATCCCCCGCGGCGACCTCCGCCCCCGGCGTCAGCCGCACCGCCGCCACCGTGCCTCCCGCCGTCGCCACCACCGGGATCCGGTTCCTGCCGCGCACCACCCCGACCCCTTCTGCGTACTCGCTCGCCGTCCCGAACGTGAGGAAGAGCCCCACCGCGAACAGGAACAGCGCCAGACCGCCCACGATCCACCAGCCCCACCTCTCCGATACGTTCAGGATCGCGCTCGGCGTCTCCGAGCGGCGCTGGTCCTCGATCGCCTCCGTCCGGAACAGCGTCCGGTTCTTCCCCACTTCCTCGATCTCGCCCCCCTCGTCCCGAAGCGCCGCCAGCGGGACGGCGAACCCGGCGGCGAGCCGCTCGACCTCGCGAAGCGCCTCCGGACCCAGCCCGCCCTCGTCCCGCAGCGGCGACGCCGCCACGACCCCCAGCACCGTCCCCGACAGATCCCGCACCGGCGCCGCCACCAGCTCCGGGCCGCACCCCGGCAGCCGGTCCAGATCCTCGTCGTAGAACGGCGACTCCCCGGCGCGCTCCACCGCGATGCCCACGCCCGCCCGCACCGCCAGCGCGATCAGCCCGGCCACCGGGCTGTCGGCCAGATCTCCTTCCTCCACCGGCTGCGCCCCGATCAGCCCCTCCGCCCATTCGTCCAGCGCGAGAACCCGGGCCCGCGCGCCCTTCACCCGTCTCTCGACCTGCGCTCCCAGATCCCCCAGAACCCGCTGCGCCGCCCGCCTTCGGACCACGCGCCCCGCGTCGTACCAGGCGAAGGCCGGAGCGCCGTCCTCGGTGTCCTCCCGGGGGCCGACCTCCCGCCAGACCCGTCGGAGCCACGCCTCATCCGCCGCGCCAGCCAGCAGCCCCTCCAGCACCCGGCCCTCCGGCCAGTCCCCGCCGACGAAGAACACCCGCCCCGAATCGAGCAGATCCGCCCACGACGGCATCGTCACCGCTCCCGGCGCCACCAGCAACACCCGCAACCCCGGGAACCGGCCAGTCAGCGACCGGACCCGCCCGGGATCGGCGGAGCGACCGCGGGCGCCGGCGACGAGCACTCCCACCGCGTCCCGGTCCGCCAGCTCCTCCGCCATGACGATCTCCAGGCCCGTGGCCCTCGAAGCCGCTCGCAGGCCGACGAGGTCTCGGGTCTCCTCGGCGACCAGAACCACCGGACGGGTTCGCGCCGGAAGGCGCGCCGGTTCGCTCAGCCGGATCTCGACCGCGCGCACGGCGTTCCCGCCCCCGCCGTAGCCCGGCCCCACCCGCGCCTCGTCCACCGGCAACCAGCGGGCATCGCTTCCCGAACCCGACTCCCATTCGAGCCCGTCTCCGGCGGCAACCCGGTCCCGCAGCCGCAGCGCCTCTCCCTCCCTCAGACCCATCCGCACCCGGCCTCCGTCCGCTCCTCCCAGGACCGCGCCCACGATCTCGTCCCCGGCGAGCCGCAGCCGCGTCCGCGCGACCCATCGTCGCAACCTCACCCCTTCTCTCCCCCGCCAGCCCGCACCAGCGCCGCATACTCGCCGTCACGCTCCATCAGATCCGCGTGCCCTCCTTCCTCCACGATCCCGCCGTCCTTCAGCACGTAGATCCGGTCCGCGTCGCGGATCGTGTTCAGCCGCTGCGCAATCACCACCCGCGTGCACCGCAGGCCCGCCAGTCGCCGCTGAATGCGCGCCTCGAGCTTCGGATCCAGGTGGCTCGTCGCCTCGTCGAGGATCAGCATCGGCGGCCGCTTCGCCAGCGCCCGCGCCAGCGCCAGCCGCTGCATCTGTCCCCCCGACATCAGGAAGCCGCCGTCGTAGAGCATCGTGTCGTAACCCAGCGGCAGCTTCACGATGTCCTCGTGGATGCACGCCAGCCGCGCCGCCTCGATCACTTCGGCCAGGCTCATCTCCGGGTTCCCCAGCGCGATGTTCTCCCGCACCGTGTCCGCCGCATACCAGCCCGCCTGCGTCACCGTCCCGATCCGCCGCCGCACCTCCCTCAGATCCAGACCCGCCAGGTCCGCCCCCGAATAGAGCACATGCCCCCGAGTCGGGGCGTAGAGCCCCAGCAGCAGCTTCGCCACCGTGGACTTCCCCGCCCCCGACGGACCCACGAACGCCGCGAAGTCCCCCGACCCGATCCGCAGCGACACGTCGCGAAGCACCTCCGGACCCGCGTCGCTGTAGCGGAAGGACACGTGCTGCAGCTCCACCTCCCGCACATCCACCTCCGGCGTCCCCGCCGGCGCCCGCGCCTCCGGCTCCGTCGCGATCACGTCCTCGATCCGATCCACATAACTGCCCAGCAGGTAGATGGACGCCACCGTCCCCACCAGCGACGACAGCGGCCTCAGGAACCCCATCGCGAACGCGTTCATCGCCAGCATCACCCCCAGCGTCATGTGGCCATCCAGCACCCGAAGCGCCCCGACCACCAGGATCGCCATCATCCCGACCCCCGACAGCGCCCCCGTCACCGCCCCGACCGTCGCGTTGATCCGGTTCTGCTCGATCCCCACGTTCAGCTCCCGCACGAACAGATCCGTCCACTTCCGCGCCACCTCCCGCTCCGCCCCCATGGACTTCAGCGCCTCCATCCCCGAGAGCATCCGCACCTGGTAGCTCCGCGCCTCCGCCTGCCGCTGGATGGACTCCGAGACCAGCTCCCGCCGCTTCACCCGCGTCGCGACGAACACCACCACCCGCAACAGACCGAGCACCAGGACCACGGCGGTCACCACCACGTCGGTCAGCAGCATCAGCACCAGGTACGCCAGCACGAACAGCCCGTCCAGCACCGCCGAGAACGCCGTCGAAGTCAGCGCGCTGCGGATCTGGACGTGGCTGTTCATCCGCATCATCAGATCCCCCGACGAGCGGTTCTGCAGATAGGAGAACGGACTCTTCACCAGCGCGCAAGTGCCAAAACCGGCCTTCTTGCCGGTCGGTGAGGTCAACTCCTGATTGGGCGCATCGAGTCCCGCGAGCGAGCTCCAAGCGGACGTGCTGATCCCTTGTCCCGGCTCGATCCTCTTCCGTCGGGGGCGGCGCGGACATCGGACTCCGGTCGCTCCGCTCCCTCCGTCCCTTGTCCGCGCCGCCCCCGACCGCGAGCTGGCTCTTCCGCCGTCCTCGGCCGGCGGTCGCGAGCCCAACGATCCGGACTCGACCAACTCGGCGAGCCGGTCGCGCCCCGCCGCGACCTCGCCGTGGCCCGAGCCGGCGACGACTCCGATCCCTTCGATCGTGTCCGCGTCGTCGCTCCGCGAGGTCAGCCCGCCTGCGACGACGCCGAGATCCTCCTGCCGTCCGGCGGCAACGACCGCGCTCGACCTGGCGGTGAGGATGAGGTTCTCCCCCGGGCGCCCCGCCCCCCCTGAAAGGGTGAGCGGGGCGCGTCGCCCGGGGGAATGGACGCGGGGTTCCGACTCCCGACTCGATCTGGCCGCTCCGCCAGCCGCGAAGTCCGCGCAGACCGGAGACCCGGCCGGCTCTCCGAGTCGGGTGCGCCCAGCCTCATCCTTCTCCTGGCTCATCTTCGACAGTTTGAATTTGCAACTCGTTGTGGTGTAAAGAGTTACGACACGCCACAGACAGCTATGGCACTACACCGCGAGTGGAGGTCGAGGGCAGGCTTCGCGCTGTCTCAGGCTGCCGTGACCTCGAT
>JAJEAO010000090.1 GCA_022822745.1 Acidobacteriota bacterium
ATCGAGGTCACGGCAGCCTGAGACAGCGCGAAGCCTGCCCTCGACCTCCACTCGCGGTGTAGTGCCATAGCTGTCTGTGGCGTGTCGTAACTCTTTACACCACAACGAGTTGCAAATTCAAACTGTCGAAGATGAGCCAGAGCGGCAATTCCCGAAGCGAAACCGACTGCGCCCTCCGCCGGCGCGCCGGTGTATGGAGCGCCGCTCTCCAGAGCGGCACCGCGCCCCAGTCCAGCCGGCGCCGCCCTATGGAACGCCCCGGTTCTCCCGGTAGGGGTTCTCCAGGGCGGCAATTCCCGACGCGAAGCCGGCTGCGCCCTCCGCCGGCGCCTTGCCGGCGCGCCGGGCTCCCGCCCGGCACGGCTGCCGGCGCGCCGGGCCGGTTCTCGCGGTAGCAGCCCTGCCCGGCACGCTGAGCCGGCGTGGACCGTGAGACTGCCACTCTGGAGAGTGGCGCTCCATAGCGCTTACCCGGCGCGCACCCCCCGCCGAGCCACCAGCCAGGTGATCACCCCGCCGACCAGCGTGGTCCACAGGATGAGCCAGAAGCCCACCTGGGGGAGTACGCCGCCGAAGAACCACTGCGCGAGTGGGGCCTGCTGCTCCTCCACGTGAGGCGGGTAGGCGTCGTAGTGGGTGCCCCAGTCGCCGAGCGTGGCGAGCAGCATGATGAGGATCACCGGGATCCGCGCCCCCAGCCCGTACACGAAGTTCACGCAGAGAGCCGACTTGAACCCGGACTCGCCCATCGCCGCGAGCTTCCGCCCGAACCACACCGCGAAGATGGGCGCCAGCCAACTGATCCCGATGATCGCGCCGGCGCCCCCGGCCTCCCGGTTCACCAGGAAGTCGGGCAGCCCGCCGAGCGCGCCCAGCAGCCGCGCCAGCGTCACCGCGAGCGAGATCCAGACCGCGGCCGAGACCAGCCGCCATGCAGAAGAACAGGATGTAACCACGAAAACCGTCCTCGGGCGACGGGGCCGGAGCCGCCGCGGACGATCCGCGCCGGCCGCCCTCGCCGCGCGGGGATTCTGGCAGACTCCCGGGGCCGAAGTGAGGTGGCCGCTGTTGTTCTCCGTTCCCCGTCGAGTTTCCTGTTGCATCTACTTCTATATGGGCTGCGCCGCGCTCGCCGCCGGCGCCGCGATCGTCGGCTGCGCCCCGCCGGCCCCCCGCTTCGACGAAGCCCGGCTTCTCGAGCAGATCTCCACGCTCTCCTCGGACGACTTCGGCGGCCGCGCTCCCGGCTCGCCGGGCGAGGAGAAGACCGTCGAGTTCCTCACCCGGGGCTTCGCCGAAGCCGGCGCCGAGCCGGGCAACCCGAACCTCGACGGCCCGGCGGCCTGGACCCAGCCCGTCCCGCTGGTGAGCTATCGCGCCACCACGATGGAGGCGTCATCCGACCCCGGCGGCCCGTGGACCCCCGGCGAGGCGTTCGTCGCCTGGACCCGCCGCGAGGAGGCCGCGACCGAGGCCTCGGGCGAACTGGTCTTCGCCGGCTACGGCGTCCACGCCCCCGAGTACGACTGGGACGACTTCGGGGACGCCGACCTCGGGGGCAGGATCCTCGTCGTCCTCGTGAACGACCCGCCCGGCGACCACCACTTCGGCGGCGACGCGATGACCTACTACGGCCGCTGGACCTACAAGTACGAGCAGGCGCTCGCCGCCGGAGCTCTCGGCGCCCTGATCGTCCACGAGACCGGCCCGGCCGGGTATCCGTGGGAGGTCGTCCAGGGCTCGTGGACCGGTCCGCAGTTCGACCTGCGCGCTCCGACGGGCGACGAGGCGCCCGAGCGCCTCGCGATCCAGGGCTGGCTCCACCTCGATCTCGCCACCTCGCTCTTCGCCGCGGCGGGCGCGGATTTCTCCGAGGCGAAGGCCCGCGCCGCCCGATCCGGGTTCGTCCCCGAGCCGCTCGGGGTGACCGCCGACTTCCGGATCGAGACCACCCGCGCCGAGCTCGAATCGAACAACGTGATCGCCCGGACCCCGGGGACCGACGCGCCCGACGAGACGGTGATCTACACCGCCCACTGGGACCACCTCGGGACCGTCGAAGGGATGGAGGGCGACAACATCTTCAACGGCGCTTTCGACAACGCCACCGGGACGGTCGGCCTCCTCGCCCTCGCCGAGGCGTTCATGGCGGACGGCCCGCCTCGCCGCAGCGTCGTCTTCCTCGCGGTGACCGCGGAGGAGCAGGGTCTCCTCGGATCACGCCACTACGCCGACAACCCGATCTACCCACGGGCCGAAACCGTCGCCGCCCTGAACATGGACGGCCTGAACGTCTGGGGCCCGACATCGGACGTCACCGTCGTCGGACTCGGGCAGTCCGATCTCGACGATGTCGCCGCGGAGGTCGCCGCCGGACTCGGGCGCGTCCTGAGCCCCGACCCGGAGCCGGAGAAGGGCTACTACTACCGCTCCGACCACTTCGAGTTCGCCCGGGTGGGGATCCCGGCGTTCTATCCGGACACCGGCACCGACTTCATCGGCCGTCCTCCCGAGTACGGCATGGAGGTCCGGGACGCCTACGTTGCCGAGCGGTACCACAAGCCCGGCGACGAGGTGCTGCCGGAGTGGGATCTGAGCGGCATGACCGCCGACCTCGAGTTCCTCTACCGCATGGGCCGGAGACTCGCCGACGGGGACGAGTGGCCCGCGTGGTCCCCCACCAGCGAGTTCCGCGCCCGCCGCCAGCGCTCCGAGCCCCTGCCCGGCACTCAGAACTGACCCGCCGGCGCGCCGGCAGCCTATGGAGCGCCCCGGTTCTCCCGGTAGGGGTTCTCCAAGAGCGGCAATTCCCGAAGCGAAGCCGGCTGCGCCCTCGCAGGCGCCAGTCTGGAGACTGGCCAGTTCTCCGGTGGGGGCCTCCATACGCGCCTCGCGGCCGATGATCCACACTCACCGCTCGACCGCGTCGGGGCGGCAGGATTTGAACCTGCGACCCCCTGATCCCGAACCAGGTGCTCTGCCAGACTGAGCCACGCCCCGGCGGTCGAAGTCGCGGATTCTAGCCGGGTTCCGCCCCGCGGGCGCGTCGGACCGACGAACCCCGGGCCCCGGGCGCCGGCGACCGGCGAGTCGGCGGACTCGCGGCGCTCCGCCCGGGTCTCCTCGCGCTGATCGCGCGCCATCCAGACGACCACCCCCAGCCGGCCCGTCCGCAACGCGCCGGACTCCACCGCGGAGCCGGACGCCGGAGACGAGCTCCCGCTTCCGGCGACGTTCGTCGAGTCCGGAGAAGAGGGAGTCATCGCGGTGGCGCGGTCGTCGGTGCGCTCGGATGCAGTGCCGGACGGCTCTCCCGGCCCGGGCAACAGATCGGGTCGGCGAGGCGCCCCGCGGCGGAGACGGGTGCTTTTCGTGTTTCACGGGATCTCCTCCTGGCGGGGACGACGTTGCGGAATGGGGCAGCGGGGGCGGAGGCTGCGTGCCCGGCGCGCCCCTCGCCGCGACAGACACAGACGGCGAGGACAGCCTCCATCCGCTGCCGCCCGGATCCATGTTTCCCCCGCCCCTGTTGGTCTTTCGCCCCAGGCGACGGCGCTCGACAGGCCTCGCTCCGCCAGCCCTTCCACTCCTTCCGGGCCCTCGGGATCCCGCGTCACCGGGCCGGACACGCACCGTGAGGAGGCCTGGCCACCCCGCCGAAATTCCCATGCTTGACATCCCCGCCCGCCCTGTGTTGAAGTAGCCCTTCCGTTCGCGCCAAGCGGCCGTCCTCCTCGGGCGGCGCGTCATCGCGCGAACAACCTCTTCTACCCGGTACCCGTCATGCGCACCTGCAAGCCGTCCCTCGATGGCTTCACCCCCTTGCCCCCCAGAGCCAACCTGCCTATACTTTCCTCGCAGTTGGCCGGTGGGCTGTGTGCGCACCGGGCCGCCCCGTCCTACGGGAGGTAGGAATGAATTTCACGAGACGGCGCCTTGCCCTCCCCGGATCCCCGCTGGGGTCTCCGGACGGGGCTGCAGACGCGGTCCTGTCCATCAACGCCCTACAGGAGGTAGGCGAAATGACGCAGTTCACGAGGAAGTCGGTCCCCCGCGGGCTGATCCTCCTCCTTGCCCTGTTCCTGGGTGCCGGTCTCGTGCTCTCGGGATGCGGCGAGGATGAAACCCCCGCTCCGGCGCCGGCCCCTGCGCCTGCGCCTCCCCCGGCCCCCGAGCCGGAACCTGAGCCCGAGCCTGAGCC